>CAZUOL010000040.1:0-3333 GCA_964621845.1 uncultured Candidatus Saccharibacteria bacterium | reverse complement strand
GAGTATCAAGGCGCAACCGGCTACTTGGCCACAATTACCAGCAAAGAAGAGAATGATTACATCGGTCAAAACCTCGACGATAATGGTTGGATTGGTGCTAGCGACAAAGCGGCAGAAGGCGAGTGGCGTTGGGTAACTGGCCCCGAGGCTGGCACGCAGTTCTGGCAGAGCACCGATTATGACGAAGAGGGTAACTCTGGGGGCGGCCACAAGGTTGACGATGCCTATAACGACTGGAACGCTAATGAGCCAAATAATGCCGGCGGTGAGAACTGCGGCGAGTTCATTGCCAATGAGGGTTGGAACGATCTGCCTTGCGGCGATGACGAAGAGAATGAAATTACAGAAGGCTACGTAGTTGAGTTTGGCGATAACGATCATCAGCTCACTCCGACGGCAACCACCAGCTTCACAGTAACAACGGCTGGTCCAACGGTGAACGTCGGCACCTGCGCTGAGCTACTGGCGCTTGATAGCAGCGATCAATACGCAACCATCAACCTCACAGCCGACACAAACACCGCCTGCAGCGAACGTTTAGCGTATCATTCGCTCAAAAAAAGACCAGGGTAACTCCTGGTCTTTTTTAGTGACCTCTGTTAGAATTGCCAAGTGACTAAGTTATTGAACGGCTCTGAGCTCGCAGGTTTCATTAAAGAGCGACAGGCTCGAGCAGTGCGCGGCTTGCGCCAGGCGCATAATATTGCACCTAAGCTGGCCATTATTGTGACGGTTGATGATCCGGTGATTGAAATCTATATGAAGCTGAAAAAGCGCTACGGTGAAGATATTTTGGTTGATGTAGAAATCCACCGTGTGAAACAAGATGAGGTGACAGCACTCATCGAGAAGCTTAATAAAGATGCCTCCGTGCACGGTATTATCGTGCAATTGCCACTCGAAAATCAAGCCGAAACCGACATCGTAGTAAATGCAGTGGCACCACAAAAAGATGTGGATGCTTTGGGTAACAATGCGACACATGATCCTGCCACGCCAACAGCAATTCTCTGGCTACTCGCCGGCTATAACGTGGATTTACGGAACAAGAAGGTGGTCATTGTTGGGAGGGGCAAGTTGGTGGGCTCGCCATTGCAGCGCATGTTAGAGAGCTCTGGGGTCAATGTTACGGCCTGCGACAAGGGTGATAATTTGGTAGAAGTGCTGGCAACAGCCGATGTCATTATCACGGCAACTGGTCAGCCGGCATTGATAAGTAGTGATATGGTACCACTGAATGCGGTGGTGGTTGATGCAGGCGTAGCAGTAGAACAAGGGGTTGCCAAAGGTGACCTGGCAGAAGAGCTTTATACGCGTGATGATCTGACAATCACTCCCAAAAAAGGCGGCGTTGGTCCGCTCACCATTTGTGCGTTATTTGAAAACGTCATCAAGGCAGCTCGGTCTTCAAGCAAAATATAAGCTAATTTTCGCCAAGCGCTTGTTTTACGCGTTCAGCTACTTGCTTGGGGGTCATCTCAGCCTTCACAATAAACGAATGGACATTTAATTCTTTGAGGGATTTCGGTGCTTCTTCTTCACCCAGGTTTGTTAATATGATGACCGTTATATCCTTCCCCCACGGTTTTTTACGAAGCTCAGCCAGCATTTCATCGCCTGTCATCTCAGGCATCATTAAATCAAGGAGCACGATAGCCGGCTTAAATCCCTCAAGCATCTCGAGCCCAAGTTTGCCATTTTCGGCTGTTTGCACCTCAAAACCTTCGGCCTCAAATTTTAGGCGGTACATTTGCGAAATTGCAATGTCATCTTCAACGATCCCAACTTTTATTGCCATACCTCCATGCTAGATTATTAAGGCCCAACAATCAATAGCTGAATGTCTACCGTCCACTAAACAATATTGACAAAATTAAAAGTATTTACTAAAGTATGAAAATGACAGCCGAAACAGCAGCGCTCAGCAATCAGCGGCATCTGATCACTGAAGGTGAATTAATCGACAGTGGAACGAAAAGTACCATCATAGTGGGGGCTGGTATTGCTGGTCTTGTCTCTGCAATAAACTTGAAAGAGGCTGAACCGGATCACGCCGTGGTGATTGTTGACAAGCCATATCAGCAATCAAACTCTCGCATTGCCGGGCAAAGATATCGGCATGGTATTAGTGGCCAGCGCATAGACAACCCAGAGGAGCTTCTGCATCTATTAGCCTCGCGAAATGAGGGCATCGCAACTCCGGAGATGATTCAGTTTGCACAGCGTGCTGATCAGGAGCTAGGCTATTGGGCATCACAACCAAATTTTATTGAAAATCACGACAGCAAGAGTTGGTTCGGCCCACAGTGGGGTGCAACGAACGCGAAGGGTGGGGGCAGGGGGGCATCAGTTTTGGCGTGGTTTACGCAAAAAGCCCTGGATGCAGGCGTCATATTTCTTGAGGCGAACGTTGCGAACCTCCGGGTAGTTGGCGGGGCTGTTGCGGGTATCGATTGCGCAGATCGCTCAAGCACTTTTGCAATGAGAGCTGACAATTATGTGGTTGCCAACGGCAACGCGGGAGGGTATCTATTTCATTCTACCAACGTAAATATTGAAAACTCCGGCAGCCAGTTGTTATTTAAGGCAGGCATTCCTTTAGTCGACACTACGATTCATATGCTTCATCCGTTTGCAAGAACGAACGCCGAGGGAGATGCGCTCACGGGCTGTTACGAGACCGATACATTGGATAAAGCGAGCGTTTATCTTGATGGGCTTTCTCGCACCCCCGTTTTAGACAAAGCAACAACCGACCTCCTTAGAAAGCATGAGGCTCATTATCATTTCCCTGAGATTGCTGAGAAATTTATTGCATATGGTGGGGTAGTGAAGCTGGTGTTCCCAGACAATTCAGAGAGACTCGCTCGTGTTTCGCATCACTACTCACATATGGGGGTGGAAACGAGTGATGGTATAAGTGTTTCTGGCATGGAAAATCTATTTGTTGCAGGCGATGCGAGTGGTACTGGTTATTGGAATAATCATACGGAACGATTCCCTGGTTTTGCGCTTGTAAAGACACTCGTTGAGGGTCGACTAATTGCCGAGGTGCTTCCTGAAAGGGATGACAGTGATGCTTGCGGCGGTATTTTTGTGTACGATAAAAAAGACGCTGACCTTACGGTAGGCACGTGCGCAAAAAATAAAAGAGCAGTAGAGTCATGTATCAGGTCTCTGAACACGACACATTTGCTTGCATGGTCAAGTTGCGATGATGCGGGAAAGGATGCTGTTGCAGAACAATGGGTTGATGATCTCAGGTCGAGCGGTTATGATGGGGATCAAGTGGAGCTGAGCTTAGATATTGCTCAGAGTCATGTATTAAAAAGG
>CAZUOL010000039.1:0-8550 GCA_964621845.1 uncultured Candidatus Saccharibacteria bacterium | reverse complement strand
GGTCGGGTAAAATCAGCAGTGTTATATGTCATCGATTTTGCAGAAAGCAGGGCAGCGTAAGGAGTAACTTCATGTTTCTCTAAAAACTCCACAAGTGCTTCGTTCGAGCAGCTTGCAACTTGGGTCGTAAACAGTGTGCCGACACTTGCCCTGATCACATTTGGATTAAAGACATCGGCCTTTTGATCACAGACTATTACGGCATCGGCACCAGCACCGTCAGCTGTACGAATAATTGCACCTAAATTGCCGGGTTTTTCAACCGATTCAACGACCAAAAAGAAGGGGCTTTCGCCAAAAGTCAGCTCATCGAGGCTGCGGTTTTTGGTATGAAATACAGCCAACAAGCCATCCGAACTTTTACGGTAAGCAACGCGCTCAAAACATTCTTTAGAGATAGTGTACATCTCGTTTGACATTGCTGTTTCAGGCGCATCGCCAGCAATTTCTGGCGCTAAGAAGAAGGAGTGGGGCTGAAAATCGCCGTCGAGCGCCATGGCAATTTCTTTTGCCCCCTCAACTAAAAACACCCCTTCTTCCCGACGTGTTGCATTGTTGTGAAGGCTCTTAAGCCACTTTATTTTTGGATTATTACCACTGGTTATATCGATACCCATAAAGGCAAGTATAGCACGAACTCGATACAAAGTTGACAGAAATACAAATAATTGTAATTATATTGTATGTAAAATTGTATCGGATAATTTCATAACATGTCAGTTTCAACAGAACACAGAGCAGTCCACGATCAAACTGAACAGGCAATTCGTGACCTATACGATACGGCTTCAGAGTATCCGGTACGTTTGAGAGATAGTGTTAAGTATCCTATTGGACACGGTCAAGCAATTTATGATGTTGACCAAACAGATGACGGTGTAAGCGGAGTGTCAGTTATGATTACTGAGATCGATACTACACGCACAGATGGCACAGGTGATGCAGCCTTGCTAAGGGGGCGGGATATTATCCAGCCTTCCGCTAACCCCTTGGTTGCTGGTATGTCTTTTATAAAGACTGGTGCGGGCGAAAGGGGGGAGGGTCATAGTGAAAGTCACACAGGTAGCCGTGTAGATACACCCGTGGGGTTCTACAGTGTAGAAACGCATACGTATCTTGATGGGCGAGCAAGTGTGGCGGTAGCTAGGGTGATACGCGCTGGGTACGGGGAAGATCAGAAACCAATTGAGTTTAAGAACCCTCAGCATATTGTTCGCGCGGGTAAATTGGTTACTCGTTTGGCGAAAAGGTATATTGAAAAGTCAATTGTGTAAACGTCGCCCGGTAATATTTGCTGGTGCAACGCAGCCAGTGAGCTAGTGCTCGCGAGCGAGTTGGGATTCGTAAGATTGTAGCTTAGCTATGATGTCATCAATCTCACCATTCATCGCGGCAGGGATGTTGCTGCGAGAATAACCGATGCGGTGATCGGTGATGCGGTCTTGCGGGAAATTATAGGTTCTGATTTTTTCGCTTCTATCACCTGAGCCAATCAAGCTCTTGCGTTGAGCAGAAAGGGCGGCGTTCGCTTCATCAATTTGCTTTTGTAGTAGTCGGGAACGCAGCACGCTCATCGCCTTTAGCTTGTTCTTGATCTGAGATTTCTCATCTTGGTTGGTGACCACGATGCCGCTTGGTAAGTGGGTGATGCGGACCGCTGAATCGGTTGTGTTGACACTTTGACCGCCGTGGCCTGATGCACGATAAGTATCAATTTTAAGATCGGCGTCATTAATGGCGATATCGGTTTCTTCGGCCTCGGGCATCACTGCCACGGTGGCGGTGGAAGTGTGAATACGACCCTGGCTTTCAGTTGCGGGCACGCGTTGTACACGGTGTACACCGCCTTCAAACTTCAGTTGTTTGTAGGAGTTTTCGCCCCGCACCTCTAAAATCACCTCTTTGTAACCACCGGTATCATTTGCATTTTCACTCATGAGCTCAGTCTTCAGGCCATGCGTCTCACAGTAACGCAGATACATTCTTAGTAGTTCTGCTGCAAATAAACTAGCCTCATCACCGCCGGCTCCGGCACGAATTTCAATCACGGCGTTCTTATGATCGTTCGGATCCTTGGGGGTGAGTAGCTCACTGAGACTTTCTTGAATTCGAGTAAGTTCGGGTTCGAGTTGAGCGATCTCTTCTTTGGCAAGTGCCGAAAGCTCACTGTCAGCACTCCCAACCATCTCACGCGCCTCGGCTAATTGGTCTTCCACTGCCTTTTTTCGATTGAGTTCGCCAATAATGGTTTCAAGCTCGGCGCGCCGGCGGTTTTTTTCACCAACCTTCGGGTCGTTAAACGCATCCGGCGAGCTCAGCTCTGTCACTAATTGGTCGAGTTCTCCTCTAAGTTTTTGCGTATCCATAATACTAAGTATACAGATAAGGGACGCCAGTGGAAATGATAGGCAGGAAAGGGTAGGCCAAATATTAAAGATAAGTAGTTCAGTGAAGACGGAGTAATTTTTTATGCTATAAGGTATTGACAAAACATAAGTATTTTGCTACCATAATATTGTTTCAAACTAAAATAAACAATAAGGAAATAATAATGTCATTTGAAGCAGCTACGAAAATCAATCCGGATTCTAGCATCGCTGACACATACGCTGCGCTTGGTCAACAGGTTGGCCCTGGAGTTAATGTTGAAGGCTCTCCTATTGAGCGTGAAGCCATGCGATACGAAGGGGATTCAGCTCCGGTTATCAGAATAAAAAATCCTGGTGAGTCCATACGTTTTGATGGTTACGATGGTCCAAGCGAAGACGATCTAAAGGTTTCTGTAACGGATAAGGTTCGACCTGCAGATAAAGAAGACGGAAGGCCTAAATCGAATTTGGTTGAATATTCCTTGGGCGGTGCTAGAAGTGGTGAGGTAGGTGTTAGGCGTCGAACATATGATCCAGAAACAGGCGAGTATGTAGGAGCTACAGTTACAAAACTGACGGGCGAAAGAGGAAAGCGGGCTGCGGAAATACTGAAAGGGCGCATAGCTAGGGAGGCTGGTAAGGCCTTGGTTGCACACAACGCCTCACTTGAAATCGTAGAGTAGAGCGGTAGAGTATTGTTCTATCAAATAAAAACACCGCTCCAAAGATAATCTAGAGCGGTGTTTTGATTTTGCTTACTCTTCGGTTTTCGTTTCAGCTGCTGCTTCAGAAGTAGATGTCTTTTCTTCGGCTGCGGTTTCAAGAGGAGCTTCAGTGGGTTGCTCCTCGGCTTTCTTTGCCTTTTTCGCTGGTTTCTTGACAGTTTTTTCTGCAGCAGCCTTCTTCGCTTCAAGCGCCTTTTTGGCAGCTTCTGCTCGAGCCTTAAACTTATCGACGCGACCTTCAACGTCAACGATCTTTTCTTCACCGGTGAAGTAGGGGTGAGAAGCACTGGAGATGTGGACTTTTATAAGTGGGTATTCGTTGCCGTCTTCCCATTTGATGGTTTCATCTGCTTTGGCAGTAGATTTTGTCAAAATTTTAAAATCGCTTGAGGTGTCTTGAAACACAACCAGGCGGTAATCTGTTGGGTGCAGATCTTTCTTCATGATGGATTGCTCCTGCCCGTTAGTTGAGCGGTTAGCAGTGGGCAACTGCAGTCGCTATATTTTTACAACTTGACAATTGTATCTGTTCTGATGATAAAAATCAACCCTACTGGCCCGAATACAAGCGTTGACTAATGTTAAATAATTAGTTATAATATTTCTATATGACAGGTGAACGAAATACTCAATATGCAGCATATGGCGAAATGGAAGCCATTTTACCAATTTTACTTGGTCGTGAGCTTGGCCCCGGCAGGTTTGCAGTTTTAGAAAATATAGAGCTCTGCACCCAGCAGCTTGCTGATGTAACTGACGAAATTGCCCCGGATGCTCCAGCACCGCTTTCGCCTCATAAAATTTTAAGCGAAAACTGGGACAGTAGTTTTAGCACGTATGTCGCGCGTGAAACAGCAGACACAGCCTCACAGGTACCCGCTCGGATTTTTGAAATCACAGAGGCAGAGCGAGCCTTGATTTTAGAAGATTGGAATTTGAGTGTATTTGGTTGGTTCGATGATCTTCGTGTTTGTGCACAACCACTTTCAGGCGGTCAGAAACTTCAAGTGGTAACGGATATCATTATGCCCGGTCAAACAGTAAGGCCGCTTTATAGTGGTAAGGCAAATGGCTCACTACAGAAATTGCTTAAGCCAAGAAGAGATCTCGAGGCGGCCGCACGTGCAGTGAGAGCAGCATATCTTGAAAGAAAAGCTTAGTAACAGTCTGTTACAATAGCGATAATGATTTACATAATACTTGCCATGCTGCTTTATACCGTTGTTATTCTGCTGGGTACTGCGGCATCGCGTCGGGCAGATGCTACCTTAGTGGCCGCCATCGTGAATACGATATCGGCAATTCTGCCGGCGCTGTTGGTGATTCCAATGTTGGGTAAAAAAACGATTGTTTCTGAAAAGTCTGGCATTGTTTTTGCAGTACTAGGTGGGCTCGCCGTTGCGCTCTATGTGATATTTTTCAACAAATCATTTGCCGTGAATAAAGTGGCTATTGTTTCACCAATTGTGCTGGGCGGTGCGATATTTCTTTCAACCATCGCGAGTTATTTTATCTTTAAAGAAAAAATAACCCCGGTGCAAGGGGTGGGGCTGGCGCTTCTTGGTTTGGGCTTTGTGACTATTATTTACGCCCGTGCTACGGGCAAGTGAATCAATACATCATATTGACAAAACATAAAATATTTGCTAAAATAGCTAGTGTTAAGTTACAAACAAACAATAAAAGGAATAAAAATGTCGTCACCAGAAGCCCCAGTATTACAACCAACACCTGATGCTCAGCGAGGGGCAGATCCAAACATGTATGCGCAAATAGGTGAGGCTATGCGCAGCGCTGATGCTGACGGTTTTGTTAGGGGCGTTGATGGTAGTATCGGTTATAGCGAGCCTGGTGACGATGGTGAAGCCTGGCCGAATCGTGTTTCGGTCACCGATCCTGAAACTGGTGCCGAGACTTCATTTACTCAACTTCCTAATGGTACAAGAGCAGTTGCAATTAAGAGGCCTGGTCAAACTGTACCTTCAGTTGCATACTTTCCTCGAGGCATGGAGGATTCTAGCGCAGATATGCCGAGAGGTGAGAGGGGCATTGATAATAAGCGACGAGGCAAAAGAGTCGCTGAATGGATAGCTATAAAGGGCCTCGCTACGCTCGGAGAAGTGACTAAAAAATAGTTGCAACGCTGTTTTTAATCTGTTAGTATAAGGAAATTACAAATTAAGCAGCGGGAGAGAGAATCCTTCTGGTTATGGTCTAGCTTTAGATCTTATCAGTTGCTCACTCGTGAAGAACGAAAGGATTTATCATTATGGCATCAGCCGTAGATATTAAGAAGCTGCTCGAAAGCGGTGCCCATTTTGGACACACCACGAGCCGATGGCACCCAAAGATGGCGCCTTATATTCATAGCAAACGAGCGGGGAATCACATTATTGATTTAACCCAAACTGTAGCAGCTGTTGAAGCGGTATTGCCGCTGATTGAAAAAACGGTTGCCGAAGGCAAGCAAGTACTTTTGGTGGGGACGAAGCGACAGGCAAAAGAGATCGTCAAAAAAGCCGCTGAAGATACAGGTATGCCATACGTCGTCAATCGTTGGGTCGGTGGCATGCTGACCAACACTACGACCATGAATGGCCGCATCAAGTATCTGAAAGATCTTGAGAATAAGATGGCAAGTGGCGAGCTGGAAAGTCGTTACAACAAGCTCGAAGTACAGCGTTTCCAAGAAGAAATTGATGAAATGAACCGCTTGTACGGTGGCATCAAAGAAATGCAGGGTCGTCCTGGCTTGGTGTATGTAACTGATATCGTAACCGATCACTTAGCCGTGAAAGAGGCGAAGCGACTTGGCGTGCCAGTGATTGGCGTAGCCGATACTAACGCAGATCCAACGCCAATTGATTACGTTATTCCGGCAAACGATGATGCCCTGAAGGCTATTCAGCAATTGCTCAGTTACGTGGTTGATGCAATCAATGCTGGCAAAGCTAAGCAAAAAGCAGTTAAGGAAGCATAATGACAGCTGCAGCAGAAGTGTTAGGGTTGGATCGATGCGCCACCTTTATGCGGATTGCAGACGATCCGAAGGTGAGGCATGCGCTGATTGAAGCACAGCTGATAGGTCCTGCAACGCTGCCAGAGCAGGCAGCGGAGCGTTTAATGCGCGTTGCCGATGTGCTTCATGGTGCCGGGATTGTGTTTGACCGAACGGCGGATCACGCTGAACAACAATAAATAAAACCACATACTACAGTTTGCAAAAAAATGTAAAACGAATGAAATAAACCCAGAAGTACATTCTGGATGAAAGAAGAGGAAGCTATGGCGATTTCAATTGAAGAAATTAAACGACTCAAAGACTTAACAGGTGTTGGCCTAACCGATGCCAAAGCGGCATTAACTGAAGCTGATGGTGATTTTGATAAAGCGCTCGAAGCAATGCGTAAAAAAGGCCTGACTAAGGCTGAAAAAAAGGGTGAGCGCGAGGCTCGTCAGGGGTTGGTTGATACCTATGTACACAGTGGCCGAATTGGCGTAGTGGTAGAGGTGAACTGCGAAACTGACTTTGTGGCCCGAACAGAAGATTTTCAAAACTTTGTACACGATGTGGCGATGCATGTTGCTGCAGCAGCACCAGAATTTGTTTCAGTTGATCAGGTTCCTGAAAGCGAACGCGAAGCCAAGAAGGCTGAGTTTACCGAAAAGGCGCAAGCTGAAGGCAAGCCCGAAAACATGATTGAAAACATTGTGGAAGGCATGCTCAAAAAGCACTTTGCTGAAAAATGCTTGCTCGACCAGCCATTTATCAAAAATCCCGATCAAACGGTGGGTGATTTACTGAAAGAACACATCGCTAAGTTAGGCGAAAACATGGTGATCCGCCAATTTGCCCGCATTGAACTCGGCATCGTCAACTAAAGCAAGACATTTATGATCACCCCTGAGAGAGCAGACCAATTAGAGCAGTTTGACAGATTTGTTAAGGGGGAAGTTTTTAGCACTGTACCACCTGTAAAGCTGGATGTCTTTAATGCTGCTGATGTTCAGGTAATCAAAGCTTGTGACCTTAGGGTGGGTTACGGAAGCCGTGATACACGAGATGCTCGCTACATAGGAAACCAAGAGGTGCTTAATGCAATCGCACGTGCAACTCGGCTATTTTCGCGATACTGTACTCCACCTATCATGACAACGCCTACGGATAATCTAACAACTGAAATCGAAATTAGATATGGTATGTTCGCTGAAGGCATGCCAAGGAGCGTAGATGTCTCGGGCTTTCACCTTGATACTGAGGAAGGAATAAATCGTGAGTTTGAGCCAATCTCTACTATAAGTGCGGTAATAGGTGCGCCAACCATGGCATTTTATGGGCGAGCTCGTCGTATAAGTGATCTAGGTGATGTCGAGTTGGTTGAGGGAGAGGTTGATCATCTCGAAAATGGTATCTATTTGTTTCCTCCAACAGCAGTCCACGCAGAGGCTACTTTACCAATAGTTCCGGAGGCAAGGATTTTTTGGCGAAAATTTCAATAATGTATTAAGCAGTACGTTAAATAGCTCCGCCGTGGCTTTCTTGCTATGATTAACTACATGAGTGATATCACCTGGGATGATGTTGAAGCGGCTATGTCGACATTTGTGCCGACGAGTGGGGGGTATTCGATTGCAAAACGGGGAATCGTCACATTGGCAAATGGTTTAAGAGTATTCGTGAAACTGGCAACCAACCAGCAAACTACCGAATTTATTAACGAAGAGATTAAGTCGTACCAATGGCTGAGAACGAAGGGCTATAAACATGTACCGGAGCTTTTGCTTTCCCGCCCAGGCGAAATAGTGCTGCCTGACTTGAGTCAGCTTGACTGGTCAGAGAATTGGACTGAGAAAAAACTGCAACGAATTCTAGCTGCAATGGATGAATTAAGTGCACTCGAAATTACGAAAAAAGATAGAAACACCTTGAAATATGTCGAAATCGGTAATGGTTGGCAAGAACTAAAAGATGACGTGGCCAAAAAAGACAAGCTCGTACAGAAGTTAAAAGCGTATCCCAAGCTTGTTGAGGCATTGAACGAGCGATTAGCTGACTTCACCGTAATCTGTGATGAATACTATAATGCGCGCGATCAATTTGTACTTATTCATGCTGATGTTAGGGCTGATAATTTTGCTTATGACGAGAAGAATGAAAAAGTATGGCTTGCTGATTGGAACTGGATGGGGCTAGGCAGAAAGGGTTTTGATGACGTTGGTTTACTCGTGAGCGTTGCAAGGTCTGGCTTTGATGTTGATTCATTTTGCCCAGAGAGGATTGACAAAATGGCAGCACTTTGTTTGGCTGGCTTTTGGCTTTCTCGCTCTATGAATAAGATTTGGGAAGGTGGCGATCCTGGTTTGAGAGATTTTCAGTTTGAAAGCGGCCTACAGGCTGCCAAGTGGGCCGAGATCGCATAGGCCTGACTAGATGAGGTAGACGGTAATCTGGCTTT
>CAZUOL010000038.1:0-8486 GCA_964621845.1 uncultured Candidatus Saccharibacteria bacterium | reverse complement strand
TGAAGTGGCGGTAGCCGCCTTAAAGTTGGCTGAACAACTCTATGTACCAATAGTAGTAGTGGCTGAGCTAAGATTCGGGTTTAAAAATGGCAGTAACCTTCAGCAGAACGAAGCAAAGCTTGTGAAGTTTCTTTCACAATCGTTTGTTGAAACATTGTACGTAACTGATAAAACAACTGAGATATATGCCGAGCTAGCATTACACTGTAGAAAGTCCGGGAGAGCATTGTCTCAAAACGACTTGTGGATAGCAGCGCTTGCGCTCGAAAATGAACTACCTTTTGTCAGTTTTGACAACGATTTTGCTGTGCTAGAGCAATACTTTGGTGAAAAACTTACCGTTCTTCAGCCCGCAGCTTAGCGGCCGACACCTATATAGGTAAGCCCTGCTTTTGCAACAAGCTTTTTATCGAGGCAGTTCATGGCATCAATTATAGTGTGGGCACCAGGAGCATACTTCTTCAGATCTTCGATATCTTGAAATGCTGGCCAATCGGTTGCGATGCAGAGCACCTCGGCATCTTGAGCGCATGATTGCAGTGAACCACATACGGTAACGGAATCGTGTAAATCTTCCCGGGCTTCTTCATTTGCTTCAGGATCGTAGGCATAAACGTGCGCGCCTGCTTTCGCAAAGTAGTTCGCCACTTTTACGGCAGGGGATTTACGAGCATCGCTGGTGCCACTTTTAAAGGCGAGGCCTAATATTGCAATGTTTTTCCCACCTACATCACCAAGTGTTTTTTCAGCCTTGGTCACAATGTAGCCAGCCATCGATTCATTCACTTCAGTTGCCGCGTGCATGATCGGCAGTTCAACACCGTATGCAAGCGCACTGCTTATAAGCCCACTGACATCCTTCGGGAAGCAGCCTCCGCCGTAGCCACGGCCCGCATTCAAAAAGGCCCGCCCAATACGTTTGTCTGCACCAACTGCATCCATAACGTCATTTATGTCGCCGTCCGCTTCATCACAGAGCTTGGCAATGGAGTTAGCAAAAGAGATCTTAAGCGCCAAAAAGGCATTAGCGGTTACCTTTATGAGCTCAGCACTTTCCAGGGTGGTGATAATGTAAGCACCGCTATGCTGGCTCAACTCTTTTGCGCCAATGCCACCGCTTATTTTTGATATGCTCGGTGCATTCTTTTCTATGGAACGGTAAACTGCGCACAAGGTTTCAGCTGCAGCCTTTTTGGTGCTGCCAACAACAATCCGGTCAAACAACAAAGTGTCATATACCGCTGTGCCCTCACGCAGAAATTCGGGGTTTGAGCAGTAATCTACCGTACTGGGCAAAAGCTCGGTAACTTTACGCCCCGTGCCAACAGGGACCGTACTTTTTTGTGCATAGATTGCGCCCGGCTTTAGATATTTTGCAGATTTGCGAGCTGCTGAAAAAACATATTCTAAATTCGAGCTACCGTCGGGTAAATCAGGCGTGCCAACGCTAGAGATAACCACATCCGCGTCGGTAATTGCTTCTTTGTAGCTTGTGGTAGCGTGCAGCGTTTTATTATTAATACCAGCTGAGACGAGTTCATTTAGTCCAACCTCAAAGAACGGCGCTTTGCCATTGTTGATGATCTCAACTTTCTTTTCATCAATATCGAGCGCTACCACCTCGTGGCCAGCGTTTGCTAAAAATGCCGCAGTGGTGGTGCCCACATAGCCGCTGCCAATAACTGCTACTTTCACGTTTCCTCCTCTTGGTACCACGCTAGTATAAAACATTCTTCCTACAAATAAGTAATTTTTGTTATGATAGATATTGTGATTGTACTGATTATTGCTGGAGGGTCCGGAACGCGTTTATGGCCACTTTCTGTTTCTGATTATCCCAAACACTTACTGACAATTACCGGCGATCAATCATTGCTCCAAAATACCTTTGAACGAGCAAAAAGAGTGACGTCGGTTGATAAAATATATGTTTCAACCGAAGCGAGCCATTCTGATCACGTGATTCAACAGCTGCCTGAACTGAAGCGCGAGCAAATTATTATTGAGCCTGCCCGTCGCGACACCATGCCTTGTATTTTGAACGCGCTGCAGTTTATAAGCACTCGACATCCGCACGATGAGCCAATCGCTTCAATTCATGCCGACCATCATATCCGTGATAGCGCTGGTTTTGCGCAGGGGCTAAAAGTAGCCGGAGAGGTCTCCAGGCGGCATTCGCAGATCACACTGCTGGGCGTGGAGCCGAGCCATCCTGACACCAAATATGGCCACATCAAAAAAGGTGAGATATTTGATGGTGAAGATTTTGTGTATGAGATTGAAGGCTTCAAAGAAAAGCCTGAATACCCCCTTGCAAAGCAGTACTATGAAAGCGGTCAGTACTTATGGAATATGGGATACTTTGTGGCGCCGTTTCGTGTTTTTGAGCGAACGATCCGCCAGTATGCTAAGCCACATTGGGGTAAACAGCTTGACCGCCTGAACACCGCAAATACTGATGAAGAGCGTGATGCGATCTATCTTGATTTTGAAACGCTGGCAATCGATTATGCCCTGATGGAACTCTCAAAAGGTTTGCTGGTGATACCAGGAGCATTTGATTGGATGGATGTTGGGTCGTTTGATGATGTGCACAAACTCAGCCCACAAGACCAAGACGGCAATGCTTGTTTTGGTAAAAACATTTATATGCTTGAAAGCGAGCAGATGTATGTGCGCAATGAAGAAGAAAAGCCAGTCGCCATTATTGGCCTCGATAACATTACGGTGGTAAATACCAAAAACGGCATAGTGGTAATGCGCACTGACCGTTCACAGAAGATCAAAGATATTGTAAATGCATTGAAAGGTAAGTAATGGCTACGGATCTATTGCTTAAGATCGAACAATGTAAAGAGCTTTCAAGTACTGCCAAAAGCAACATAATTACGTGGTTAACGCATGAAAAATTTTCAGCCTACCTCTCTGAATTAGAGGGTCTGATTCAAAACAAAGAATGGCAGCTGCTTGAAGATGCTTTCTTCAGGGTGATTCCTTTTGGTACCGGCGGCAGACGAGGCACAGTCGGGATAGGCTCGAACCGCATTAATGATGTCACCGTGGGCGAGGTGGCTCAAGCCGTTTGCATCTACCTGAGTGAAGTTGATGATCGAGCAAAAGAAAAAGGGGTTGTCATTGCTTATGATAGCCGGAATACCTCGCGCTACTTAACGGAATTATTTGCCGGGATTTGCGCGGCAAATGGGTATAGGGTGTACGTATACAAAGATGTTCGTTCTACACCGCAACTTTCGTTTAGTGTTCGCATGCTTGGTACGGCGGCAGGTATCGTGGTGAGCGCGAGTCACAATCCAAGCCCCGACAACGGGGTGAAAGTGTATTGGAATGACGGTGGCCAAATGGTTCCACCTTATGATAAAGAACTGCTGGCTGTAGCTGAAGGCATAGAAGTTATCAACACAATGAGTTTTAGTGGGGGGCTAAAGAAACAACTGATTGTTGAGCTTGAGGGGGATGCTGACGAAGCGTATTACCAGGCGGTACTTCATCAAGCAAAACAAACAAAAGAAAAGGCTGCAATCATTGCATATTCACCGCTGCACGGCGCAGGGAGGAGCAGCGTGTATCCGGTTATCCAAAGAGCGGGTTTTGATATCCGCTTACTTGAGGAGCAGGCCAATTACGACGGTAACTTTACGAACGTCACCAATCATATCGCTAACCCAGAGGTGCCTGAGGCAAGCGATAAAGTAGTCGCCTTTGCTAAGGCTCAAAAATGTGATATCGCTATCACCACCGATCCTGATGCCGATCGGCTGGGCGTGGTGGTGACGCCACAGGATAAGCCCGAACAATACCTCACCGGCAATCAAACAAGTGTTCTGATCGCCTACAACATTTTGGAAAACTTGAAAAAGGCCGGGAAGCTCAAAAAGCATCAATTTATAGGCAAAACCATAGTGACCACCGACATGCTTTACCCTCTTGCCAAAGAGTATGGGGTAGAAGTAAAGGGTGATCTGCTGGTTGGGTTTAAGTATATAGGTGAGCTCATTAAGTTATTTGAAGATGAGGGCAAGCAGGAGTTCTTATTTGGCGGTGAGGAAAGTTATGGAGGGCTTGTTGGAACCTATGCTCGTGATAAAGATGCTGCTTCTTCAGCATTAATGATTGCCGAGTTGGCCTCTTCGGCTAAAGCAGAAGGGAAGACGCTCATTGATGTGCTTGATGAATTGTATGAACAGTACGGGTATTATCATGAGACACTTTCGGCAACAAGTTACCCCGGTGCGGATGGCTTTAAGGTTATGAAACATATTATGAACAGTCTGCGTTCTCATCCTCCGGCTGAAATTGCCGGCATGAAGGTGGTGCGTGTAAGAGATTACATAACTGGAACCGAAATCAAGGATCGAGCCGAAGATGTGCTACGATTTGAGCTCACTGAGGATGGGAGTGACCGAGTGACAATACGCCCCTCTGGCACTGAACCAAAAATAAAGATTTATGTACAGACCAAAACTGAAGTGTTGGCTGAATTGGAGGAGGCCAAAAAGAAGGGCACGGCCAAAGCAGACCAGCTCACTGCTGCGAGTAAGGCGTTTCTCACTCAATAATAATGACAAGGCAAGAACAAAAACAACTGTTAGAACTTCTAAAAAAAGTTGAACCGGGGTTTTACCCGATTGAGCTTTTTTGGCAATTTGCTCGCTTAAATACCATTGGTATTGTTGAGCTTGTGCCAATCAAAATAGAAGCGGGTTGCTCGAAGACACTGCTTATTAATAGAAGTGAAGATGATGCCTTTTGGCCGGGGCTGCCGCATGTGCCTGGTTGTGTATTGCGGCCAACTGACACCGTAGATACGGCACTTCGCAGGTTGGTAGATGAAGAACTAGGCGTAGAGGTGGAGTTGATAAAGCCATTATTGACCGAAGTAAGAACCACTCGAAGGGGGAACGAACTAGTGTGGGTGCATTATTGCTTTCTTCGCTCGAACCCGCAAAACGGTACACTATATGACGCTGTAGATTTGCCAAAATCTGTCGCCGAGGATCATCTTTCGTTAATCGAAAAAGCCTTGCAGGCTATGAAGTAGCTACTTTTTATATGCTTTATAGAGCGCCCAGCCAGCCAGTGCAGAGCCGTTTATAATGTCACCATTTTTAATCATGGCATCAATTTCATTTTCAGTAAACCAATAACTTTCAATCTCTTCTTCGATATCACCTTGTGCTTCAGTAGCGCTTAAGTCAGTTGCTACGTAAACGTGGTGTTTGGTGTCGGAGCGACGGTTATCAAGTATGGTGCAGCCAAGGTAAGAAAGCGTGCCTGTGTAGCCAGCCTCTTCAGCAAGTTCCCGGTTGGCAGCAGCTTCAAGTGCTTCATTATTTTCAACACCGCCCCCAGGGAATTGGTAGAGCCACTGGTTGGGCGGATAGCTATATTCGCGCTGCAGCAAGATCTTCTTATCCGCTCGCTGGGCGATGACCATTACAGCTAACAAGCCATTGGCATGGTGTAAGTAGCTCGTTTTATGTCCGTTTGGTAGAAGTACCTGATCCTCGTAAACCGTGAGCCGCGGATGCCGTAACAACACACGGCGTTTTAATGTTTGCCACTTCGTCAGTTTCATTTACTACTGTTTTTTACTCACCTTCTTGATGAAAGCAAGCATGTTTTTTTGAAAGTTTTCAGTTGAAAAAGGTTCGGCAGAATCTGCAACCTTTTTTGTATTATACTTTTCTGGATTAAATTTTTTCAGCACGGTAACAAGCCCATCTACGGTTTGTTCAGTGAAAAACTCCCCATTTTTACCGGGTTGCAGATAGTCGAGTGCACCACCGGCCTTAAAAGCAATAACGGGCGTGCCAGAAGCGAGGGCTTCAACAGGCGCAATTCCAAAATCATCCTCGTTGGGCATGATAAAGCCAGTAGAAGATTGCAAAATAGCTATTTTTTGATCTTCAGGAAGATAGCCCGTGAAGGTGATGGTGGAGCCCGCCATCTTTTTTAGCATTTTAAATTGAGGACCTTCACCGATGACCGTTAACGGCACATTGGCTTTGGTGCAAGCAGCGACGGCAAGATCGACCCGCTTATAGGGTGTTTGTCTCCCCGTGATTACAAATCCAGACCGTTTTGCAGAAAAACTTTTAGGGCGGAAGCGCTTGATATCAACAGGTGGGTGAATGACTTCGCTTTCGCGGTTGTAGTAGCGCAGTATACGCTCTTTTGTAGTCGTTGAATTAGCAATCATATAGTTTGGATGCTGTGCGGCGCCATAATCCCAGTTCCGATTGGGTTTCACAAGCAACTTCAAACCAATTCGAGCCAGTGGATCAAAAACCCCAAACCCCGGGTGTTGCATGTATTCATCATAACGAACCCAGTAGTAGTGCGTTGGTGAATGGCAATAATTGATATGCAGGGCATCGGGCCGTGACCGTGCTGCTTTGGCTTCGGCTCCTGAGCTCGAGATGACGACATCATAAGCACTTAAATCAAGATTTTGGAACCAATGTTGTCGCAATACCGGCAAGAACTTGCGCAACTTATTAAAAGGGAATTTTTGCATAAAGCTTACGTGGATCTCGGCGTCTTTAAAGAGTCTTCGTGATGCTTCGTTACAGACAGCGGTGTAAATTGGAGCCTGTGGGTACATTTTATGCAGCTCGAGCACGACCTGCTCGGCACCGCCGCCGACGAGCCAATCGTGTACAATTGCCACTTTTGGCTGTGCCCCATTTTTCATTTGCCATTTTTCATTTGCCATTTTTATCACCTGCATTCATTGTGCTAATTATCTTTTGTAATATCAAGTTTAACTCTAGTGCTTCTTGAGATAAGTTTGAGAAATCTTCATCAGGGAGCAATTCTGCGAATACACGTAGCCAGTAGCGGGTTTCGGCTATCTCTTTTTTGGCAATGAATATTTTGTTTTTAAAATCCGCTTTAGAGCTTGCGTTGTTTGCTTCAGCATAGTTTGCACCCACACTTGTGGACGAACGAACCACCTGATGAATAATTGGCCTCAGCTCGTATGTTTTCGAATATAGTGAACATTTTCTGATGACGCTTACACCAAAGTTTATGGTTCTATCTTCTAGCTCTTTTTGTTTTTTTTGGTGGGTGTTCATAAGTGAGAATTGTCAAATGTTAAATGGGAAATGTAGCTTCGCTACTTTGCTCCTCTGCCGGCTATAACCATAAAAATGGTGCGCAAGATAATCTGAATGTCTAACCAAATACTCCAATTTTGTACATAGTACATATCAAGCTTGCGGCGTTCTTCAAAGCTAATATCACGCCGACCTGAAATTTGCGCCAAGCCAGTCAGCCCGGATTTTACACTTAAGATTAAACTCTTAAATTCATAGTCTTCAAGCTCTTGCGCAATCAGCGCGCGTGGGCCAACAAGGCTAATATCACCCCTTAAAATGTTGTAGAGTTGCGGTAGCTCATCAAGACTAAACTTTCGTAAAATGCGACCGAGCCGTGTAATTCGAGGGTCTTCGGCCAAAAAGTCACCGTTCTTGCGATATTTTTTAATCAGCTCTGGCTTACCCATTTTGGTGAAGGCTTCTTCCGGCGTCAGGCCATTGTATTTGCGGTTGTGGGTACGGAATTTGTAAATATTGATAGTATTTTTAAACCTGGTGAGTCGTGGCTGCTTGTATACCACCTTGCTTTTTGGGTCGCTCACTTTTATGGCAACGGCGATGAGGAGCCAGAGAGGCAACGAGAGAACGAGCGCTATGAGACTCACGAAGATATCCATTAAGCGCTTCACAATTCTGCCCCAACCAATCAAAGGGGTAGTGTAGACATTTATAAGCGGGAAGGCACCGAGCAAGTCAACAGAGTGCTTTGCAGTAAACAGTGCTTCGTGGCTTGGTATAAATTGATAATCGAGGTGATGCTCAATACTGGCGTTGTAGGTGGCTGCTAAATCAGTGCTATCGGTTTGAATAATGGCGTGCGGGTGTGCAGAAACAACCGCCTTGGCGACGCGTTGGTACTGTTTTTTTGCCATTGGCTCGTAGATGTATCGCTTATCGGCAATAATACCAACTACCTCGTAGCCCGATTCAGGATTATCATGCAAGTACTTTGCAAGGTAGTAGGTGGTGTCATTATTACCAATCAGGAGCACCCGAACAATACCCACATGTCGTTTATGAAGTGCAAAACGGATCCATCGTAAAATTACTCTGACCGCCCAGAGTACGACAAAGCAAACAAGTGCCGCGTAAATCGGTACTAACTTTGCCGGAAAGATGACTTCATTTGAGAAGAAATCAAAACTGACCATTAAAAGTACACCAGAAAAGGCGCCAATAAACAGTCGGCTGGCCTCTTTGGGGCGGTGGTTATAGATGCGTTTGCTGTATAAGCCGAGAACATAAAAGATGCTTAGCCAGATTGGTAATAATAGAATGACGAGGGTGATATAGGTGAGGGCTTTTACCGGCTGAACGATCGGCCGTGGATCAAGTGAAACACGCAGTATATAGGCAAGCGTG
>CAZUOL010000037.1:0-5975 GCA_964621845.1 uncultured Candidatus Saccharibacteria bacterium | reverse complement strand
TGGGTCCGGCCCTTTGTACCCTCGTTTTCTCGCATGTCGATCATTATGGGCTAGATGACGTACAGTCACAAGCACAAGCTCGAAGTGAAAAATAATCATCTGGTGAACGTGTCCTCCCCGTTACCGAAAATAGGATGTACACAAGTGGTTTTTAAAGGGTGATGGGTTGTTACTTCATTAGTAACAAGCCAACAATAGCAATGGCACTGCCGATGACTTTGCGTGGCATATCTTCCTTTTCTTTTAAGAAAACTGCCGCCAAAATGAAAATCACCACAACCTTAAAGGTTGTTACTGCTGAAACCACACTCAAGTTGCCGACTACTTGTAGTAATACAACCCATGAAAGCGCTTGCAGAAATCGTAAACCACCCGTTATGAGCGTATCGTTTGTGCTGTACGCTGTTTTTGATTTAAAAATCACGGTAGCAATACCAAGGATTAGCACTTGAGACCACCAGCTAACGAGCGTTCCAGTGGTAAAGCCGGTGGTTTTCATTAGGGCACGTTCAGCGCTCAAGCAGATACCAAGGCATATGCCACCAATAACCATTAGCCAGAAATATTTATCGAATCTGAATCTGCCGACACGGTGTTTTTTCGAGACAATAACCATGGCGACTATTAAGATCGTAGTCCCCAATATTTGAACAGGCTGTAGCCGTTCGTTTAAAAATAGTGTTGCAATAACAATTGTCACAGGGGTGTAAATATTGCTTATAATGCTCGTAATTCCAGCGTCTACATATTTTTGTGCCGTATAGTTACTTATAAAAAAACAACCGCCGGTGGTACCAGCCGTGAGAGCAAGCAAGAAAATTTTTAGTGCACTTCCCGAAAACTCAGGGGAAACAAACAGGGGCAAAATCAGCCCTAAGGTAGCAGTACAGAACATTACTTGGAAAGAAAATGCTATTTGATCTCCCCCATCTTTATGAACTGCGAGCCACCTTCGCTGAACGGGGGAAACACTTGCCGCCAAAAAGTAAAATAAATAAGCAGCGAGAACGAACATTATTTTAGTATAATCCATCTGTTATAATAGATAAAATGAATGCACAAGAAATTAGAAACAGGTATCTCGCTTACTTAGAAAAAAACGGGCATAAGCAAATCCCTCGTGCGCTGCTCGTGCCGTACAACGACCCCACCACTCTCTTCACCGGCTCGGGCATGCAGCCGCTCATCCCGTATCTATTGGGCGAAGAGCACCCACTTGGATCCCGACTTGTTAATAGTCAAACGTGTTTGCGAGCAATGGATATTGAAGATGTGGGTGATAACCGGCATACCACCTTTTTTGAAATGCTTGGCAACTGGAGCCTTGGTGATTACTTCAAAAAGGAGCAAATTAAGTGGTTTTTCAGCTTCTTGGTAGATGAAGTGGGCTTGGACCCAGAAAAAATCTACGTCACCTGCTTTATAGGCGATGAAAAAGCCGGTATCCCGCGCGATGACGAGGCTGCTCAGCTATGGCAAGAACTGTTTGAAGGCAAAGGCATTGAAGCTAAGATTGTTGAAATTGGCAGCCAGGAAGATGGCGACAAACGAGGCATAAATCCCGGTGAGCGAATCTTCTTTTATGATGATGGTGAAAACTGGTGGTCACGCGGTGGCGGTCTTGATAAAACACCTATTGGCGACCCCTGCGGCCCAGACAGTGAGGTGTTTTATGATTTTGGTTCGCAAAATCATGATACGAGCTTTGGCAAGGCGCACCCTGCGAGTGATTCAGGACAGTTTATGGAGATCGGCAATCAGGTATTTATGCAGTACAAGCGTACGGAGGAGGGCTTTGAGCCCTTGGCGAAGCCAAACGTTGATTTTGGCGGTGGCCTAGAACGTATTGCTGCTGCTGCGATTGACTCCCCTGATGTATTCAAAATTAGTGTAATGTGGCCCATCATTGCATCGCTTGAAAAGCTGAGCGGCAAGGGATATGAAAGTCATACCGAAAGCATGCGGGTTATTGCTGACCACCTACGCGCAGCAACCTTCTTGGCAGTAGATGGGGTCAAGCCAAGCAATAAAGAGCAGGGCTATGTGATGCGTCGCTTGTTGCGCCGTGCTATTCGTTTTGCGTTTGAACTTGGTATAGAGCAAAACTTCGTACAAGATATTGTCCCCGTTATTACGGGCCTCTATGAGGCAGATTATCCTGAGGTAGAAAAAAGCAAAGCCGAGGTGATTGAGGTATTGGTTCGTGAAGAAAAGGTGTTTCGCCAAACCCTCCGTAAGGGCATACGCGAGTTTGAAAAACTAACCGCAAACGGCCTGACAGGTGCGGAAGTATTCACCCTGTACGATACATATGGATTCCCACTGGAGCTGTCGGTCGAGGAGGCTTTTAAGCGTGATGTAACAGTTTCAGAAAACTGGAAACAAGAGTTCGATGCGTTAATGCAGGCGCAGCGGGATCGCTCAAAAACGGCAGCTAAGGGTACGTTTAAGGGGGGGCTTGGCGGTCAGCAATTAATTCATAAAAAGTACCACACCGCTACGCATTTAATGTATCAAGCACTCCGAGATGTACTTGGTGATCACGTCATTCAGCGTGGCTCTAACATTACTGAAGAGCGGCTGCGTTTTGATTTTTCACATCCTGAAAAAGTAACGCGTGAGCAGCTTGATCAGGTGGAAGAAATTGTAAACTGCGAGATTGCGAAAGACCTGCAGGTGAGTTGGAAGGAATATCCAACTGAAGAAGCTACCGGGCCGTTGGGGGCACTCGGGCAGTTTGGCGATCGGTATGGCGACACGGTGAAGGTATATAGCATGAAAGATCCAAAATCCGACCGAGACGAAAGACCATTTAGCTTTGAAATCTGTGGCGGACCCCACGTTGATCACACCTTGCAGCTCTTTGAAGAAGGTAAAAAGTTCAAAATTCTAAAAGAAGAAGCTTCGTCTGCTGGTGTGCGCCGTATTAAGGCAGTATTACAGTAAATCAGGTAGGCGTAACCGTAAGCGTGTTGTATAATGCTTAGAGGTATGCTTGATAAACTCTCAAAGTTAAAACAAATAAACCCCGTTAAAAAAGCGTTACCCACAAAAACAGATGAAAAGATGTTGGTAGGGCTAGATATCGGTACTGAATTTGTAAAAGCAGTGATTGCGCGGGTCAACGGTGATGAGCTAGAGGTAGTTGGTGTTGGCCGGGCGCGTCAGGCCCTGAGCGATATGCAATCTGGTGCCGTTTCAGATATTGCTGGCGTAGTGGCGAATTGTGAAAAGGCGCTCCGACAAGCTGAAGAAATGGCAGGCGCAAGCCCCCGTCAGGCAGTGGTAGGGATCGCGGGGGAACTTGTTAAGGGGATTACCACCACCATAAAGTATCGACGTCCAAATCCTGAAAAGCCACTTGATGCTACCGAGGTAGAGCTCATCATCGAACGCGCCCAGGATAAAATGTTAGCTCGCGCCCAAAAGCAGCTGGAGCTTGAAACCGGCAAGAAGGATGTTGAGGTAAAGTTGGTGAACAGCGCCATTGTTTCCATCCACATCGATACCTACAAGGTGAGTAACCCCGTAGGGTTTCAAGGCAAAGAAATTACGATGCAGCTCTATACCGCTTTTGCGCCCATGGTGCATATCGGCGCTTTAGAGCGTATCGCAACTCAGCTTGATCTTGATTTAATTGCCGTTGCTGCTGAACCCTTTGCGGTTTCGCGCAGTGTGATTGGTGCTGACGCCTCGAGTTCGTTCACGGCAATTTTGGTGGATGTCGGTGGCGGTACTACCGATATTGCAGTTGTTGACGATGGAGGCGTACAAGGGACTCGTATGTTCGGTATTGGTGGTCGCGCTTTTACTCGTACCATTGAAAATGAGCTTGATATCAGTTTTGCTGAGGCCGAAAAAATGAAACTACAGCTTGGTCAGTCAGAAAACGACCTTGATGGAAATCAGAAAGCCAAAAGCTTGAAGGCAATAGAAAAAACCTTGAGCGTGTGGCTTGATGGTGTTGAGCTTGCACTCAGCGAATTTACCACTCTCGATCACCTTCCAAAACGTATACTGCTTTGCGGTGGTGGCGCGAGCTTACATCAGTTGACGAGCGCCTTGCAGGAACGCGATTGGTATAAAGAACTTCCCTTTACAAAGCGGCCAACAATTAGCCTCATCAGCCCTGATCAGGTGAGTGATATGAATGACAAGACCGGAGAAGTCAAAGATCATACGCTCATCACTGCGCTCGGTTTGTTGCGGGTCGGATATGATACCATATTAGGTAGCGAGGGTCGTGCCAGCAGGCTCAAAGAAAAGTTTAATAAGATCCTCAGCATTTAGGTATAGCGGCATGAAGAAAGACGTAATTTACATTGATGTTGAGGATGATATCACTGCTATCATCGACAAGCTGAAGAACAGTAGCTCGAGTATTGTGGCGCTGGTACCCCCTAAGGGGAACCCGGTGCTTCAGAGCACTGTGAACCTAAAACTTTTACATCGGGCTGCAAAATCAGTAGAAAAGCAGCCAGTTATTGTTACCAGTAACAGTGCACTTCTTGCGCTTGCGGGTGGTTTGGGTATGTACGTGGCGCATAACTTGCAATCAAAGCCCTATATTCCATCTGATGAACAACCGGCAACTGCAGAAGATGCTATCGATACGACTGAAGCGGTTGGTGCAGCAGCGGCAGGCGCGGCTGGAGCTGCGGTCGGTGCGAAAATTGCGCTCAACGACATGAACAAAGATGACGAGTTGCAGGTTGACGCAGATGAACTTGCTGCTGATCTAGAAAAAGATGGTGATGTAGAGAGTGCCAATGCAGCGAGCAAAAAAGCTGATAAAAACGCGAAGAAAGATGGCAAGAAGGTGCCGAACTTTAACAGTTTTCGTAAAAAACTGTTCATTTTTGGCGCACTCGGTGTTGCGCTCGTGGTGGTACTCATTTTTGTACTGTTTAAATCAAAAACAGAAATTGTTATTCGTGCTGAAACCACCCCGGTTGATATTAGTTATCAAGCAACAATAACAGATACCGGTGAGTCTGACCCTGTCAATCACGTGTTTCGGGCTGAGGTGCAAACCGATAATCAAACGGTGACACAAGATTTCACCCCTACGGGCAAGAAGGATGTTGGGGATAAGGCAACGGGTACAGTTATGTTTGCAACAGATTCAATTTCTGCTCTTGGTACGAGTATTCCTGCGGGTACCAGGCTAACGAGTAGTAATGGCTACATTTTTATAACAAAAAGTAGCGTGACTATGACGCTTGGGAATGCAACAGGGGCGCCGGTATCAGTGGTGGCATCCGATCCTGGCACAAAGGCCAATGGAGAATCGGGCAGTCTTTCGGGTGCACCAGGTGGTGTATCAGCAAGCTTCGATGGTTCAAGCTCAGGGGGCACAGATAAAACAGTAACGGTGGTATCGCAATCCGATGTTGATAAGGCGACTGCTGAGCTGAAAAAGCAGGATAATAGTGAGGAGAAAGAGCAGCTCAAAAAACAGTTCCCTGAAGATACGGTAGTACTTGAAGATTCATTTACCACTACAGTAAATAGTGTTACCAGCGAGCCAGCAGTTGGGAAAGAAGCGAACCAGGGGAAGCTCACTGCTCAGGTGACTTACTCAATGCTTGGCGTGAAGAAGGCAGATCTCAAAACCGCGAACGAAGCCTCTATTACCGATAAAATGGATAATAAAGATCAGCAGCAGGTCTATAAAGATGGCACCACCGCGGTACAGTTTAAAAAGGTGAAAGTAAATGGCACCACCGCGGTTTACAAGGTGAAGGCAGTTGGTCAATATGGGCCAAAATACGATACCAGCCAATTGGCCCAGGAGGTTGCCAACAAAAAAGTGGGTGAAGTTCGTTCATACATTCAGGGGTTGCCAGGTGTAAAGAGTGTTGATATCAATATCTCACCATTCTGGTCGAGCAAGACTCCTTCGGCGGATCGAATCACGATTGTACTAAAAGTCGACGAGAATACTGCCGCCCAATGAGTTCAATTTTAGGCCT
>CAZUOL010000036.1:0-4254 GCA_964621845.1 uncultured Candidatus Saccharibacteria bacterium | reverse complement strand
TACAAATGAATTTTTTGCGAAGTGCCCGGCACCGATTATTGGTGTAACTGGTACAAAGGGCAAGGGTACAACATGTACATTGATCAGTGAGATACTAAAATCCGCAGACAAAAAGGTTCATTTAGTTGGTAACATTGGGGTGCCAGCGCTGCAGGAACTACCAAAGATTACAGCAGACGACATTGTGGTGTTTGAACTTTCAAGCTTTCAATTATGGGATCTAGAAAAGTCACCGCACATTGCAGTCTGGCTGATGATGGAGCCGGATCATTTGAATATCCATGCATCAATGGACGATTACATCGATGCAAAATTTCAGATTACCGCCCACCAAACAAACAGCGATGTTTTAATCCAGCACCCTACCAACCCGTATATTGCGCCAAAAGTGGAACAATCCCGGGCCCGGAAGATTGCCTATATGAGCCCCGATGGCGCTGAGGTGAAGAATGGCGAAATCGTTATAGACGGCCAGGTCATTTGCAGAGCGAATGAAGTAGGGCTCATTGGTGAGCACAACCTAGAAAATATTTGCGCTGCCATCACCGTTTCCTGGCGCTATACGCAGGATACTAAGCTTATTGTCCAGGTAGTGCAGCAATTTAAGGGTTTACCGAATCGGCTTGAATTTGTACGAAATGTTGCTGGCAAAGACTTTATAAATGACAGTTTTTCAACCGGTCCGAATTCTACTATCGCGGCAATTAAGGCCTTCCAGAACAAAAAGTTTTTGTTAATAGTGGGCGGAGCTGAAAAAGGAGTTGATCTTACTGGGCTGATTGACACAATCGTGCAATACAATGTTCGAGCATTGCTCATAGGTGCCGTCAGCCCGAAACTTGAGGCGTTGTTGAAGGTACGTGGCTATAGTAATTATCTATACATGGGCGAAGAAAAAGATATTGCCACCATAGTACAAAGAGCAGCCAGCGAACCAGCGATTGAGGTAGTGCTTTTCAGCCCCGGGTTCACGAGTTTCGATATGTTTAAGAACGAGTTTAACAGGGGTGATTTGTTTAGAGCGGCTGTTATGGCTTTGTAGCAAGTAGCGAAACAATCCGGTGGATGACTGCATCAGTAGGCGTAATGATTTCGGCCTGGTTATTCGTAAAAGAGGCAAGGGTATTTTGAATAAGGTGGTAGTGGGTACAGGCTAGCACCACCTGGTCAACACGATTATGCACAAGGTTGCTCATGAGTGCCTCGAGCTTACGCCAATTGACGGTGCGGGTTTCAATTTGATGCGCGAGTGACGAAACGTTCGGTTCAAAGATTTCCAGTACGCCAAAGTAGGGTTCCTTCAAGGCGTGATAGCGGGGGCTCTTTAGGGTGGCTGGCGTTGCCAAAACGGCCACCTTTCGAGTAAGAGAACGTTTTGATGCAGTTTTGATGGCGGGTTCAAAGCCGACAAACAGTTGTTGTGGATGGGCCTCACGAAGGTAATCAATTGCATAGGCAGTAGCGGTGTTGCAAGCCAAAACAATAACATCACGACCGAGTAGGGGTGTGATAGCATCTTCGGTAAATTGCTGTATCTGCTCTGGCGTTTTATCGCCAAAGGGCAGGTGCTTTCTATCATGCACCACCGTAACATCATAGCTTGGGTGGGCGTTTTGCAGTTCTTTTGCAAAGGCAACACCGCCGATTCCAGAATCAAATACGCCAATTTTTATCACCCCATTATTGTATACTGTTAGCAATGCAGGAAGAAGTGAAACGTATAAATGCGACTCTAACAAGCGTTGATGATGCATGGGCAGAACACGGTTTTGCTCAGAAAGAGGTGAAGCTATCAGAGCTCACTCAGCAACTAGAGGACCCTGATATCTGGAAGGATAACCTAAAAGGACGAGAGATTTCTAAGCAACAGGCCAAGTTGGCAGCACAAATTGGGCCTTGGCGGCAGCTAAAAAATAGACTAACGGACTTGCTCGAACTTGCTGAGCTGGGGGATCAGAGCCTCCGAGAAGATATCTTACAGCAGTTAAAAGAGGCCGAAGAACAGCTTGAAGCTTTGCGTCAAGAATTAAAATATAACGGGCCATATGATGATCATGATGCCGTATTGCGGCTTCAGGCGGGTGCAGGCGGCGTTGACGCTATGGATTGGACGGCAATGCTGGAGCGCATGTATTTGAGGTGGGCTGAAAAGGCGGGCTATAAAGCAGAAGTGGTAGAGGAATCAAGTGGTGAAGAGGCCGGTATAAAAAGTGCGACTATATCAGTGAGCGGGGTGAACGCTTTTGGCAAATTACAATCTGAACATGGGGTGCATCGTTTAGTGCGCCTGAGCCCCTTTAATGCTGATAATTTACGACAGACCAGCTTTGCCATGGTAGAGGTGCTGCCACAGATTGATGAGCCGGATGAAGTTCAGATTGATGAAAAGGATATTCGGGTCGATGTTTTCAGGGCATCGGGCCACGGTGGCCAAAGCGTGAATACCACCGATTCAGCGGTCCGTATTACCCATGTACCGACAAACATAGTGGTCTCTATTCAGAACGAAAAATCTCAAATTCAGAATAAAGAAACGGCTATGAAGATATTGCGTTCAAAGCTGGCCCAATTGCAAATGGAACAGCATGCCGAAAAAATCTCTGAACTAAAAGGGCCCAACACTGAAGCGGCTTGGGGGAACCAAATTAGAAACTATGTTTTGCATCCGTATACGCTCGTAAAAGATACTCGTACCAAGTTTGAGGTGAAAGATGCCCAAAAGGTACTCGATGGCGAACTCGACCCATTTTTGAACTAGCCTGATCTTTGGTACAATACATAAGCATGATATTGCTTGATAGGGTAACAAAAAGGTATGGCAAAAAAGCGTTGGCGCTTGATCGCGCCTCTTTGCATGTTGCTCAAGATGAATTTGTATTAATTGTCGGTACAAGTGGCGCAGGAAAATCAACGCTGCTCAAGCTGTTAACTCGCGAAGAAAAACCGACATCTGGCAAAATTGTGGTGGGTGGTATTGATTATGATCGGTTGAAAGACAAAGAGATCCCGTTGCTGCGCCGTAAAATTGGCACCATTTTTCAAGATTTCAAGTTGCTACCAAATCGTACCGTGTATGAAAATGTCGCCTTTGCCTTAGAGATTGTCGGTATGACCAATAAAGAAATTGCTCATTCGGTGCCCCGGGTGATTGAACTGGTGGGCTTGAGTGGCAAAGAGAAAAATTTTCCGCATGAACTTTCAGGGGGTGAACAACAACGGGTGGCTATTGCACGGGCCGTGGTGCGTCAACCAAAAATTTTAATTGCTGATGAGCCAACTGGTAATCTTGACCCAAAGCATGCCTGGGATGTCGTTTCGGTGCTCGAGAAAATAAACAAATACGGCACCACCGTACTTATGACGACCCATAATCAAGAAATTGTACAGAAGTTAAAAAAACGGGTAATTACGATTGACCACGGTAGGGTGGTGGCTGATACGGGGGCAAAGCGATGAGAGGCCAACTATGAATTCCAGCCCATTCAAACGAAAATTAGTAAACGCTCGTCGAGTATTTATTTCCGGTGCGCATAGTTTTGTACGGAACGCCTGGCTTTCGGTGGCGGCAACCATTGTGATGGCGATTACTCTCGGTAGTATTTTACTCACAACCTTTGCTAGCTATACACTCAACAACACCGTGCAAACCTTCACGGCTAAAATAGACGTTTCCATTTTCTTCAAAACAACTGCCTTGAAACCAGATATCGATCAGCTTTCTGATGCGCTACGCAATAATCCAACACTCGGTGTCAAAGAGGTAACTTATATTTCAAAAGACGATGCCCAAAAAGCCTTTGAAGAACAAAATAAAGACGATATTAAAACCTTGCAGGCGATTTCTCAAACGAAAGATGCCTTTCCGGCAAGTATTCGAGTAAAAACGGTTGACCCGGCGAATCTGCAAAAAGTAGTAGAAGAAGCACGTAAGGTGCAGTGGGCAAAAATATATGATAAAGATTCGTATAAAGATGATGCCAAGCGTACGGCGGTAGATCGCCTCAGTAACATCGCCAAATTTTTGCGTACTGGTGGGCTCGTTGCGAGCATCTTGTTTGGAGTTATTTCGGTACTTGTTATTTTCAATACCATTCGCATGACGATATTCAATCGTAAAGATGAAATTGAAATCATGCAGCTGATTGGGGCGAGCAAATGGTATATTCGGGGCCCATTCTTGGTTGAAGCCAGTATTTACGGAATTATTGCTGGTATTTTTGCACTGCTGTTCTTCTATCTTGGGGTGCTGGGGCA
>CAZUOL010000035.1:0-4128 GCA_964621845.1 uncultured Candidatus Saccharibacteria bacterium | reverse complement strand
ACGGTTATTTGGCTTTTGGTTAATGATGGAAATATCGAGCTCACCATAGACTGTGAGAGCAAGGCTTCGGGGGATAGGCGTTGCGGTCATACTCAAAATGTGGGGCACTGCTACCCCTTTTTCAATCAATTTCTGGCGTTGGCGCACGCCAAAACGATGCTGCTCATCAATCACAACATACGCAAGCTTGTGAAATGCAACATTTTCTTGCAGCAAAGCATGGGTACCGACTGCAATATCAACAGTGCCAAGCTGTAACTGCTTTTTAAGCTCTTCCTTTTGTTTCTTTTTTACCGCTGATGTTAATAAAGCGACTTTCAGACCAGTCTTTTCAAGCAGGTTTGCGAGTGTATCGGCATGCTGCCTGGCCAGAAGCTCGGTAGGTGCCATAAACGCGCTTTGTAAGCTGTTGTGTGCAGCCATTACGGCGCCAAACGCAGCAACCACTGTCTTACCAGCCCCTACGTCACCTTCGAGTAGCCGGTTCATCGGCTTTGTGCTATTCATGTCTTGTAGAATTTCCCAGGCGGCCTTCTTCTGGGCGGGCGTGAGCTCAAACGGTAATAACTTTACATAGGCTTTTGCAGCTCGTTCATCAAACGCGACTGGTAGGGCTGTTTCTTGTTCATTCTCAGCTTTATTAAGCTGACCAGCCATTATATAGCTGAATATTTCTTCAAAACCAATACGATGACGAGCTGCCGCCAGTTTTTCTTGATTCTCTGGCCAATGAAGTTGTTTCGCTGCTGTGGCATACGGTATTAAATGATTCTGTTTGACAACAAGTTGCGGAAGTATTTCTTCAAGCTCATCAAACAAATGCACACATTCATGCAGCAGCTTTCGCAACTCATGAGATTTCAAGCCTTTGGTTTCAGAATAGATCGGCACAATCCGTGCGGTATTTTTTGTAAGATCAGCCACCTGTTCAACACTTGGATTCATCAAGCTGTATCGGTTAAAGCTAAATTCGTAAAGACCTGAGAAATAATAGTCTTGCCCTGATTTAAGTGCATCTTTCCGGTAAGGCTGATTAAACCAAACTGCTTTCAGCACGCCCGATTCATCGCGCAGATCTGCCTCAGTTATGTGTAAACCGCGACGTACACGTTTTGTTTTAATATTTTCTGGACGAGCCTTGATCGTGACGGGTCCGCCAGAAACCTTGCTTACTGGCATCACGTGCGAGTAATCATCATATTTACGTGGCCAATAGGTAAGCAGGTCGTAAATAGTCATAACGCCAAGCTTCTCCAGCTTCTTTGCCGTCTCGGTGCCGACACCTTTAATGATCTCTACTGAATCACTTAGCTTCACAGCTATAGATTATAGCTGAGTATCCGCTGTTTCATAATGAGCGCAGTTATTTATAGTCCTTAACTGACGGGACGATGCCCTCAAACGCAAAATCCGCGTGAATACTTTCTGCAGCATAGCACGCGTCGTAAATACTATTTTGTATAGCCTCAGCTGCTGCATTACCAATAATGTCAACGAGAAAGTAGGTATGATCTTCGGTTTCTTGAAAGTATTTTGCCTTTTGATTAAGAGGGTCTTTAATTTCTCTATTGCTAAAAACGTATACCGTATCACCGTCAGAGGCAGTGTTAGCGGGATGGATGGCTCTTATCTGACCGTGAGACGCTAAGTGGGCGAGCTTTTCGTAATGCTGCCTTGGACCAAGATCAACATTGGTACCGACAATTGATATCGTCGTGTTGGTCTGTTCCTTAGTTGTGACAAAGTGCTGCAAATCTCTATACTCTTTAAATTTTTTGCTCTCATCCCTGTTACCAGCGAGAACTTCACCATTAGGCAGAATTACGTTACCAAGCGGATTAACGACCGAAAGAGCGCACACCACAATGCCGTTACCCAAATCTACTCGAGCAGAACCTATACCAGACTTCATAGCGCCGCTCTTAGAGCCGTTCTGCAGCCACTGAAATTTCCCGACTGTGACACCAGTACCGGCACCAACATTTCCACCTTGAACTGGACTATCGCTGAGGCTTTTATATGCCTCTTTCGCAAAAACTGGATTATACTGGTCAATCTGCAACCCAAGATCCCAGACAATTGCACCTGTTACAGATGGGTTTATGACATTATTCTTGCCAACCTTTACGCCCCTACCATCTTCTATCATGCACTTCATGATTTCAGAAGCACTCATCAAACCCTGCATACTCCCACCAGCAACGAATATTCCATGCTCCAAATAATCTGTTTTATCTGTTTTTAAACTCTCCGTGTTGAACGCTCCCACGGCTCCACCATACGCCTTGTAGGCGACTGGTAGCGGCTTGTCGAACATGACAACAGTGCAGCCAGTCAACTTATCAAGATGAGTCGAGTGACCAACCTTTACACCGTTCAGGGCTGTCAGGGTATTATTCATCATCTATTCTCTATCAAGGCGAATGAGTTTTTGCCACGCTTGAGAAGCAGGTAGCCATTATTGGATTTAAGCGATTTCAGATTGGTTTCAAGTGTCACCTTTTGGCCATTGATTGAAACAGCGCCAGACTCGACGAATCTACGTGCCTCCGAGTTTGATGAGGCCAGTTTTGCGGTGGCAAGCAACTGTATGATATCCGAACCTTGTGCTGTTTGAATTTCATCAGCCAGCTCATGAATATCCTCTTTCGAAAGCTCTAGAAAATCCTTCTGACCAAACAGAACCTCTGAAACATTTTTTACGCTTTCGGCCCGCTTTTCACCATGAACAAGTTTTGTCACTTCGTAAGCGAGATATTTCTGGGCTGAACGAGTAGCCTTATCAGCGTTAAATTCGTTGATCAGCTTATCAAAATCTATCTTTTCAATCCTCGTGTAGATTTTTATGTAGTCGCCCACGCCTTCATCATCAACATTGAGCCAGAATTGATAGAACTTGTAAGGGCTTGTTTTGGCAGCATCAAGCCACACTGCTCCGTCTTCAGATTTACCGAATTTTATGCCAGTAGCTTTGTTTATGATCAGTGGAGTTGAATACACGTGAGCTTCTTTACCCTCAAGCTTTCTTATCATTTCAACACCAGCCAAGCTGTTACCCCATTGATCAGCGCCACAAAGCTGTAACGTTACATCTTTTTCTCTAAACAAATGCAGGAAGTCGTAACCCTGAATCAATGAATAGCTAAATTCAGCGCAGCTAATGCCAGCACCACCTTCGCCAATACGAGCTTTTACAAATTCCCTGTCCAGTAGCTGGGTCATTGAAAGATGTTTGCCAATATTGCGCAGAAAATCCATGTAGTTCATGTCTTTGAACCAGTCATGATTATTAACAACTTCAAAATGATCTCCACTAAAAACGGTCTGGTATTGTTTTGTCAAACCCTCGACATTCTTTTCAATCTCTTCAACTGTCTTTAGGTCACGTTCTTGCTTTTTGCCGTCTGGATCGCCTATCAACCCTGTCGCACCACCAACTAAAAGAACTGGTTTATAGCCGTGACTAATAAAGACTTTTGCCATCATGGCTGCTGCCAAGTTGCCAATCTGCATACTATCGGCAGATGGGTCAACGCCCCAGTAAAACGTTCTGGTGCCGCTGTCAATCTCAGACAGATCTTTAAAGGTTGTTTGGTTTACAAAGCCGCGCCATTTAAGTTCTTCTGAAAGTGTCATGCTATCTAGTATATCGTAAATCTGCCTCCAACTGTAGTAACATAGAATGTAATGATATACTGCCTGTTTTATATCGTTTTTGCACTACTCTTCGCGAGTTGGCTAAAATTTGAGCTCAAGAAACCTGTTGATATAAAGAAACACCTGCCTTGGCTGATCGGGCCGGTACTCACTGGAGTTTTGGGCTGGCTTGTCTTTTCACAATCACAAACAGTCACCACAAACTTTGTGCTACATGCCAGCGGAGGGGTTTCAGTCACCTTTATATATATTTATCTCATTAAAACCTTTGATGCGCAGATCAATTGGCGGCTACACCTGCTGTTGCTGTTCGCTCTTGTTTCAATGCTTGGTGTTATTAATGAGATTGCTGAATATGCAGTTGAGCTAGCCCATTTAGGAACTATGGCGTGGGATATACACGATACATGGCGTGACCTAGTAGCCAACACAGTTGGAGCCTTTTCGGCGTGGAGCGTATATTGTTTATTA
>CAZUOL010000034.1:0-10223 GCA_964621845.1 uncultured Candidatus Saccharibacteria bacterium | reverse complement strand
AGACCTTTTACATCATGAGTCTGTTTGTGCTGATAATAGGTGTAATCGGATACGCCTACGGTCTTTACATTGGTAATTATTCAAGCCTGTACGTTATTTTTGGATTTGCGTTGATATACAGTTTGATAAGTTACTTCACTGCCTCAAAAGTTGCCTTGGCAGTAAATGGCGCAAAGCCGATTGAAAAGAAGGACGCCCCAGAGTATTACCGCATTGTAGAGAACCTTGCTATTACCACTGGTATGCCCATGCCAAAGGTGTATATCATTAACGATTCAGCACCGAATGCATTTGCCACGGGTCGTGATCCAAAACATGCCAGCGTGGCGGCCACAACGGGGCTGCTTGAAATAATGAATAAACAAGAGCTTGAGGCGGTGATGGCACATGAAATGGGGCATGTCCAGAATTACGATATTCGGGTGATGATGATTGTATTTGCCTGTGTTTCGATCATAGGGTTACTGAGTGACTTCTTGCTGAGAATGATGTGGTGGGGCGGCGATGATGATAACAACCAAAGCCCAATTATGTTGCTGGTAGCTATTCTTATGGCCGTCCTTGCGCCCATCGTGGCGATGCTGGTACAGTTGGCGGTTTCCAGACGACGTGAATACTTGGCTGATGCCACGAGTGCCATGACGACTCGATATCCCGAGGGGCTCATCTCAGCCCTTAAAAAATTAGAGGCGGTAGGCACAGGGCTTAAGCGGCAGAACAGCTCAACCGCGCACTTGTTTTTTGCAAACCCTTTGAAAAAAAGTAGTGTCTCAAAACTGTTTTCAACGCATCCTCCTATTGCTGAACGTATCGCACAGCTTGAGACAATGGGCGGGAGTTTGTGATGATTCACATGCAGCGTATCTGGCAAGGGGTACGATCATTCATTACAAAAATCGTTGTGCAGTTTCGAAATTTTTTCACTTTTATTTTAGCGTTTTCGAAAACACTTCTTCAAAAAATAAAAGCGTTGCCGGGTTGGCTCCTTCGGCGACCAGCTGCTATAAAGCATTGGTGGAAAGAGAACAAGAAAAAGCGCAAATACCACTCCTTTAAGCTTGAAAAGCGGTTACAGCCGGAACCCCGCGAGGTGCCTACAAGCTGGAGGCTGACAAAGCAGTCTGTTCAATTCTTTCTAAAGTATTTTTGGGTGTTTTTTGGCGCGATGCTCTTGCAGTTTGCGGTCTACATGCTGTTTGTGCACGGGCCCACCGATTTTAACTTAACAAATGTGCAAGAAACCATTAAATCTTTTTTTGGTAATGATACCCATTCGGCTGCCTCAACATTTGCATTGCTTGGCACCGTGATTGGGGCACAGACGCAGCGCAGTGGCGCTGCAGCGTTTAACTTCGTCATTTATCTGTCTATGAGCCTGGCGTACATTTGGATGATCCGGGCGCTGAGTAGTAAAAAGCCCTTTCGTTTAAGGGATGCCTTTTATAACGGCATGACTCCTGTGATACCGGTGATTATTATTCTACTTACTATTTCTGTCCAGCTGCTACCTTTTACCATTGCAAGCTATATCTATACGGTCGGACGAACCCAGGGGGTTTTTATTAGTGGGCTAGAAGATCTAGTCTTCTTCTTAATTGCTCTGGCGTGCGGGCTGCTTTCTTTCTACTGGATCACGCCTTCAGTAATTGCTATCTATGGTGTGACGCTACCAAATATGTATCCACTACACACGATTACACTTACGCGGCAGATTATAAAGTACCGTCGATTACAAGTATTCCGGAGAGTGATAGCCTTGCCTATTATTATAGCGTTGTTATTTTTTGCCCTTCTTTTGTTGTTGCTTCGGCTGTATCCACAGGGAGGCATATGGTTTGTCCAGCTGTTCCCAATTTTTGTACTGCCACTGATCCACATATACCTCTTTAAATTGTATAAGGCTCTGATATGAGCCAAGTGGCAGCAAAAAGAATTGACGATCTTATAGCACTACTCTCACGGTATGCGTATGAGTATTATGTCCTTGATAAAACATCAGTTACAGATGCAGTCTACGACGGTCTCATACAAGAGCTCAAGAGTCTCGAGGCTGCAAACCCAGAGCTGGTGAGGAGTGACAGTCCCACCCAACGTGTTCACAGTAAGGCGCTCGATAAGTTTCAAAAAGTTACCCATTCTCGGCCGATGATATCGCTAAATGATGTCTTTTCCCCCGAAGATGTTGATGCGTGGGTGCGCCGCATAGAGAAGGCGCTACCTTCACGTAAGCACGAATTTTTTTGTGATACAAAAAAAGATGGCCTTGCCTGTGCACTCATCTACCAAGACGGTATTTTTATGCAGGCGGTAACACGTGGTGATACAAAAATAGGCGAAGATGTGACCCAGAATGTCAGGACCATCAAAAATGTTCCTCTTAGGCTGCAAAACTCAGAACAATTCAAAACATTCTTGTCTGGCAGAACTGAGATTCGCGGCGAGATTGTGATGCTAAAAAAGGATTTCATACACCTCAATAAGCAGCGAGAAGCTGCTGGACTTCCGTTATTTGCAAACCCACGAAATCTGAGTGCTGGTACCATTCGTCAGCTAGATCCAAAGCTGGTGGCGCAGCGGCCGCTCTATTTTGTTGGCTATGATTTGCTGCGTGATGACCCGGCTGAAGTCCCAACCAATATGTTCGCCTATCAAGCGATGACAGCACTGGGCATTACCAGAAGCATGGAGGCGGCGGTGTTTGACAACCTAAAAGCGGTGATGAAGTTTGTAGACCTCTGGTCAGTTGAGCGTGAAAGGTTACCTTACATTACAGATGGGCTGGTGATAAAGGTAAATGATCGAACGCTCTACGATAAGCTCGGTGTGGTTGGCAAGAACCCCCGCGGTGCAGTTGCTTACAAATATCCAGCCGAACAGGCGACCTCAGTGGTGAAAGATATTGTCATTAGCATCGGCCGAACTGGTGCCGCAACACCTATAGCGGTGTTTGACCCGGTAGTGGTGGCCGGCTCTACCGTGCGTCATGCAAGTCTGCATAATGCAGATGAAATTAAGCGCAAAGATGTTCGGCGCGGCGATACGGTAGTCATTTATAAAGCGGGCGACATTATCCCCCAGGTGGAATCGGTTATTTTAGATTTACGCCCCAAAAATGCCAAACCCATCGAGTTTGAATCCGAGCTTAAACGGCAGTATCCCGAGCTTCGTTTTGAGCGGCCTCCAGGAGAAGCCGTCTACCGCGTAAAGGGGGCTACAGGCCCCGTGATACTCAAGCGTGCACTCGAGCATTATGCGAGCAAGGGAGCGCTTGATATCGATACGCTTGGTGAAAAAAACGTAGAGGCATTGGTAGATGCCGGTTTGGTGAAAGACATCGCCGATATCTATGCACTTACCTATGACGATGTTATCCAGCTGGAGCGTTTTGCAGATCTTTCTACCAGAAATCTTCTGGCAGCAATCAAAAATGCAAAGACACCAACGTTAGCTCGTTTTGTGTATGGCCTGGGCATTCGTCATGTGGGTGAACAAACGGCGATTGACCTTGCCGAACAATTTCAGAGCTTACAGCATTTGGCGGTGGCAAGTATTGAGCAGTTGCGATCAGTAAATGGTATTGGTGAGGTGGTGGCAGAATCGATTGTCGCCTGGTTTGCTGATGAAGAAAATCTGGGATTGCTAGAAAAATTTTCAACACTCGGTGTCACACCTCAATACAATGCTCGATCCGAGGGCCCTTTAAGAGGTAGTAGTTTTGTGATTACCGGTACGCTTCAAACAATGGGTCGCGATATGGCAGCCGAAAAGATCAGGGCACTTGGTGGGACCTTTCAGTCTTCGGTGGGGAAAGATACTACCTATCTTGTAGCTGGCGGCAAAGTTGGTGCTAGTAAGCTCAAAAAGGCTGAGCAGTATGGTACAAAAGTTATCTCAGAAGACGATTTGCTCAGGTTACTTGCCGGGTGAAAGCAAACGCAGCTGCTTGTAGAGGTTTTGTAGTTGCTCTTTTGCATAACTTGCCTCAACATGCGCCGTTTGTTTTTGTGCTAAAACTGATCCGACCACGCAAAGCATAATAATAAGGAGTGTTAGGAGGCTCGTTTTGGCATAGCTTTTGCGACCCTGCTTGAAGCTAAGGACGCTCGCCACAACACCGAGTAGAGAAAGTGCCGCAACCGTACCGTAGCCGGCATAAAGTGACGGCCCAAGATAGGCCAGCTTGGCAGTAATATCAATATGACTTGGGTTGGCAGTTTTGAGTGCCAGCCCCACAAGTGTTCCAGCTAGAAATCCAAGCGGTACGGCAAGGGCGACAAACACTAACGCCGATTTTGCAAACTTTTCTTTCATACTAGATAGTGTATCATAAGCAAAATAACCAATGAAACCTGATGAAAAAGCTAGTGTTTTCAGATGAGCGCATGTATACTTAAACACAAGTGTTATGAAGGCATTGAGAGTAAAACAATATGGCTATATGGTATGCACTGCAGTACTGTTTGTGGTAACTATCTTTGCTATTTTTACCGGCATTCGGACCGCCAGCGCTGAACAAAGCATCGTCACTATTACCAGTCCAAAACCCGATCAAAAGTTAGCGCAGAAAGCCCAAACTATTACTGGTCGAGCGCCAGCCCTAAAGCGAGTGCGCGTATTTGATGGCACCAAGCTCATCGGAGATGCGACTGCAGATGTACAGGGAAACTGGAATCTTGCGTGGAAGGCGGTGTTACCCGGTCAGCATCAACTGAATGCTTATCTGGTTGATGGCACGTTGTATAAAACGGCGCCGCTTTCAGACCAAAGCCTGACGGGCGTGAGCCTCAACAACGGTCAACCAATTACAAACTATACGACTGGTCTTTCGAACCCTGATTCGCTGGTATATGATCAATCAAATCAATATACCTATGCACTCAACCGCAACAACCATACTGTATCTGTTGTGAATACAAACACGAAAGCGTATGTGAGCACCATTAGCTACGCGACGGCTGATGCACTGGCACCGAATAGTTACGATACTAGCCCCTGTCACTGCAAAAATTACGCGTATGCATACGATGCAAACAGCCGGCAATTGTTTATCTTTGATCTTGAACGGATCTATATCATCAGTACTCAAACAAATCAGGTAGCTCGAACGATTACGCTTGATATGCCGGTGCAAGACGGCGAGGCGAGCGGTACGCCCGAATATAGGCTCTATGTTGATCAACAAGCACAGTATGTGTATTTTTATGTTGCAGCGGGCACCTACAATGACCAGCCCATTCAGCGATACAATGTGGGAACGGGTCAAAAGGATCAAGATTTTAACATTGAAGGCGGCCGAGTGGTGGTTGCTCATAACGGAGACGTTTACTACATAAATAAAAACGGATCTGATGCAACCAATGCAGAAGGCGGTCGCCTGTATAAGTACGGCGGGGCCAAGGTAGACCTTTCTTCAGTTGGCTGCCAAACGGCTGATGATGAAAATCTCGCAGCTTCGGTAACTCAAAACAGCATCTATGTTGGCTGCTATGACGGTCCGGCTACGAGCTCACCTTCTAAGCAGATTGCAATAAACACTGAAAATGGGGCCCTAAGTGATGTATCTCTAGCGAATGACGCCTCCATGAAATGGTTGACACAAGGAAATTTAGTTGCTGATCGACTCGCCCTTTACAGCGGGAGCGGCAACCTTACTATTAAGAGCTTGAATACCTCCAACAATCAGCCCTTGCCAGATATCAGCTACCCTTCACTTGGTGATAGCCAGCCCGCACAGTCGCTTCGTAGCTCATTTGCAGTAAGTACTGATGGTAAATATACGTTCATCGCTTCAAGCGGTGATGGGGTGCTGATCTTCAAAACCATCAATAGTGAAACAGCGAGTGATATAGCGAGTTACGTATACAAATATTCGTGGTCAACAAATAACAGCGAAGTGACAATCGGCGCTCGGCAAATGAACTTCTTCCCGAGCATTGATTACTTGCTCCAAGATTTCAAAAAGCCGGTTTTCGTAGGCGATAACATCATGTATATTTCGCTGCAGCCTGCAAATGCGCTGGAGCTATTAGACACAACTAGTGGTGATTTTCAAGAGATAAGCCACGGTGTTGCTGCCCCACGAAAGGTCTATAGCTCAAAACAAAATAACAGACTCTTCACTATGGCCGATAGCACCCTGAGAGACAACGACACTTTAGTGCCATTTCTTTCAAACCAGATTAAAGTTTCAAATCTGCAAACGGGGGCGTATGAGCAGACCATCACACTTGGGGTGCGGGATTTTGCGTTCGCAGGATACGTATCACCAGATGGCAATCAGCTTTATATTTTTTCAATGGATGCAGCAGATCTTTTTTCAGGGAGCAATGACGCGCCGATAACAATCTATCGCTTCAATACACAAACATTAACCATAGACAAAACCTACCAAGACATCGCGCACGAAGATGCCGGTTATGAAGCACAGCTTTTGTACGGGCTCACCTTGAACGAGTCAAATATGGGGATGTCTGGAGACGAATTAATATATGGCAATCTCGACACCACAAAGGTCTACTTTTTGAACGTCAATAGCGGTGAGCTACGTACCTATACCAACACTCCGGATGCTCCAGTGACAAGCAACAATGCACTGCCCTTTGCCGGAGCGCTTGCGGTTGATCCAACTGGTAAATACGTCGCAGTATTTCATGGCGTGCATTTTGACGATGGCCTGTTTGGCCGTGAGGTAAAAGTTATTAAGGTGAGTGATCTTTCAGTGCAATCAACAGACGTGTCCACCCGTGTTGGCACGGCACTTTCATTCACTGAATCAGGCGAGCTATTGGTAGGCTCATTTAGCCAAAGTGCGGATGCCTCATTTACACTTTTAAACCCCGACGATGCCTCTATTATTAAAAACAAGACCTCATTAATTTCGCTGGGTTTGAAGTTTTCGAGTGGTAATGTTTCGCTTATTTGCTGGCCGACCGCCGCACACCCATTGAAAGAAGGTGGCGAGTATGTTGCGTTTACGCTAGTATGTCTCAATATCAGCTCCGAGTCTTATCTGTTTACTACCCAGCAAGTGCTCATAGATGGGCGCAACTTTAACTATCTCAATGCACTTGAAACCTCAAACTTTAGTAATATTTCATCGGATCAGGTTAGTGTTTTCGCAGCGCTCAATAGCATGGGTGCCCCGTTGGCAGATACAACCGTTAGTTTGGCTACCCAGAACGTGAAAGTGGTTGCTGATAGTATTTCCATCACGCAGCCTGCTGCCAATAAAAAAATTGCGGCCGGAGAGCGTACCATAACTGGCACTGCAACACCCGATCAAACGCTCACTATTAAAATTGATGGCAAAAGTATTGGTTCGGTAACGGCCGACGAATATGGCCTGTGGAGTAAAAAGTATCGTTTCGAGGGTACTGAATCAAAAATCAAAGCAGAATTTGTCGTGCCATCACGAGACAAAGCCTTCATCAACACTGTTGATGCCAACATGCAGGATTCAACCTTTCGCTCTCGTATGGCTACGGTCAGCATAGATGGCGGCGTTGAAAAAATTGTTGAACTACCTGATGGATTGGTTGCAGTCAGTTCCATTGCAAGCCAAAAAGCAGGAAAGGTCTATGCAATTGGCTTCCAACCGAATAGTGGTGGGGGCCGTCTGTTAACGTTTGATGCTAAAACCTCCGCCCTTATCAGTAACGTATCTCTTGATAATGACTTCCTTTCGGCACTTTCAAGCGAAAACGGCACGAGTTTTAACGGTGTTGTATCGAAAGACGGAACGTTGCTCTATATTTTGGCTGGCGGCAATTTGCTTCAGGTTCGTACTGCTGATGGCAGTTTGCAGCGCAGCTACCCGCTGGGCCAAGAGTTTAGTGATGCTGCACAAGATATACCACCATTTGCAGGGAGTATTGCGATCTCAGAAAAACATAAGCAGGCGGCGATACCGTACATGAATGGCAAGGGCACGGCTTTCTTAGATATGAACACTGGCATAGTGACGCATATTGCCGTGCCAGATGGGGTGACGATTATAAAAGCGTTGTTTGACGATACGCGCGACAGCATCTATGTCTATACCTCCTATCAAGAAGCCCAGAGTATTAGCTATACCGTTTCGGCGTTTGCGCTCAGTTCGATGGATATGCTGTGGCAGCAGACCTTTACGCAGTACACCGGAGCTATGCCTGATATGGTTCTGAGTGGTTCGGGCGATAAGGTAGCGATCATCGCCTCAATTGTTCCAAATGGTGATGCGAATGCAACGCAAGTTTCGCTGCTCGAAATGAGTACCGATGATGGCAGTCTTACCACGACCAACCTACAGTTTGACAGTAACGCCATTGATACCTTTCTTCAGACGCTTAGTTCCGGCTACTTCCTGACTATGAGGCTCAGTGCAAGTAATATGAACGGTAGATACTATCTTTCGATGGGCAACCTACTGGGCAGCGGCCTGCTCTTGAGCTTCGATCGATCTGAAGCTCGCGCCAAGGTGCAGTTTGTCTCTACCGAGGATCTCGCATCTGATACTTTGCCGGGGAGTGTATCGTATTTTTCTGGCAATATTGCAAATAATTTTACCTATACAATGCCTGCTTTGACATTGTCGGCTGAGCGAAAGGTCAGTTTTGTTTCAACCACTACGCCGCCAAAACAGTCACCTGTTGGATGTGTAGGCAATTGTTCGGATATCCCGAAGCAACCGTGTTTAAATCAAAGTTGTCTACCGATCACGCCAGTTGATACCAAAACAAATAAAAAGTCGAAGACACTTGTTGGCGCAAGTACCGGCTCAAACGACGTGCCCCTGCAAACAAGTACCCCAATTGTGCTGTGGTCGAATCTAGGATCGGGTATTAAACGATTCACTGCCAAAGTGCCAACACAACTGGTGAATATATTCCCTTACGTGCTACTGCTGATGCTCATTGCACTGTGCGCTTACTATCTCTATCAGGCGCAAAAAGAGCTCAGGCGAGAGGATCGTATGCGCGCACTGTTTGAAAAGCAAAAGGTACTTACTGAAGAAAAGCGCAACTTCTTAGAGTTGACAAGCCATTATTTGCGCACCCCGCTCACCTACATAAAGGCAGGATCAGAAATGTTACTTAGAAATAATAAAGATATGAACGCAACTGAGCTTACTGAGTCAGTGAATCATCTTGGGTTATTCATAGAATCATTAGTTGAAGAAGCATCTAGCACCAAGGAGCCACAAGAAGTGATCCTGCCAGAACATAAAGCCTGGTCGCCATTTTTGAAAAAGTCTTTCATTCTGCCAATTCTGGGCTTTGCCGTTACCGCAGCACTCTTCTACCTTATTTTTGGGGTCATTGGGGGCCGACAATTTGGCCCAGCGCGGTATGTGACTCAAATTGGCCTATTGTTTATTGCCTTCCAGGTATTTTACGGTATGTTTAAAAATCACCACAATATTCTTGAAGAGGAATCGTACCTTGCTCAGGTGATCAATAACGAAGATCAGCTCGATCACACCCGTACAAAGCTTATCAAAGATGCAAGCGAGCAGCTTCAAACACGTACTGATCATCTGACGTCAGTACTGAACAAGATCCAAGGCCAGGATACAAATAAGGCAATTATGCGCCAAGGTGTTGAACGTCTGCAGGAGCTCGCCAAGGCATTTGCGCTGGTTGGCCAGCTCGAGCAAGGAGTGTTAATGGGGAAGGTTGAGCCTGTTTCGGTGCGTCGTTTAGCAGCAGAGGTGATAGAGCCGCTTTCAGCACAATTTAAAGAAAAAAAGGTCAAAGTTGAAGTATCGGGGTTTGACGCAGGCATTATGTTGACTACCAATAAGCCGCTCGCAGAGGTAACGCTCAAGACATTACTTGAAAACGCCCTACAGGCCAGCAAAGAGGGCTCGAGCTTGGTGGTCAAGTGTCTGAACAGTGAAGGCAGGGTGGCGTTTCAGGTCATTGATCACGGTGCTGGTATACCAAAAGATAAAATCGATCGCTTGTTCAAGCCATTTGTTCGAGTGGGTCCAGTCACAACCTTTAACCGAGAGGGCATAGGGCTCAGTTTATACTTGGATCGGTTAATCATGCATGCTTTGGGGGGCGAAGTTGAGATTGTAAGCAGGTTCAAGCATGGCACCACTGCCACCGTGACTTTTGCGCAAACACCAAGTGCTTAATCTGTTACAATAAGATGGATGGGGCTATAGCTCAGTTGGCTAGAGCACTTGCATGGCATGCAAGGGGTCCGCGGTTCGAGTCCGCGTAGCTCCACCATTTCAA
>CAZUOL010000033.1:0-3018 GCA_964621845.1 uncultured Candidatus Saccharibacteria bacterium | reverse complement strand
GCCGCAAAGTGGTGCTTGGTGCGTGGGTGGGGTTCTCGGCACTGGCCGTGATTACGATCTTTACGACTATTTACTACGCAGGGGCACTAGGCTCTAAGGCTGCTATTATGAACCGAAACAAGGTGGGGGTAACGCTGACCGACGTGCATAATAAAACGTTCTACCAGTTTTATGATGCGCAAACTGAAACATATGTGCCGCTTTCTAAAATCTCCAAAACAACCCAACAGGCGCTCATTGCCTCTGAAGATAAAGATTTCTACCGTCATCATGGCTTTTCGCCGGTTGGTATTGGCGCAGCATTGTGGCAAAACGTGCGTCCTGGCGGCTTAAATAACGGGGGATCCACGCTGACCCAACAGCTGGTAAAAAATGCGTTACTTACAAAACAGCGGAGTGTGCTCAGAAAATACCAAGAACTGGTGCTTTCTGTTGAGATTGAGCGTCGATATAGCAAAAACGAAATCCTAGAGATGTATCTTAACTCAGTCTATTTTGGAGACGGTGCGTTTGGCATTGAAGACGCTGCTCAAACCTACTTTGGTGTACCGGCTGCGAAACTGACGACGGCACAAGCCAGTATACTTGTGGGCTTACTGCCCGCACCATCGGCTTACTCTCCGGTGACCGGTAGTCCCAAAAAGGCTGAAATACGCCAAGATTATGTGCTTGAACGTATGGTGGCCGACGGGTATATTAGCAAAGCACAAGCTCGGGTTGCTGATAATACGAAGCTTCGTTATGCACCAGCTCGTGAGGAACGATATCAGGCACCGCACTTCGCGCTCATGGTGAAAGATGCACTTGATAAAGAGTATGGCGAGGAATACGTAGCGCGCTCTGGTTTTAAGGTAAAAACAACACTCAATCTTGATTGGCAAAAAGCAGCAGAGGATGCCGTCTCTAGCCAAGTAAATGCCCTTTCGGGTAATAATGTTACAAACGGTAGTGCGGTGGTGATTGATCCAAAAAACGGCGAAGTTCGTGCACTGGTTGGCAGTGTTGACTGGAACAATAACAAGTTTGGTAAAGTGAACATGGCGATCACCCCAAGGCAGCCAGGCTCATCATTCAAGCCCTTTGTATATGGTACTGCTATTGAAAAGAAGGATATCACAGCAGCAACGATTTTTCAGGATAAGCCCGTAACCTATCCACAGTGTAATAACTACAGCCCCAAAAACTATAACTTGAGCTACAACGGCAATGTGACGACCAGATATGCATTGGGTAACTCACTGAATATACCTGCGGTTGAAACACTCGATAAAGTAGGTATCCCAGCAGTCGTCTCGCAGGCAAGGCGACTGGGCCTTACGACGCTGAAGTCTCCGGATGAATACTGTTTGGCGTTTGCCCTTGGTGCCTCTGAGGCAAAACTGACTGAGATGACCAATGCCTACGCCACCTTTGCAAATCAGGGCCAAAAGAACGATCTCACGCTTTATACCAGCATTATCGATAAAGATAATAAACAAATTTTCAAATATGTTCCTAAGCCTTCACAGGCCATCAGTGCTGAAACGTCATATGTGCTCAGCTCAATACTTTCAGACAATGCAAGCCGTGCAGGAACGTTTGGTAGCAGCTTACAGATTGATCGTCCAGCGGCCGCCAAGACCGGTACCACCGAGAACTTCCACGATGCGTGGACTATCGGTTACACGCCAAGTGTCGCGGTTGGCGTGTGGATCGGAAATAATAACGAAACACTCATGGATTCTGTTGCGGGTTCGTTAGGCGCGGCACCTATTTGGCGAAGCATTATGTACGCAGTGAACGCCGGTAAGCCTGTTGAACAGTTTGAGGTGCCGAGCTCGTTACTCATAAGAGACATTTGTCGTGGCACAGGTGGATTGGCGTCTACGGCTGGGATTAATACGTATAAGGAGTACTTCCGCCCGGGCACTTTGCCGACCAATGACTGTGCTGCTCAGCAAAAGAAAGCGAAGAAAAAGGAAACACCGAAAAAAGAGGAAAAGACACAAGACCCGACTGAAACACCTACGGATACTACCACGCCGCCCGAGGGTACCGGTGGCACTGGTTCTGATGGCACCGGCGGTACCGGTGGCACTGGCCCTGATGGCACCGGTACGACGTTAGGCGTGCCTCCAAAACCATAAGTAGCTCTATTGACAAGCATGCTATAGGCGGAGCACAATAGAGGTAGGTATTAATAAAGGAGGTACTACTATGGCAACTAAAAAGAGTTCAGACGGCTGGACCGGCTGGGTCGTTTTTGCATCATTTATGATGATTTTGAGCGGCTTCTTCCAAGCGATCGTTGGTTTAACCGCAATCATTAAAGATCAGTTCTTTGTGGTAACGCCAAACGCGCTCATTAACGTTGATGTGACTACTTGGGGATGGGTGCACTTGCTACTCAGCGTACTGGTGATCTTTGCAGGTCTTGCAGTACTTGATGGTCGCGTATGGGGCCGCACTATTGGTGTTTTGTTGGCACTTGGTAGCGCGGTAGCTAACCTGGCGTTTGTGCCTTACTACCCTGTATGGTCAATCATCGTCATCACTGTTGATGTACTGGTGATTTACGCATTGACGGTTCACGGTAAAGCCTTGGTAGAGTAATTATACCAATCTAGTGAGCTAACCCCGCAGTTACATGCGGGGTTTTGTTTTATTTCAGGTATACTAGGGGTAGTTTAAAAAGGAGATAACAATGTTATTTATGGGAATGTTTATGCTGCTGGTCTTGCCACTATTCTTATTGGTATGCGCCCGTATATTAGGAGAAAGCAGCTATAAGGATCGCGGTGCGGTACGTTTTTTGCAGTTTCTATTTTATTCGCTTACAACGCTCAGCCTGCTCGGCTCATTTATGGTGTTTGTTGAGCTTCTAAGATCTTAGGTTTATTGTTCGGAAGATTCTGTGCAGTGAGGAGCCCGGCAAGGCTCACAACTGAAAGTAGAATAAACATTGAGCTAAGCGCTTTCTGACGAGTTTGGCTGTTAATAAGCGCGACCTCGTTTGCTTTCTCTGCGGGTAGCTCGTTT
>CAZUOL010000032.1:0-2526 GCA_964621845.1 uncultured Candidatus Saccharibacteria bacterium | reverse complement strand
CTGGCAATAAGCTGATCTTGCACTTCAGCCGTATCTCGTGCCATTTCATCAAACTTCATTATAGTACCCTCGCAGTGTTACCCCACCATTATGGCACAGCACTTCAGAAAAAATCGATGGCCTATGGTGATGAAATTAAGGCGAGAAGGTCAGTTTCTTGATCACGATGTTGTTAAAATCACCCCTGTACTGCTTATTCTCTGTCCATACACGCAGGGTTTTATCACGCAGTGGGAAGATGACCATAGTCCCTTCTTGATCGGGCTTCAGAAACCCGTCCAGGCGCACTCCCTTTACGCCCACAATTTTAATTGAGCTTGCTTTTAACTTGCCGTCTTTCACAAGACTATCATACGCTCGAATTGAACTGGCAAACTGCATAGGGTCAACACTCATCCTGAGGGCATAATTCACATCAGTCGCTGGGACATATGCCGGATGCGCATAAAAATTAAGTTGCGCGGTACTAGTACTCACATATGCACTCCATGTTTTAGGGTACGCAACCTTCACGCTACCAAATTCTGATGGCGAAGTGTAACTTTCGTTCGGTTCTTTTTCGCGCTCTTTAAATTCGGCCTCCAGCGTTGCTTTTTGCTTTGCCTCGGCAGTGCTCACAGCGGCTTTTATTTTTGGCTGGTTATTATCGCGCTGATCCACATAATTTGCATAATTCATATACGCCAACACCCCAAAACCAATTGCGGCAACGACTGCAATGACCAACGGTATCACTAACGTATTGAAGGCACCCTCTTTATTGAGCTTAAGCATGTTAACAATTGTAACGAGTTACCCTGTGAAGCGCAACTAGGCGGCCTTTTGGTATGCCGGAGGCAGATCGACACGAAACTGTTCCACCACCCCACCACGGGCACCAGCAACCACCTGAGCGCCCTCACCATCTTGCCACCTCGCGAGCTCATAACCAGCGGGCCCCTGCTTAAGCGAAAAATTTGCAACGTCATAATTTTCAGCAACTTTTGCAGCCGCTGTTGCGGCATTCGCTGATTCCGCGCTGACTGAAATGCTATCCGGTCTTCGTAAATCAATAATTGCCAAGTCGCCCAGCTCACGCACCACAGCTTGTGGAAGTGTTTTTGCTGATGGTTTTTTATTTGGGTTCGTCATATTTTTATTATAGCACACTTAATGTTACTTTGTCAATGCTCAGAGCCGACGTCGCTCAAAATAAATACTTTGATTCACAATGGTGCATACAACGCCTGCTCGCCGCAGTACAGTCGCCATTAAATCGGCCTGTCTTTCTACCTCTCGAAACGCGTCATAGGCACTCCCAAATGATGCGGCCTCTCGCTCAAAGACGGTCGCATCTTGTTCAGAATCATCCAGTGAGTATTGAAGGCCACTCGTTTTGGGGTCATCGCTTATTATCTGTAGATCACTTACACTCAGTGGCGGTCTGACCTCAAACCAACTTACACCCTTATCTCCGTGTAAAATTACTTCGTAAGCCATAGGCACATAATACCCTCTGCTGGCAATAATGGAAATGTTTTTGCATTAATACTTATACAGGTGCAGTGCGTTTTTGGTGAGCAGTGACTTTTTGCCAGGTATCTTGAATGTATAACTGACTACTTTTGCACCGCTCAGCTCTCGCACAAGCTTTTCATCAAGTTGAGCCATATATCTGTCGAGCAAAAACACATACACACCCTTCGTGTCTTTAGGCAGCGGGATCTGCCAGTAGTTTTTTAAATACACATGCACATTTTTATAGCGCAAACAGCGTAGCCACGCTACTAACCACACGAATGGATTCAGCTCATAGCCATAGGCAATCAAACCGTGCCGCGCCGCGTGCACCAGCATCACGCCATCACCACAGCCAAGATCTACAAACAACTCACCCGCTTTAAGATTTAAAAGATCGAGCGCTTGTTCGGCCTGTTTCTTTCGGGTTGGCAGATACGGTGCGCCAAATAGCAATACAAACGCAAAAGGAATGACCAGCACAAAAAGTATCAAAAATATCACGAGGAAAACTTTTTATTAAGTATTTCTACCTTGTTTTTGGCGGCCAGAAGTGTAGTCTCAACCTCTTTTGAAAGCGTGAGTGCCTCTTCATATTTTTCTAACGATGCCTCTATTGTAATTTCTTCTGATTCAAACCACGACAGAATTGCCTCAAGCTTTTCTAATTTTTCTGCTAAACTAACACTATTTTTTTGTGACATTGTTGACCTCTGCTCCTACGTTTCCATCTGAAAATGCGATGCTAATTTCACTGCCCAGTGTAACATTTTGAGCCCTACTTATCACGCGACCATCACCAGCTCTCACAAGCGCGTACCCTCGCCTGAGCGCCGCCTCAGGGCTCAACTGACGCAGTGTTTGATTGGTGCGCTTAAGGTTGAGTGCGGCCTGTTCAAGGTGCTGCTGCAAATAGTGCTCAATACGCTCGACAGCAGCGATGCGATCTTGCTCAAAAACATTGAGGGCAGCATCAACACCATTTGCAGCTCGTTGCGTCACGCGCCGTGCGTTCAGGATAATTTCATG
>CAZUOL010000031.1:0-3354 GCA_964621845.1 uncultured Candidatus Saccharibacteria bacterium | reverse complement strand
GCGCCAGGTAGCGATGTATTTGCTACGTAATGAATTGCATCTTAGCTACCCTAAAATCGCACGGGAGCTTGGTAGGACCGACCACACCACCGCACTGCATTCGATTGATAAAATTGAACAACTGGTTGGTTCGGATTATGTTATTCGTCAACACCTCGAAGACATCAGGGAGTTGTTACATGTGTAGAAACTGTGTAAAGGTTGTTTTTTGGGTGTGGAGTGGCGCGTGGAAAACAAAAGACTTTCCACAAAATGTGTTCGATTTGAGTGTTCTGCTGGAGTTAGCCACATTTCTTTCCAGACTTTTTGCGCCACTCGCCCACAAGCAATACCGCCGCTTTTCTCAGATGTGCCGACTCACACTGTCCACACTATCCACAGTCCCTATTGTTACTACTACATTTATAAATAATAGAACTATGGTGGGCGAAAGGCAGGCGCAATGAAAATACAACTCACTCAACAAAATCTCTCACAGGCCCTCGCATTAATGTCTCGGGTTGCCAGCACGCGAACAGAACTGCCCATACTTGCCAATGTACTTATTGACGCCACAGAAACAGGCATTACTCTTTCAGCAACAAACCTAGAGATTGCCGTGCTTCATCAAACCGCCGCGAAAGTAAGCGAGCCAGGTAAGATTGCCATACCAGCACGATTGTTTCACGAGTTTGTCAGTCAGTTGCCAAAAGACCAGATTGTAAACCTCACCCTCGAGAAAAATAAAGTGCTTGTTACCGCAGGCGGCTACAGCTCACATATACAAGGGGTTGAACCCGAAGACTTCCCTGCACTGCCTCATATTGACAGTGAGCAGTACGTTGAAGTGAAGAATGAGCAACTTATCAACGCAGCGACCAAAACGCTGCTAGCGGCCTCTCGTGACGAAACCAGGCCAGTATTGGGCGGGGTCTTTACCCATGTGCACAAAGGCGTGCTTTATTTTACTGCGACCGATGGTTACCGACTCGCGGAATCACAGCTTGTTAAAACCAATACTCAAACTTCATCTATCATCCCACTACAAAGTCTTCAAGAGGTCTTAAAAATTGCCCAAGACAGCAGTGAAGAAAGCGGCAGACTATATCTTACAAACGAACAGTTTGCCTTTGTTTCAGGAGAGACGACGCTTGTAAGCAGGGTTGTTGAGGGGGCATACCCTGAATACCGAAAGCTCATCCCTGAGAAAAGTGACATCAACGTAACCCTAGAAAAAACAGCGTTTCAAACTGCAGCGAAACTCGCGGGATTATTTGCACGTGAGAGCGGTGGCAGTATCACCATATCTGCGGCCGAAGAAAGCGGAGAGGTTACGATTGCATCAGTTGCTTCGCAAGTTGGTGATAACACCTCTGCCATACCCGCAAAAGTGATTGGCAGTGGCTCCGTAGTGGTAAATGTCCGCTATTTAAACGATGCGCTTAATTGTTTTGATAGCAAAGAAGTGACGTTTCGGTTTGGCGATTCAATTGCGCCTTGCGTGCTGACCAGCAAAGAACAACCTGGCTATCAGCACATTGTAATGCCACTCAAAAGTTAGCCCTCGCTACTGTTCTTCAGGAGGCGCGCCGTCACCGCTGTAGTTAGGGTCGCCAACAATAAGTTGGCCTGATTGGTACACTACTTTATTTTGCACCAGCAACTTATAGTTAAAAGAATCAACGCTATCAAGTGAAAAAACAATGGCAGCCGGGCTCATGCCTTTTTTGTAGATCAGTTCTGCACTGAGTGTGTAGGTTGATCTGTCGTACCGTGGTTTTACTACTTTGATGACGGGGTCGTGAGGTACAAGTGATTTTATAGCGGTATTGCCGAGATCGTTATTTAAAAGTGCAACTTGATTGAGTGATAATCCCTCAGCCCCCATTTTGTAGAGTGAAGAAGTCCCCAAAACGGTCGCCGAAGGCTGCCCGTCTGTCTTTTCAGGGTCGTTGTTTGGCTGCAGAGAGAGTGTCTCACCCGTTTCTTTATCGTATTTCTGAATGGTGTATCCAGGCTGTTGGCGGCGGTAATAGGTAATGCCACCGGCCACTGCTACAACGAAACAGACAAAAATAATAGCGAGTTTAACAAGCCCTATTTTTTGCACGAAGGTGGTTATTGAGGTTATTTGCTTACTACCCACATCTCACCTCCTTCGCTTCCGACTCCAGCAGAAATGATTGATTCATCCCATTCTTTTTGGCTGGTATTTGCATGCCCAGAATCACCTACTAAAATTTTACCCTCTTTTGTGATGCCACGCAGCACAATAAAGTGCCCCTTTTGCGTAAAAGGATCAGCCCCTGAACCGACGGCTACCACAACACTACCCTGCTGTAGTGCCTTTTTTGCGGCTTGCATATCTTTGCCAATGGCGGCTGTTTTTAGGTTCCAGCCAGCCAGTGCATCTGGGATGAGCGTATGTTTACTTCCGGCACCCTCTACATAATATCCCGCGTATTTTTTTGCAACCACATCAGGGGTGACTGTTTTATCTACCCAGGTGGAAACCACCATGGCAACCGCACTTGGGCCACACCCCGCTTCGCCAACAGTACTTGTTCCATACGGGCTCCCCTTCCAGCGTTCATCGGTTTGTGAATACACCACAAAGCCATCAATAATTTGATCGGTTGCCCCCAAGCCATCACAGCTGCTGCCAGAGCTGCTAGACGCACCGTTGACCGAAGAGGCGTAGCGCTGGAACACTCCCTCAGCAAGTCGAGCTCGCTCGTTTTGCCTCCCCGCACTTTTGTCAGCGGGTCGTTCGTATTTGAGCATAAACGTCTTAGCCGCATCGGCCACGGTGCTTTGTTGCTTCAGGGCGTCGCCCGCCGCCTTTTCGGGTATTTTAGTGAGGCCATTTAACTGATCAAGCAACAGCTTTAGCTGAAAGCTAAGATCACCTGGTGAGGCACCGGCTGCCTTTGCGTCATCCAATATCTTGGTGCCAGGCGTCCACTGGGCAATACCGTAACCATTGCTACCTGGTGTGTCACTTTCTTTGCCCCCTTGTACGATGCGTGGATTCACGCCAGATTCAGCTATAAGGTTGCCCACAATACCAGCAGATTGTTCTTTGGTGTATTGGTTGGCTACAAAAAACTTAAAAGCCGTTTCTTCATTGTTTGATCCGCCCGATACTTCAACCGCGCCACAGGTGCACGAAGGACTTGGGGTGCTGTTTTCAGTGCCATTTAAGCTTTGGGCGATTGAGTTCGCCAGGGAGTTGTAGTCTTTGGGGTGCACTTCATCCACGAGCGTTGTTGGGTAATTCAGCACATTAATATCGCTGTTTGCTGCCAAAAGCTTATTGAACGATGCTGCTCCCTGTACGAGATCACTCCTGGTGACATTGACCGCCAGCCAATA
>CAZUOL010000030.1:0-8310 GCA_964621845.1 uncultured Candidatus Saccharibacteria bacterium | reverse complement strand
AAAACAACCTCACTTCGCTTTCCTCTACCCTCGGTACTCTCGGCTTCCATGGCGGTAACGTTCCTACTATCCCCCTTCTCGCTAACTCTCCTGCCATAGACTCAGGTGTCACCGTCTCAGGTCTTACCACCGATGCTCGTTTAGTCTCTCGTCCTCAAGGTCTAGCCTTTGACTCAGGTGCATACGAATACATTCCACTAGCAGCCACTTCAAGCCAGTCTCTCGCTTCAACTGGGCAGGACCAAGCTGCTGCTCTTGGGATTGTAGTACTACTAGCGTTACCTGCGACTGCGTATGCTTTCAGAAGAAAAGTGACAGTAGTCTAACCAGTCTCTGAACTTAAAAGAGCCAGTCTTGTGACTGGCTCTAGTACTGTTGCAAGATCGTGGCTGGGACGGAGGGGGCAGATGCGAACACCATTCAGCTAGACTTTGAAGTAACAGATAGCCTGATTCAGTCACTTATAGATTTAGCCCATGAGCTAAGACGACTCGGAATCCGAGATGTCAACGGCACGCTCACGTACGACGAGGAGGGTGGAGTATGAGGAATCTATTTAGAAGAAATGTAGCGGTATTGAGTGGCGATATTCGGATGTACGACCAAGTATCGTTCTATAAAGCATTTGAAAAGGATTTGCTGCTTGCTCGTGATGAGGTGATTATCGAAAGCCCGTTTATCACTACAAAACGGATCAATGCTTTGTTGCCAGTATTTACCAAGCTGCTCAATAGGGGCGTATCCATAACTATTAATACCCGTGATCCTAGTGAACACGATGTAGAATATGAATATCAGGCCTCGGATTCGATAGTTACATTGCAACTTATGGGTGTAAAAGTGCTTTATACGGTCAAGCACCACCGATGCCCGAGGATCAGTACGCCCCCAAGGTACCGCTTACGACTCAGGAGCCTATGAAAGCCCGTACTCTAAACCTGCTACTACCACTGAGAGTCTGGCGGGGACGGGGGAGAGTGTGCAGGGCATAGCGGTGGTAGCGGCGAGCGTTTGTTTGTTCACCACCTTTATTGCAGGTTGGCAGCTAAGAAGACGCTCACAGTAGATATAAGATAAGACAAGGTTTAGGTTACGGCACGATTTGATACGCTCCAGCAGCGTAGGTGTGTTACAATAAGCACAAGCGAGAAGAACATATGAGTATGGGTGGCAATAAAAAAATCATTGTTGGTAACTGGAAGATGCACTTCACCGTAAAAGAGGCGGTGGCTTTTGCTCAAAAGCTTTCTAAGCTCACAGCTGAAAAAGAGATTGAGGTGATTGTAGCCCCTCACACCTTGGCGCTCGCGCCGGTTGCCGGTGTGCTGGCAGCCTCTTCTATAAAAGTGGCCGCACAAAACGCTTATTGGAAGGATGAAGGGGCCTACACTGGTGAAGTGAGTATGCCGATGCTGCGCGGCTTAGCCGAGTATGTGTTGGTAGGGCATTCAGAACGTCGCCATGTTTTTGGTGAAAATGACGATGTTATTATGCATAAAGTGAGTGCGGCACTACGCTCTAAAATAACCCCTATTTTATGTGTGGGCGAGACACTGCTTGAACGTACGCAGCGCTCAACCAGCCAGGTGTTGCATCATCAGATTACACTCGGTCTTTCACAACTGACAGCCGGTGAAGTTGAAAAGGTGATTATAGCTTACGAACCTGTTTGGGCAATTAGCAACGGGAAAAACTTTGCTCATCATGAGGTGGCAACCCCCGAAGATGTTGATAGCGCCCAAAAAACGATACGGCATAATATCGCCGAGCTGTACGGTAGAAAAACAGCTGAAAAGGTACGAGTGCTTTACGGTGCAAGTGTGGCAGCTGATTTGGTAGCGGGTTTTTTGGCAGTTGATGGCATAAATGGCTTGCTTGTTGGCGGAGCCAGTTTAAGTTTGCATGATTTTAGGCCCATTATGCAAAAAATGACTGAATTTTTAGATACAACAAAACAAAAGAAAGGTTAGTCTGTGGCGCGCACAAAAAAACCAGCAACAACACACCAAGATGAACATATGGCACTTGATGCAGCCATGAGCGAATTGGCTCGACAAACCGATGCGTTGTTGCAGCAGACAATTAAGGAAGAACCCAAGAAGCCAACATTGCCAAAAAAACAAAAAAAGGTGGTGCCTCACACCAAGGGTGCGCATTTGGATATCGTGGGTCATACTCCTTCAAGCCTGAAGAAAGGTAAAAAAAAGAGCGAACACACGGAAGGTTTATTGCCTGCAACCGCAGGCCTGAGCTATAACGAAACACCAGCGGATATCCCGGATTCTAGGGCGAGCAAGAGTAAGCCTGCTGCATCCTCAACTGATCTTCTAACAGCTGCGCCTGTTGCTGAAAGTATCAGCGGGCATAAGCTGAAGCGTTTGCCTGTAGTGCCTGACGACACGCCTGCTCCAGACGCTAGTGTAGACCCTGTCCCTAATCAGCACACCGAGCACATTAAAGTGGATGATGTTGATGTGCCCGAGACGATAGAGGTGACGCATCCCAAGGCGAGCCAAGCTAAAAAAGAACCGACAAAGCACTTGCCAAAAGAGTCAAGCGAGCAATCTGAACCTGATACCGTAGATAAAAAGGCTACCCCCACAACGGCGAAGACACTACTGCCTGATGATGACGAAATTGATAACACTGAAGAAAAAGAGGCAGCAGCTGATAGTGGCGCTGATGACGGGATTGTTAAGATAGAAAAAACTGAGCAAAAAGATGCTGCCTACGATATTGCGGAGTACCAGGCTGAGCTGCATGATTGGTCAAAGCTTTCTTCTAACAGCCATTGGTCTGTGGCGCTGCTACTGCTGCTGATGGTAGCGGCAGGGGCGCTCATGTATCTTTATTTCAGCAATCAATTGCCGGTAATCTTTTAAGCTTTTTGTTATAATAAAAACAGATGAATTCATTACTCGAGGGGTTAAATGCTGCTCAAGCAGAGGCGGCAACGCATACTGACGGCCCGCTGCTTATTTTGGCGGGTGCCGGCAGTGGTAAAACAAAAACGCTGACACATCGTATTGCTTTGCTACTTGATGCAGGCGTGAGCCAGTACGAAATATTGGCACTGACGTTCACCAATAAGGCAGCAAAAGAAATGCGTGAACGTATTTGGCAACTCGCACAGCCTGAGCAACAGGCTGTAGAAGTACCACGGGGCTTTATGCCATATATGGGGACCTTTCATAGTATTTGTGTACGTTTATTACGCCAAGATGGAGAGGCGATTGGTATTCCTCGCAACTTTGTGATCTATGACGAGGCCGACCGACAGAGTGTAGTAAAGCAGTTATGTAAAACACACCATATTAGTGAAAAAGAATTCAAGCCACGGGCGCTGGCTGGTTTAATCAGTAGTGCCAAGAACGAACTAGTGACGCCCGAAGACTATGCTGCAACCGCCACTTTGCCAAACCAAAAGGCGGCAGCTACCATCTTCCCTAGCTACGAAGCCGCCCTAAGAGATGCAGGGGCACTCGATTTTGACGATCTCATTGGTTGTACGGTAAAGCTGCTTAAAACACAGCAGCCGCTACGCGAAAAGTGGCAGCGTCAGTTTAAATACATCTTGGTAGATGAGTACCAAGATACTAACAGTGCACAATACAAACTTGTGAAGTTGCTGCTCAACAAAACACAGAATTTATGCGTGGTTGGCGATGACTGGCAGAGTATCTATAGCTGGCGAGGTGCAGATTTTAGGAATATTCTTAATTTTGAGCATGATTTTCCAAGCGCCAAAGTCATCAAGCTTGAAGAAAATTATCGAAGTACCAAAAATATTCTTGATGCTGCTCATCTGATCATTACCAAAAACGAGCAACGCAGCGATAAAACACTCTTCACCAAAGGAAGCCGTGGCATGCCAGTGCAGATTGTACAGGTTGGTTCTGAGGCCCAAGAGGGCGAAAGCATTATACGGCGTATAAAAGCACAGGTTGAAACACGAGTGCGGAGCTATCAAGATTTTGCTGTCTTGTACCGCACCAACGCGCAGAGCAGAAGCCTAGAAGAAGCCTTTATACGATATGGCGTTCCCTACAAAGTGGTGGGTGGCACGAGATTTTATGATCGGAAAGAAATCAAAGATGTGATGAGTTACGTACGCTTAGCGTATCAACCAAACGACCAAAGTTGTTTTTTGCGGATCGTGAATGTACCGGCGCGAGGCGTGGGGGCAAAAAGTCTGGAGCACTTTTTTGATTGGATGAATGCTCGTCAATTCAGTTTAAGTGAGGCCCTGGCTGGCGTAAGTCAATCAGGGGTGGTTTCTGGCAAGGCGCTAAAAGGCCTTATTGAGTTTGGCAATGTGCTGGCTGACTTGCGGCGCGTAAAAGAAGAACAGCCGCCGAGCGTCTTCATTGAATCGGTGGTAAGACGAGTGGGCTATTTAGAATATGTAGACGACGGCTCGATCCAGGCTGCCGATAGGGTTGAAAATGTGAAGGAATTGTTTTCGGTAGCTCGTGAATATGATGATTTGGGCCTCGAGGGATTCTTAGAAGAAGTTGCCCTTATTTCAGATTTAGACAACATGGATCAGTCAAGTGGTGCAGTGACCCTGATGACACTGCATGCTGCGAAGGGCTTAGAGTTTCCGGTGGTCTTTATGGCAGGTATGGAAGAATCGGTGTTCCCGCATTCCAGGGCGTTATTTGAGCCCAGTGAAATGGAAGAAGAGCGAAGACTCTGCTATGTTGGCATGACACGGGCACGAGAAGAGCTGTACATGTATCATGCCTCTTCTCGAATGCTCTATGGCTCATCACAACACAATCCACCCTCACGATTTTTAAGTGACATCGATGATTCATTAGTGCAACAGGCGAACGTGTCGCAGATGGCCTTTGGCTTGCCAGAAGATTCTCAAGAGCCCGCATATGACGAAAGCCCACACATTGCAACAGGCGCTCGCGTGAGGCATCAGCTGTTCGGCGTTGGTACCGTGGTGGCGGTTGAGGGTGAAATGCTTTCTATTGCCTTTAAAGGAAGAGGCGTCAAAAAGCTAAACGGCAGCTTTGCGCCACTGGAGCTGTTGGGGTCATGAATATTGTGTTTCGTTCTACCCTAAAGGGACTTCATTTTTTAGCACAGCCCGTACTTGGCTTTGCCCTTCATAATTCACGTCGTAGTCGAGTGATGGTGATTGTTGATGGCGAGATTTTGCTCATCAAGGCAGCGTTTGGTAAACAAAAGTGGAGTCTACCAGGCGGTGGGATGCATCGCGGCGAGGATCAGTATCGAGCGGCGGCAAGGGAGCTGCAAGAAGAAACAAATGTGGTGATCGAACCAGACCAATTTGGATTAGCTGGTGAAGTGCGGTTACCAAAGAAGAAGCGTTGGCCTGTTGCAAACATACACTTTTTTGAATGCCGGCTTGCCGAGAAGCCACCGACCAAGATTCATCGGCCGCTAGAAATCTTAGAAATTGGCTGGTTCCCGTTGACACGCCTGCCAGAAGACCGCAGTGAGACGGTTGATGTGGGGATCGGTTTGATCTACTAACTATGCTATAATAAGCAGCAACAAAACCCGAGCATTACCTCTGTTTTTGTTATCTCATTCATGAAGAAGTTATTGATAATAGGTGGGGTAGTAGTAGTTGCGAGTATATTCTTGTGGCAAAAGATTCCACGCGTACTTGCACAAGATGCTGACAGTCGTGCACGTGTGTTGCACGTATATGTAGATGGTCAAACCAAAACGGTTGTCACCCAGGCCAAAACAGTTGGCGAGGCATTGCAATCAAGCGGTATTATTTTGCACGATCACGATAAAACTGAACCGAATGTTGCAACGCGTATATTAGCGAACGATTATCGCGTGAGTGTATTTCGGGCGCGTCCAATTACGGTGGTTGACGGTTCGAACACCTATACCATTACCACTGCTGAACGCACGCCGCGGGCAATCGCAGAAACGGCTGGGTTTGATCCACAGCCCGAAGATGGATTTGAGTATAAGAACTCAGATAGCCCGTTTGAGGGTGCTCCAGGTACGCGCCTCTACATCAAACGCTCGAAACCAGTCGTTTTTGAACTCTACGGCAAGGCCTCGAAGCTACGCACACAAGCGCTCACGGTAAAAGATCTACTTGATGAAAAAGCCCTCGCCCTCGAGGAGGGTGACGAGGTTTCGCCATCGCTCAATACACGTATTGCGGCTGGTATGAAGATATCACTCGCCAGTATTGACAAAAAAGTCACCACGATTGAAGAGCCGATTCCATTTCAGGAGCAGCAAATTCAAGATGCTAACCAGCCGGTGACGTTCAAACAGGTGCAAAAAAAAGGGAAAAACGGCAGGAGACTGGTTACCTACGAAGTGGTCATTAAAAACGGCAAAACATTTGCAAAAAAATCCATCAAGCAGGTGATACTCGAAAAACCAGTGAGCCAGGTCGTACGTGTTGGCTCGAGGCCCTTTAATGGCAATGTGTCAGCGGATAAACAGGCCATTATGGCAAAGGCGGGCATCGCAGCAATCGATTACGACTACGTGGATTATATTGTGGGGCGTGAAAGTGGGTGGCGGGTAGATGCCAGCAATGGGGCAACTTGGGGGCTATGTCAGGCACTTCCCGGAAGCAAAATGTCTTCAGCGGGTGCTGATTGGCAAACCAACCCGATTACCCAAATGCGGTGGTGTAATGGCTATGCGGTGGGTCGTTATGGCTCCTGGGCGGGTGCCTATAGCGCTTGGCAGCGGCAGGGCTGGTGGTAGTCTGCTATAATACACCATATGTTGCTTTATGAATCAAATGAATACCGGGCTACAAAAAACTGGCCGTACGCCATATCGGCAGGTTGTCTCATTTATCGTCATCAGGCAGATAATATAGAGGTTCTTTTGCTCTCAAGAGAAAAGAAGAATGATACCTGGTCTGCAGGTAACAAACAAAAAAGCTACCATTTGCCAAAAGGTCACGTTGCATTCGATGAGCTACTCACTGAAGCCGCTCAGCGCGAGTCGCAGGAGGAGGCTGGTTGTGAGCTTGCTATTAAAACATATCTAGGATCAATCAATTGGGACATCATACACCCAAAAACGAAATTTCATGTTCATAAAACAGTACATTATTTTGCCGCTGAGTGGCTTCAGGATCTGAAAGAGATGGATACTGAGCATGATGGGCGCGAATGGGTAACCCTAGATGAAGCAATGACCTTATTGGGTGCGCCAAATCCGAAAGGCGAGGACGAAATTATTAGACGCCTCAATGCATATTTGGAGGCGGCCGCAGTATGAGCTATGGATTTGAAAGAATAGTTTATGCTCCTTTTAGTGGTCGCGCGATTGGGGTTGCCATTGTAGCAACTGAAAAATCGATCATTTCCGAGGGAGCTGAGCGACGAGTGCAAGATGATATGCGACAAGTACGCGAAACCCAAGAGCTCGGTAGCTTTATTGTCATGGCGATTATCCCAGCTACCAATGCAGCACCTGTATGGGCCGGTGCGCTGCCGGTAAGTATCGATGGGCACACGGGCGTGCTACGCACCGGGCTGGTTGGGAATACTTCTTTCGAGAGGGTCGAACGACGCACACACATTGCCTATAACCTTGTCAGCACGGCACTTTCTCATCTAAATGATATCGAAGGTATAACGCACGTACGGGCAGAGGCACCTTATGAATTGCAGGCCACGTATCTTCCGCATGGCCTCGCTATTGGTGCAACAACTGAGCTGGCTATGGTACTTCCAATAAGGGGTCGCACTGGTGCAGCGCACTAAAAAATCACTCGGCCAGCATTGGCTTTTTGACGAACTGTCACTGAATGCTATGGTGCGGGTGGCAAACATGACGAACACTGATACGGTGCTTGAGGTAGGGCCTGGCCTCGGTACCCTGACAAAAAAACTATGCCAAACGGCCGATAAAGTGGTTGCAGTTGAACTTGATGACGAGCTCGCCTCGCGGCTTGCTGATGAAGTACGAGCGGATAATTTAGAGGTGGTACATCAAAGCATTCTTGATTTTGATGTATCAACCATGTCCAAGGGTTATAAGGTTGTTGCCAACATTCCTTATTACCTTACCTCTCATCTGATACGGCAGCTGCTTGAGGCAGAAAACAAGCCGACTACTATGGTGCTATTGGTTCAAAAAGAGGTTGCTGAACGGGTGGTTGCTCAGGCTGGCCATCATAGCATGCTTTCAGTGAGTGTGCAGTTTTATGCCGAGGCGGATCTGTGTGAACAAGTGCCCGCTCGATTATTTACGCCACCACCGAAGGTGGATAGTCAGATAGTGCGCATTACACCACGAACACAGCCATTGTTCCCGGGTGTAAACGAAGAG
>CAZUOL010000029.1:0-6577 GCA_964621845.1 uncultured Candidatus Saccharibacteria bacterium | reverse complement strand
ATTCTTCTTGATTCTTCCTTTTCTATCGTTCTGATTTTTTTCAGAGTTTCATTGCTTTCATTGGTTTTTCGAAAAGCTAGATAGCACTTTTCTCATGGCGTTGGTTACATTCTAACAGATAGTAGCTTATTTAACAAGTCGCTGAGGGTGATCTTTATTCGCCCAAGCCGGTCACAACTGAAACAGGAATGCCGCCAGGCCACACCGTTGGTTGATCACCCATCAAATCTACCGTAGCGGTTCCATCAATTTTAGGCGCAAGATCGGTGTATACCACTGATGCAAACTGTTCGCCGTCACTATTTGGATCAAGTGCGGTATCAGAAATAAAGTAGAACGCATCAGGATTAGGCTTGCCTTTTTGGTCCACTAGATTCTTTGCGCCTTCACGTTGCAAAAGAAACCCTCCGGTTGTTTCAAGTGGATTAATGACAACCTCGCCTTCTTCAAGCGTACCGATTTATTTCAGCTCGTCTGAACCTAATGAGCGAGGATCATACAACTTCACACCAGGGCGCATTTGCAGTGCATACTCACTGCCCGCCTGCATTGCATCAAAGGCATCTTGAGCACTTTCGGGCATACTCGCTTTTTTGAGCGCCTCGTTTGCTTGCTGTGTTCTCGCCGCTGCCCTCGAACGATCGACATCATTAAAATGTGCTTTCACTACGCCAGCAGCAAGGACAACCCCTGCCAAACCAACAAGGCCTGCTCCGTTACGCCTTCTTTCCTGGCGTCTTTTTCGCTCTGCCTCTGCTTTACGTCGAGCATTAAAAACCGCTTCTGCGTCGATGCCGGTGTTACTTTCATCTTTATTTGGTTCTAATGTTTTTATTTCTGTCATTGTAAATACATCATAGCAAACTTATGTTATTTTGTCAAGTCTATGGTGGAATAGGCCTGGCCCCTGGTGTATACTTGTAGAAAGTTATGGAAACCGACCCTTTTGCTCGTTTTAACCCTGAAAGTTCGCCTGAAAAAAGCGATAAAGATTCTGCTTCAGAGAAAAAAAGTGAAAAAAAACGTAGCAGCTTTATTGACGAACTGATCGCCCGTCGCAATACGAAAACGAGCGAGCACAAAAAATCTGATGATCAACCAACTGATTTTGGTGAAAAAAAGAAGTTACCTGGAGCCGAAGAGGAGCCCGCTCAAAAAGCGCTTGCCAAAGAATTTTTAGAGCAAAAAGCAACTGACTTAAGAGGCGAGATTGCAACCGGTACAGATAAGGAGGAAGTTGAGGAGGCGCAAACTGATCTCGATTTTGTGACAGCCATTGCCGAAAAAATTAATGACCCGGATCAAGAGGTTGAGCCCGCCGTGCAAGAGGCGTATGAGGAGCTACTTGATGCAATCAGCGAGCTTGAGGCAGATGAAGCTGAGAGTGACGATGAAGCACTATCACTTGAAGATAGTGGCGACGCTGAGGAGGCGCCTCAGAGCACCGCTTTACCAATCGTTGGGCAAAGCAGCAGCATAAGCGGGGCTCGTAGCACGAGCACTACCGCTACGACACCGAGGAGTACAGCACCATCCACCACGCCACCGACGCCAAGGCAGCCACTGCCACCGCAACCACCTGTTGCCAGTAGGCCAAATCATGCGACCCCGCCAACTGAACGTACACCCGAAACACATGATGACCAGCGCCAACGCAAGGCCGGCAAGGTGGTTGTTGGCGGTACCATTGGCTCAATCTTAGAGCGACGCAGTGAACGAAAGCGTACGGAAGCACGCCTAGAGCGAGAAATTAAAAGGCGTGATGAAACAATTATCGATCTGAAAAAAGATATCGAAGCAAAAGAAATTCAACTCCGCTCGGCCACTCGCCAACATGAAACACCAATAACCGAAAGACCGCTTATTGTTGAAGAGAAGGAGGCCCACTCGCCCTCACTGCGCGAAATCGTGGAACGACCCATTGAAGTGGAACAAAAACGGCCCGAGCTCCCGAAAGGCTACGAGGATAAACCAGAACAATCCAAGGCGGCTCCACCACCATTCATTGAAAAAACAGCCGAAGCCAAAATCCCTGAAGTAACCAAGCATATCGAAACCATCCCGACCCCTACCCTGCTACATATGGCCGAGAAGATTAAGGTGCTCGATACCAATGTCCGAAGGCTCTACGAAACCAACCAAATCGATCGTAAAGGGCTTGAAGAGATCGTCAGGGAACATTTACGTGGGCACGACATTGCACCCGTGCTCGATAAACGACTACTGGGCAAAGAAGCCATTCTTGATCGCTCGCACGAATACCGGCACGATCCGGCAACGGGTCTGATAGGCAGAGTTGCCAGCGATGACGCAACCAACACCATACCTGCAAGTAATCAACCGTCAGTGACAGCTGAAGATAAACCATCGCACCCCCCACTACATATCCCTCACACTTCAAGCACACACCAGACAGCGAACGCGACAGAAAGCGGGGATTCGCAGGAACCAAAAAAGCAGCCGACTGCAACGCTTACAGGGATCGTCATAGTGGCGCTTCTGATAGCCATATTCACCGTATGGCTATTATTCAGTCTGTAGTACTTTGAGCGCGTGCTCAATCGTCAGTGCATCAGCGATATCCCACCTACCTACCCTTGTTCTACGTAGCTCAACACAATACGCTCCCACTTGCAGTTTTTGGCCGACGTCTTCTACCAGCGAACGAATATAAGTACCACTACTCACCTGGCAGCGTGCCTGCAGATAAGGGTACTGGTATTTCATGATATCGAGTGCACGTACTGTAACCGAGCGAGTCGGCATTTCTACCGTTTTACCCTCACGTGCGAGTTTATAAGCACGTTTGCCATCAATTTTAATCGCTGAATATGCCGGTGGTTTCTGTAGTATCTCCCCGGTAAACTGCTTGAGAATCTGCTTTATCTCCTCGATAGACGGTTTGTCATCCTCCGGCTTGATCAAAGGATCCATGATTTTACTGGATTCTCGATCGGATTCGGGAATAACAAAGGCTGATATATCGCCTTCCGGATCGCCGGTCGTGCTCACTTCTCCTAATTTGGCAGTAAACTCATACGTTTTATCTAGCTTCAGATATTGTTGCGCATTTTGACACTCATCACCCAGTAAGATAATCAATAAGCCTGTTGCAAATGGGTCAAGCGTCCCAGCATGCCCCACCTTGAGCTGCCTTTTGGTAGGCTTTTCTCCTCTACTCTGATAATTTTGGCGAATCTGAGAGCGAACCTTAGCCACCACATCAAAACTGGTCCATCCCGCTGGCTTATCGATGAGCAATATATTGTTCATCACTCAAGAATAACAGATCGTCTAGCTGATTAGGCTGGCGGAAGTGGCGGTAAGCCCGATCCGCTTGGATCATTTACCGGTGGGTTCCCCTGTAATTCAAGATTACGATCAACCGCTTGATCATATTGCTGAGTCATTTCATCCATTTTTGCCTGTCGATTTTGATCGGCAGCCGCATTTTTAGCAGCAAGATCATCCGCCGCCTGGCTCCAGGTATTCTGACTTACGGTAGCGCCCTGCATAAAGCCAGGGTTCACATCTGGAGAAAGAGCGGGTTGCGCGGTTGGCTGAAACACGTCTTGACCCGGGGTCGGTGGCAAGGGTGGCAAGGTGCCATCGCTGCTTGCTTGCGGAAGGGGTGGCATCGGCGGCAGTAGATTGTCTGTTGGTGTTGGCATTGGTGCACCTGCCGGCTGCACAACATCAACTCCCGCTGATGGTTGAATAACGGGTTTTTGATGGGCAGACATAAATGAATCCATCGGTGTCGGCTCGGGCTGATCGAGCCCACCTGACATAAAGTTATCGTCAGCTGGTGGTGCCTGAGGCAACGCACTGCTGACTGCTTGTTGACCACTCGGTGGCGGGGTAACACCGTCCACTGATGGCGCTACGGGCGCCAGCGGTTGATCACTTGGGCTTCCTGTATCAACACTTGGGAGCGGCTGGGCACCAATCGATGCAAGTGGCTGGTTGGCAGGGTTAAAGTCCGCTCCGGCCATCGCCTGCTCTACCGCCTGGCGAGCCTCATCGACATCCCCAGCTGGTTCGGGTACTGTACCCACAACACTACTATCCGATGATACAGTTGAGTCATCGGCCACAACCGGGGTACTTGAAGGTACAGTAGCAGTGATGTCAGCCGTGCCTGGCAGAGTTGTTGCTGGCTGGTCACCCAATGGCTCGGTTTTTTCAGCTTCAACTTGTGCCATGGTGGCGTTAAATGCAGGCTGGTCGTCAGTTTGTTTTTGCGCGGGTGCGGGTGTCGCCGGCTCAGTTGCCTCGCTATCAGCTTTCACATCAGTCACCACTGGGCTGCTATCTGCCACTGGCGCATCACTCAATTGCTGTTTTAAGTCATCGGGCAGTGTAAGATCTTCGGTCCCCTCATCCGCAGTGGCAATTTTCGGTGGGAAGTCTGGTGGTTGGGGTGAATCATCTGCTGGCAATGGGGTCTCAGTGCCATCCTCACTCTTATCATCCTTCAAATCAGAAGCTGCATCATCTGTATCGAGCGGAGTCTCAAGCTCTTTTGACTCTTTTTTTTCTATTTTTTGCGATTTCTTCTTGTCGTGATGCTTCAACTGTACCTCATTTTCAGCATGATCATCACTTGGGTTGTTGATTGATTCACTGAGTACACCATCTTGACGCAAGTTACTCGCAATCAACTGCTGATTTGCACCTGCAGCCATCAATTGCGCAGCCAAGTTCATGACTTTCGGGCTCGTTTTATCGTTCGAGAACCGATTAGTAGCGGCAACGATGCCCGTTAGGTATGCAGTACTACTTTGGGTGTCAAGCATATCAGTACCAAGCTGATCGCCGACCCCTACCAACATCTCCGCGATTGAACTCGCCGCATCATCAGACCAGTTGATGGCACCGAGATTACTTATGTCACCCCCAGCGTTCACGGTAATAACAGTGGCATCATGCAAAATCCGCCCGTGCGCTGTAATTGCCTTATCAAGATCGTCACGCGTGACCACGCCGAGTGCCACAATCACCTCAACATTAAAGTCGCTCTGGCTAAACTGAAGATCTTTTTCAGATATCTTGGTCTTATAGGGAGTAATGAAGATTCGCACCACATCGTCTTCAACCTTGTAACGCAGCTTGTCAGCCTTTTCTTTATCAAGCGCAATTATGAAGTCGCGTAGACTGTCGACGTTATTTTCAAACGTCGCTTCAGGATCCAAAAATTCAATTGCTTTCGGGATTTCACCGCTAAAAACCGTGGTTGCATGTTTATCGAGCTTGTCGAGCTGCAACGTTAAGCCAAGCGCTGACGAAAGCTCATCCACCGTAGGCTTTGAACCCACCGTTACCAGCACATTATTGGCCGATTTCAAGCGATCTACTACCTGTTGTCGAAATGCATCACTCGAAGGTTCTGCGACTCCTAGCTCAGCAGGTCTCGTTGGTTCTGATGGTGCTACTGAAGCGGGCTCTAGTGGTGTTGAAACAACCGGCGGTGCCGACGTGACGGGGTCAAGGGGTGGTGGCACCGTTGGTGGAGTGAAACTGGTATCAGTGCTCGCTGGCACACTCGGCAAAGGCGGAAGACCACTATCGCCAGCTGGTGCTGGAATTTGTGGTGGTTCTGATGGTGCTACTGAAGCGGGTGTGTTTTGTGGATCCATAGATGTATGTTTATTTTTAGTTATGTTAGTTAAACTTTAGCACTATCGAATTTTGTTTGTCAACAGATATCCACAACCTGTCACCGCCCCACCCTCCCATCAGTGCGCCAGGGTCCGTCCTTGGCGCAACGTTAAAAAGGTGCATTATGTAGGGCATCTACTTTACCTTTCATCTGTTATCTGCTATACTCTTCCCCTAAGCAACGTTAGCAACTAAACGTATAGGAGAATCTAGCTACATGCCAATTATTAAATCTGCAAAAAAACGAGTTCGCCAAGCGGCAAAAAATCGTTCACGCAACATTGCTACAAAGCGCGCTTTTAGAAGTGAAATTAAAAAGTTGATGGCTCATATTGAGAAGAAAGATGCCAAAAAGGCTGCTGAAAGTTTGAGTAAAGTTCAAAGTGAGCTTGATAAGGCTGTTAAAAAGAACATTTTGAAGAAGAACACTGCAGCTCGTAAAAAAGCTCAGCTTGCTGCTAAGGTAAAAGCCCTCGGTGCCAAACCTGCTACCGTCGCTAAAAAGCCTACAGCAAAGACTACGGCAAAAACAACCGTAAAGAAAACGCCTGCTAAAACAGCCACGAAACCTGCAGCTAAAAAGACCGCTGCGAAACCCGCTACCAAAAAAGCTCCCGCTAAGAAATAATCGGTGGTCTTTGCCGCGATAAGATGAGCACCAACGTGGCCTGCATCACACAGGCCTGTAGTGGCAAGAGCAAGAGCCAGAAATTCATTTCTCCAACTGAAATTGCAGCCAATAAGGTGCTGATTGCACCAAAGGAATAGGCAGTGATTGTTTCAGTTTCAGGATACTTCCAGGCTTTAATGAACGTTGGCGTGAGCGCCGCAAAGGCAACTATGAAGTTCGCCAAAATACTGAGGTGAGGATCATCAAATAGCAGCCACGCAAGAATACCGATACCAGCCGTAACAA
>CAZUOL010000028.1:0-4466 GCA_964621845.1 uncultured Candidatus Saccharibacteria bacterium | reverse complement strand
TGCTTCGTGCTCGATTGTTTCGAACTTGTAAATAGTGAATGGCTTACCGCCAGCGCCAATTCGGGTTTGTTTAAAAATTGGGTTGCATGTTTTTCGCTCAATGCACACCGCACCAGCTGCGATCGCCGCCAGTGGAGAGCTTAGCGCTCCGAGGGCGATTGCCCCAACGATGTCAAAAGCCCGTCTTTGCTTGCTCGCTGTGTATGCCTCGCCCGATTTCATCACTAAAGCTCTTCTGCAATTGCCTTGGTCAAATCACTAACTATGGTCCGTGCCAACGTGATAGCTCTACGATGTGCAAGCTGTACTACCATAGAAGATCGATACCTTTCGGGGCTAGGATTGTCCACTCTATGTGTAGGGACCACGCCCTTGGGATTTATCTTTTTTTGCATAGCTTCACCACAGAAAACAGCAACGCCTGAACCTTCTATCAGCGCTTCAAAGTATGGAACAGCAGGCTGTTTTACATCACGATGAAGAATCCGCGCATCACCTTGCATAAAGCCAACACTGAGCCAGTCATCTTCATGGGGCTCACCAATACCTGCGGGGTCAAGCTCGTTGTATACGATACCGCCTTTCGTCAATTTATAACCAACTTCAGCGCTTGCAAGAGCTGCTATAGATTTACCAAAATCATAGGCTAAAGGCGCTCTTCGTTTAGAAACGAGGTTCCAGTACCTCGCACCGCTCATATCGTACACTGGACCCATAGCTTCTTCTGCGATACCCTCACGCGTCAAACTCATAACATCTTGAATTTCAGCTGGTAAAGCAAAAGATGCGCATGCGAACCCATATCCATTACTTAGGGCAGCCCGTACGACCCCAGCGGATTTTTCCTCAAAAGTTAACTGGGTATCCGGCTCGTATATGACAGTGGCCGGGCTCGGCAAAGTACGCTCAACATAATCTAATGATGCCATATCTTTTTATTATAGCACGTATATGTGCTTTTTGTCAATGCTTATATCTGTTCAGCCGCTAGTTTTGTTTGAGCGTTTTTCACAAGTTGATCCACGAGTTTATTTACTTCAATCGTTTTAAGCGTACGATCTTGGTGGGAAAGCTTCAACCGGAACGTCACATTCTTGTGATTATCACCATCTTTTTGATATATGGTCACCGGTTGTAATTTCCACTGATAATTGGTTTCAGAAAGTGCATCTTTGAGACAGGCCGCCAACTCTGCGTAACTTACTTCACCCGCCACTTTTAAGGTAACATCTTGCTCAGTTGATGGATATTTGGAAAGTGGAACATACGCATTGCTGTTTAGTGTTAAAGCCTGTAAATGCACCTCAAAGCCCGCACTATAAGCAGGTAACTTCAGCGCTTTTTGAACACTTGTTTTGAATTCGCCGACTACACCCCAAATTTGTTTATTGATGACGATGACCGCCGACCGTTTAGGTTCATACGGCGCTACCAACTGTTGCCCCCACTCGTCTGAAGCTGTATCAAATTCAGTCAGCGGCACAAGTAGGTTGCCTACATCAGCAGAAATGGCCTCAAGGTAGCGGAGAGCCTGATAGTATGGCGCCCCAGTAGGGATGTTTTTACCATTGCAAGCAAGCACCAAAGCAAGATGATTATCCTCGTTTGGTACCCCCGGCTCATCTTCATCCATTTCACCCTGATAGTGCGTTTTACCCAGCTCAAACAGTGCAAATTCACTAAAGCCGGCTTTTATGTTCATATGGACCTTTTCAAGCAAACTTGGCAAAATGCTCAAGCGGTAGTACTGGAGATCGGGGCTGAGGGCATTGCGAATTTTGAATGCGTGCTTGGCATCTTGGCCAATCTTTTCAAACAAGCTGCCATGTACAAAGCTGTAGCTCTGCACCTCATTTGCTCCAGCCCGCGAAAGTTGTGTACGAATAGTAGCTTTTTGCTGTAGCAGTGGGTCAGGTGCCACTGGCACAATTGAACGTTTTGGCAGGGTCATTGGTAGGTTGTTGAAGCCATAAAGCCGCCCCACTTCTTCAACAATGTCTTCCGGAATTTCAATATCAGTTCGCCAGAACGGCACCGAAACAGTAAGCTCTTCGCCCATTTTTACTTTAAACTCAACGTTTTCTAGTAGTGAAATTATTTCCTCTGAGCTTAAATTGCCACCCAGCCTATTGTTAATAAAATCCACTCCAACTTTGACAGGTTTATTGTCAACTTCTAGCCCTGGCTTCATAACATCAACTATCTGGTCTACTGGTTGAGCGCCGGCGACCTCTTCAAACATCTGAACAGATTTGCCAAGCACTGCTGGCAACTGCGCGGCTGGCTGGCCCTTGGTAAACCTAGTGACCGCATCAGTAAAAATGCCGTGAATCATGCTGGTTTTTCGGATGTTATACATATCAAAAGTGGCGCACTCGAGCACTACTCGAGTCGTGTTTTCATCAATCTCAGAGTTACCGCCGCCCATGACACCACCAAGCGCAATTGGAACATCGGGGTTGCAGATTAATACCGCATCCTTATGGGGCTCTATCTCTTTGCCATCAAGCAACGTCATTTTTTCACCCTCGGTAGGTCGCCGGACAATGATTTCGGCTTTGCCGTTTTTGGCCATTTTATCGAAATCAAAAGCATGGAGCGGCTGGGCCGTTAACATCATCATGTAATTAGTGATATCAACCACATTATTGATCGGCTTAAGCCCGACGCGCTTCAAATGACTTTGCAACCACAATGGACTTGGCTTAATTTTTACATTATCAAGCACGATCGCCATATAGCGCGGGCAGAGATCGCCATCTTGAAGAGTAACACTCAAGATTGGGGATTGAGGATTGGAGACTGAGGGTTCCTCGATCTTCGTTCCTCGATCTTCGTTCTGCGCCTTTGGCACTCTGTACCAATCAGGGCTTTTATATGGCTTGTGCTGTATCCCGGCTAATTCACGGGCGACTCCAAGCTGACCAAAACAATCCGGCCGATGCGTAAACATCTTATTTTCAATGTCGATAATGACATCGTCCAGGCCATAGAGTTCTTTAAGCGGTGTACCGGGTTTTACGTCCTCATCAATCTCAAGAATTCCTGAATGATCATCGCTCATACCAAGCTCAGCAGGACTCGCTAACATACCGTTACTCAGTTGGCCACGTAGATCACGCGCGTCAAGCACGAACAGCTCCTTTTCACCATAGCTGGCAGGCACAGTTGCACCTGGGGGGATCCAAGCGACCAGTAACCCTTCACGTACGTTCGGTGCTCCACAAACAACCTGGACATAGCCATTTTCATCACGAGCCACATCTTGCACCGTGCCGCCATCTTCTACCTGACAGAGGTTCAACTTGTCAGCGTTTGGGTGCTTCTCGCAGGAGACAACTTTTGCGACTACGATGCCCTCATAATGTTTTGAAAGATTACTGACACCTTCAACACCACCAAGCCTTTCAGTGGCTAATGTAACGAGCTCGTCTGTTGAGTTCGCCTTCAGATCAGTGTCAGAGTACCACTGCGCCCAATTCAAGCTTACCTTCATTTAATAACCTCACGAATATCTTGATAAAAACCATCCTCTTCAATACCGTCATTCATCCATATTTTTTGGGGAACAAACATATATAGTCTCGTAGGAGCATTGCCGCTACTATTTTCAGTAGTTAGCTTGAATGATTGAGCTTTTGCATTGTATGCATTTAATGCGTCTTGCATCTCTTCGGCTTTGACCTCTTTGGCATGCCCCTGAAGATAAACGCCAACGCCCTTTCCTTCAACTTCCTTAGAATTATAAATGGTAATAAAAACCCGAGCATCTCTAGCTATATTTTGAGAATGCTGGCTACTCACTGAAGACCACCAGACTAACCCATCTTCAAGATTACCCGCAAAAAATACTGGCGTATTCCACGGCGATCCATCTTCACATACGGTCGCAATATTCATATATAAGTTTTGGTTTATGATTGAATCTAGTCTTGTCATTTAAATTGCCTCAGAAATGCGAGCTTACCGCTGTTAAAATAGCGAACATCTTCAATATCGTACTTCACCATAACCAAGCGCTCAACTCCACCGCCCCAGGCAAACCCGGTGTACTTTTTCGGATCAACCCCGGCCATCTTGAGTACGTTCGGGTGAATCATCCCGCAACCGAGCATTTCTATCCAGCGTTCAGAGCTACACACTTTACAATCCTCGCCTTCCTGGCAAAACGGACAACTCAAACTAAATTCAAAGCTCGGTTCAGTAAACGGAAAGTAGAAAGGAGTTATTTTTACATCCACCTCTTTTTCGTAATAGGTTGTGAAAAAGAGCTTGAGTGTGCCAACAAGATTGCCTACCGTTACCCCCTCGGCAACATAAATGCCTTCGTGCTGCGTAAAGGTGTGCTCGTGGCGAGCATCAAGATCTTCGTTTCGAAATACGCGGTCCATGGCCAAAACAGCAATTGGCTCACCTTTTTCTAATTGCCCTTTGCGCGCCTTAATAATGCGATGCTGCATTGTTGA
>CAZUOL010000027.1:0-4047 GCA_964621845.1 uncultured Candidatus Saccharibacteria bacterium | reverse complement strand
GATGCATGGATATTCAAATGATCCGGCTCCATCATCAGCCAGACCGCAATGTGCGGTGACTTTTCCAGATCCCATAATTGAAAGCTCGAGAGCTCAAACACCACAATGTCGTCTGCCGTAATCTTTGGTAGCTCCCGTAGTGCAGGTACGCCAATGTTGCCAACCAAGTGAACCTTTTTGCCTGCGGCTTTTAGTATCTCACTAGTCAAAGTACATGTTGTGCCCTTACCCTTCGTACCAGTTACACCAATAATCGGCGCCGGGCACTTCGCAAAAAATTCATTTGTAGCCGACCATATCTTTCCATTTGTCTTAATTTTATGCGGGTTCAAAGATGCGGTGCGCACCACCAGGTCAAATGCTTGTAATTTTTCGAAAGCACCTTCGCCTAAAATAGTTGGCACGCCGACCGGCAGATCTTCTACAAATTCATTTTCATCAACAATCGTGATATCAGCGCCAAGCTTTGACCAATATTCATAATTGATCCTCCCTTCTGCCCTATAACCTGCAATCGCAACTTGTATGCCATTCATAAGATTCATTGTACAACAGATCAACTTGTTTGTGCTTAATTGTGCACACTGTGATACCATCAGGCAATGAATTTACGAGGAATGATTGAAGTTGCTGAATCATGCGTCACAACTGCTACTCTCCCAGAACAAGCTGCACTTCTTGATCGCATAGGCAAACAAGGCAAGCTAGTAGCATTGCTACGCAGACTACCTGAAAACACACGCCGGCAGATCCATGAGGTGCTCCTTTATGATGCATTACCGTTCCCTCCTACTGCTCAAATTACGCCTGTTTCAGGAGGTAATGAGTCGGTCGCGTGGCATGTACGCCCGCAGAGCGGCCAAGAACTCATGTGCAAAATTGATCGTTGTGAGATCGCATCCTTGCGTGGACGAACAAGCTTCAGCAACAAAGTTGCAGATAACCGTTATATTGGCAGCCTGTATGGCACATTGGCACTCCAAACCTCTCTCGTCGTGCTACGCCAGCCATATTATTTTGGTGGCGCCGCACTTGCTCGAATTCAGCCATTTATACCTAGCTCTCGAGATATATTTGAGGTTCAACCTGAAGCCCTAGATCTTGATGATACCACAGGCTTCATCGAAGCCACGCGGCATGCTATAGCCAATGAACGAATCCCCGATCTACTTGGCCATGGAAACGTGGTCTGTGATACAGATGGTCATATTCGTATTGTTGACACCACCATCACGCGCCGTCCGAGTGGAGAAGCTGGAGATAGATGGGATCAAAGCATAGAGAAATTCAGCTTATTCGTTGCGAAGGCAGCAGCAGTTCAAACTCAAATCTCGAGTGCTTAACTGAGTTGTTTCTACTAGTGTTTTTTCTTGCGATTTTGGCGCTGTTTCTTGCGGTTGCTCTTAATCGTGCTCTTCTTTTTGGCGTTTGGTACCTTCACACGCTTTACGACCACATCGCCCTCAAAGTCTTCGGCACTCGTTGCCACCCCTGTGGTTATTTGATTGGCGTTACTTGTTGCCTGGGCTGCAGCTTTGGTAAGTTCAGTATCAACTGCTTGTTGAATATGATGTGGTTCAAGATGATTCAAGCCTTTCACTACCTCGCCACGCATAGTTGCCTGCATTGTCTCAAACAGGGCCTGTCCTTCACGACGATATTCTACCAACGGATCTTTTTGACCAATTGAACGCCAGCCAATACCGTTCCGTAGGTGGTCCATATTCTCGAGATGCTCCATCCAGAGCTGATCGAGCACTTGTAGTACTGCCTCGCGCTCTACTTGTCGCATTATCTCGGTACCCAGTGCACCTTCTCTATCAACATACAGCTCGTAGGCGTATTCTTTAAAGATCTTTAAGCGCTCTTTTTCGGCTGTTGTCTTCTTAAGCTCCTTTAGTTGCTTCTCACTGAACGGAAAAGTAGCAGTCAGTTCGCGATAAAATTCTTTCGCATCACCTACATAAGCACGCGCCCAATTTTCCGCCTCCTGCTCTACCATCAAGCGAACCTGCTTAGAAATATCCTCTGACATCAGTGCACGACGACGAATGGTATAAACCGCCTTGCGATGACGGTTCATAACATCATCGTACTGCACCACATTCTTACGCGTATCGTAATTGAAGCCCTCTACCTTCTTCTGGGCATTTTCAAGCGTCCGTGAAACAGCTCTGTTTTCAATGGCTTGATCCTCAGCTACACCCAAACGTTCCATTAACGATTTAATACGGTCACCGCCGAAAATACGCATCAAATCATCTTCGCAACTAACATAGAACTGGGTCATGCCAGGGTCTCCCTGACGGCCACAGCGACCACGCAGCTGGTTATCAATACGTCGTGATTCATGCCGCTCAGAACCGAGCACTACCAGCCCGCCAAGCTCTTTCACGCCTTCTCCAAGCACGATGTCGGTACCACGACCAGCAATATTAGTGGCGAGTGTTACTGCGCCCTTTTGACCAGCCTTGGCCACAATTGAGGCTTCAGATTCATTGTTTTTGGCGTTCAACATCTGGTGCGGCACCTTGGCCTCTGTCAGTAATTTGCTCAGTACCTCATTCTTTTCAATCGAAACGGTACCAATCAAAACCGGCTGCCCTTTTTTATGAAGCTCTTTCACCTCGGCAACCAAAGCCTTAAACTTGCCCGCCTCTGTTTTATAAATTCTATCAGTTCGATCATCGCGAATAACTTTTTTATTCGAAGGGATTTCAATAACATCCATGCCATAAATCTGATTGAATTCTTCCGCCTCAGTTGAAGCGGTACCGGTCATACCGGAGAGCTTTTCATACAAACGGAAATAATTCTGAAAGCTGATAGTAGCCAGTGTCATACTTTCTTCTTTAATCTCCACCCCTTCTTTAGCCTCGATGGCTTGGTGCAAGCCTTCGTTGTAGCGTCGCCCATGCATTAAGCGGCCAGTAAATTCATCGACAATGATGATTTCGCCGTCATTGCTAATCACGTATTCCTTGTCGCGATGGAAGAGCGTTTCGGCCTTCAAGGCTTGATCAAGGTGATAGATCAAACGAATATGCTCAGGGTCGTATAGATTCTCTATCTTCAAGATTTCCTGGACCTTTTCAACCCCCTGGTCATTGAGTGCAACTGAACGGCGTTTCTCATCAAGCTCGTAATCCTCTGGTGTAAGCTGTTTCACCACCTCTGCAAACGTACGATAGCCAGCACCACTGTCAGTTGATGGAGCCGAAATAATCAATGGGGTTCGAGCCTCATCAATCAAAATAGAGTCCACCTCATCGACAATGGCAAAATTAAGCTCTCGTTGACGTAGGTTATCAGAACTATTTACCATGTTGTCACGCAAATAATCAAACCCAAATTCATTATTTGTACCGTACGTAATGTCGGCTTCGTATGCCTCTTTACGTGTGCAGGGCTTCAGATGCTGCATGCGGACATCGTCGTGCTTCTCGTTTACAAAGTCAGGGTCGTAGACAAATGATTGATCCGCAATGATGACGCCCGTCTTTAATCCGAGCGCATAATACACCTGCGCCATCCAACCGGCATCACGCTGTGCAAGATAGTCATTCACTGTCACTACATGCACACCTTTACCCGAAAGCGCGTTCAAATAAACAGGGGCAGTCGCTACCAACGTTTTACCCTCACCTGTCTTCATTTCTGCAACCGCGCCTTCATGTAGCACCATGCCACCAATTAACTGCACATCAAAATGACGCATACCAAGTGTTCGTTTGGATGCTTCACGAGCTACGGCAAAAGCATGCGGTAAAATATCATCAAGTGTCTTCTTCTCTTTCAGCTGCTTTTTAAACTCTTCGGTTTGCTTCGCAAGCTGCTTGAGTGTCATTTTTTCATAAATAGGCTCGAGCTCATTTATGAATTTTACTTTTTTCTTAAGACGTTTGACGGTCTTCGCCTGTGGGTCACCAAAAACTTTTGTCAGTACTTTCTTCAAAATTCCCTCTCACCTTTATTACAGCAACCCACCCATTATAACTGATTCACTAAGCGATATCGAGAGCAACTATACACGTGGTTTGCGGCGTA
>CAZUOL010000026.1:0-2345 GCA_964621845.1 uncultured Candidatus Saccharibacteria bacterium | reverse complement strand
CGACTTGTTAAATAAGCTACTATCTGTTAGAATGTAACCAACGCCATGAGAAAAGTGCTATCTAGCTTTTCGAAAAACCAATGAAAGCAATGAAACTCTGAAAAAAATCAGAACGATAGAAAAGGAAGAATCAAGAAGAATGATCACCACTGAGAAGAAAACAGACGCTATCAAGGCAACCCAGCGTGATAAAAAAGATGTTGGATCGCCAGAGGTACAAGTTTCAATTTTAACCGAACGCATTAAAGAGCTGACCGAACACCTAAAGGTGCATAAAAAAGATAACCACTCTCGTCGTGGCCTGCTCCAGATGGTGGGCAAACGCAAGAAGTTATTGAAATACTTAAAAGAAAAAGACTACACTGCCTACAAGGCAACAATCGAAAAACTCGGTATTCGTAAGTAGAGAATTCGCGGGAACCCTCCTACGCCAAAGGCTACGGAGGGCAAGGCGAGCGCTCTTCACCCGGTCGATCGAGGGGGCGAGATCACTCTTTTCATTAACAACTGTTTCGGTTGTAGAGCACAGTCCACTAATTATGTAATTATGCGGATTGAACCGTACGACCGAAACGACGAAAGGAAACTATGTCAGAAATTATTAACCCATTTGGCAAAGATATTATTTCAGTAGAAACTGAGTTTTTAGGTAAAACATTAAAGTTTGAGGTGAATCGCCTTGGCTTTAGAACCTCAGCTTCAGTACTGGTGAGTTATGGCGATACCGTGGTGCTTGGTACGGCCATGGTGGGCTCGAAGCCTATCAGCGGGATGGATTACTTCCCGCTTTCAATTGATTATGAAGAAAAGTTTTATGCAGCTGGCAAAATCAGCGGCAGCCGGTTCATAAAGCGAGAAGGTCGCCCAAGTGACGAGGCAATTTTGATTGGCCGTTTGATAGACCGCCCTATTCGGCCACTGTTCCCTAAGGGATACCGTCAAGAAGTACAGGTGGTGGCAACCGTGCTTTCGATGGATCCAAACTTCCGCCCCGACATGATTGGTATGATTGCCGCATCAACTGCCTTGATGTTGACTGGCGCGCCATTTGACGGCCCGGTTGCGGGACTTCGGGTTACGCATATTGACGGCGAATACAAGGCATTTGCCTCTCGAGAGGAGCTTGAAAAGGCCGATCTTGACTTAGTGGTCGCTGGTACCAAAGATGCCATCATTATGGTTGAGGCTGGTGCAAGCGAAGTAAGCGAGCAGATTATCGGCGACGGCCTTGAATGGGCACTGCAAGCGATGCAGCCAGCAATCGCATTGCAGCAAGAGCTTGTTCAAAAGATTCAGCCAAAAGAACTCGCATATGAACTCGTACTACCAGATGAGGCGATTCAGAATGAAATTAATGAATGGGTTGAAGGCAAGCTAGGTGATGCTATTAGAAAAGAATACCCGGAGCGCAATGAGCTTATCTCAGTACTTCGAGCCCAACTACACGATGAAATGACCGAAAAGCATGGAGAAGAAGCGTATAAAGAGTTGCAGGCAGAGTATGATGAAGCCTTCACGAAAGCACTTCACGAAGACGTGCGTAAGGGCATCGTTACCCATCAACTACGACCAGACGGCCGTAAACTTGATGAGATTCGTCCGCTGAGCTCGCAAGTTGGTGTGTTGCCACGAACTCACGGCTCAAGCATCTTCACTCGAGGTATGACCCAAGCCTTCAATATTGTCACCTTGGCGCCACTGAGCTATGCCCAGATGGTTGACACTATGGAACAAAACGACGGTGAGCGCCGCTACATGCATCATTACAATGCGCCCGGCTGGACGGTTGGCGAAGTTCGACGCTTGGGTTCACCAGGTCGCCGTGAGATCGGCCACGGCTATTTAGCGGAACGTGCTTTAACGGCGGTGCTACCAAATGTTGAAGACTTCCCATATGCTATTCGTTCAGTCACCGAAATTATGTCTCAAAATGGTTCCACCTCTATGGCGGCAACCTGTTCAAGCTGTCTGGCATTAATGGATGCCGGTGTTCCGTTGAAACGCCCAGTTTCTGGTATTGCAATGGGCCTTATGATGGATGGCGATACCCCTTATGTGCTGAGCGATATCGCCGATGCTGAAGATTTTGCGGGCGATATGGACTTTAAGGTAACTGGTACTGAAAAAGGCATCACGGCGCTGCAGATGGATATGAAAGTTCATGGTTTGCCAGTTTCAGTGCTGCGTGAAGCGATTGAAAAAGGTAAGGTTGGTCGAGCAAAAATTTTGGAGCACATGGTTTCAGTGCTGGCAGAGCCGCGCGAAAAGCTCAGCCCCTACGCCCCACGAATTGAAAAATTGATGGTAAATCCTGAAAAAATCGGTGCCATTATTGGCAAGGGTGG
>CAZUOL010000025.1:0-4996 GCA_964621845.1 uncultured Candidatus Saccharibacteria bacterium | reverse complement strand
TTTGGCGATTAAAATTTCCTGCGATCCGCCAACACTAATATCATCCGATAGATAGACAATGAGCAGTTCTGATTCATTAATCTGCTTCACACAGTTTGAGAAAATCTGCTGGGGCGTTGCTGCTCGTGCACCGTCGAGCGGATCTAAATTTTCCAGCTGCATCCCCGAGAGTTTAGATAATTCACTACAGAATTCATCTCGCCAATGGTGTGTGCCAAAATGAGAGTCTTTAGAAACCTTACCGGCAATATAGACTTTCATGAGATTAAAGGTCGCCCCAAGTTTTGCCGGACTTCACATCTACCTGTAGCTTCACTGGCAACTTGGGATAAATGCCTTCCATCGTTTCAACCAGTATTTTTTCTACCTTTTTGGTATCTCCTTCTAGACACTCCACGATGATTGAATCGTGAATCTGCAACAGTTGCTTAGCACCATTAGGTAATTTTTTATCAACTTCAACCATGGCGATCTTCATTAAATCGGCCTCAGTGCCTTGGATCGGCATATTCATCGCTGCCCGCTCTGCAGCAGATCGCACAATAAAGTTACTCGAATGAATATCCGGCATAGGACGCCTCCTGCCAAATAGTGTTTCCACATATCCGTCCTTTTTGGCTTTTTCAATGAGACCGGTCGTGTATTCAAAAATTGGCTGTCTAAGCTCCTTGTACTTATTCACAAACTCCTTTGCCTCATGCTCCGTCATACCGGTTGCCACACTGAGCCCATGCGGGCTCATGCCATATAAAATTCCGAAGTTGATGACTTTCGCATGGCGACGCTGATCGGGAGTCACCTCGTGCGGCTTGATATCATATACCTGCGCGGCGGTTTCGGTATGAATATCCGCATTTTGGTTGAAAAGTTCAATCAGCTCTTTATCTCCTGCAAGTGCAGCAGCAAGACGGAGCTCGAATTGGCTGTAATCGGCACTTACCAGCACCTTCCCTTTACCTGCTACAAAGGCTTCGCGGATTTTTTTACCTATTTCGGTGCGTACCGGAATGTTTTGCAAATTTGGCTCAGCTGAAGAGAGTCGACCTGTTTGGGCAATGGTGAGGCGAAAATCAGTATGTAAGCGCGAATTTTCATCGACTAATTTTGGCAGTGCATCAATATAAGTAGATTTTAGTTTGGTATATTCGCGATACTGTGTGATCAGATTGATAATAGGGTGCACAAAACGGAGTTTATCAAGCTCACTTGCAGCGGTTGAATAAGCTGTCTTGCCCTTCTTGATGCCCTGCGCTGGTAGCTTCATGTCTTCAAACAACACCTCCGAAAGTTGCGCTGGTGAACTGATGTTGAACTCTTTATTAGCGTGTCCATAAATCTGTTGTTCGATATCAGAAATTTCGCCTGCAAACTCTTCGCTCATCTTTTTAAGATACGCCGTATTCAGTTGTATTCCTTCCACTTCCATACGAGCAAGCACAGATACAATCGGCCATTCAATATTTTCTGCTACCTTTATAAGCCCGGTAAGCTCACTCATGCGCTCACCCTGATAGGTACTCAGTTGACGAATACCTGCTGCCAAAACTGCTGCCTTAGCCTTAAGCTCTTCGTCATCAAGATTTTCTAACTCCACTTCGATGCCAAGATCGCGTCTGAGCATATCACCCAAGCTCGTCTCGCGCTGCAAACTATTAATTAAGAAGCCTCCGAGCAGAGTGTCATGGGCGATTTCAGGTAGGACAACGCCCATTTGCAAGAGCGCCTTAAAGCATGCTTTAAGATCATGACCCAAAACTGAAGAAAGCTTCAAATCAGCAAGTTTTTTTGCAACCTTTTCTTCACCACACTTCAAAACATCAACCACAAAGATATTCTTCTGATCAGCCACAATTATGACATGCGGCTCTTTGCCGACTTGACCAGCTGAGCGAATAGCCAGCACCACCTCTTTCTGACCCTTCAACACATCAAGCTGGTTTAGCTTTTTGGCATCATCAATAGCTATTGCTTCGCCAAGCGCCAAGTTTGTACCTTCCCCATCACTTGCCAAAACCTCATTGCCACTATCATGGTTTTGCATATGATCGGGTAGGTTGCGCAGCAGTGAGCGGAATTCTAACCGTTGCAACAGCGCCTTTAAGGCGGCTGTATCCAGATCATGTACATCCATCGCCGCAAGGTCAAGCGCGACCGGCGCATCATCATAAAGGCGTGCAATTTCTTTGCTCAATTTTGCTGATTGCCGACCAGCTTCAAGCTTTTTTGCCACTGCAGGCTTAATGAGCGCCAGATTCTCATACACTCCATCCAATGTTTTATATTCGTGTAATAACTGCGCCGCCGTTTTTTCTCCAATACCCGGCACGCCCGGAATATTGTCTGAGCTATCGCCTTTGAGGCTTTTGAGATCCAAGAATTGTTCAACTTTAATGCCGTATTTATCTTCAAAGGCAGCAATATCAAAGCGCTCGATATTACTAAAGCCTTTTTTCAACGCATATACATGGGTGTGCTCGTCTACGCTCTGTAGAGCATCAAGATCTGAGGTGATCAGCATCACCTCGAGCCCTGCCTGCTCACCCTTTTTGGCAAGTGTATGCATAATGTCATCAGCCTCATAATCATCATACTCATAGAGCGGCCAGCTAAAGGTTCGGAGGAGCTCATATAGTAATGGAATCTGCTTGTAGAAATCCGGCGGCGCTGGTTTGCGACCCGCTTTATATTCTGGATAGATCTCTAGTCTTTTTCGAATATTCGTTTTTGGCTTATCCCATGCCACGCACACGTAGTCTGGCTTCAATTTCTTAATCAACTCGAGGCTCATCGCTGCGAAACCATAGACACCTCCCGTGGGCGTGCCGTCACTGAGTGCTAAGGCAGGCATCGCATAATAACCACGATAAAACACCGATTTGCCGTCTATGATCGCTATTTTCTTCCGCTCACTCATACTCAACAGTATAGCTCATCAGATGATGGCTGTGTAATCGACGTGCTACTCTTGATGATTCTGAAATAAAAAAGTAGAGTTGTAGTCATGAGAAAAGCAAAGTTAATCACCCTTGTTGGTATGCCAGGCGCCGGCAAGAGCACCTGTGTTGAATATCTGGAAGCGCGTAACGTGCCATCGGTTTATTTCGGTGGCATCACCATAGACGAAGTAAAAGCTCGTGGCCAAGAAGTCAACGAAGCGAATGAGAAGCAGGCACGTGAAGACATCCGTAAAAACGAAGGTAAAGACGCCTATGCAAAACGAATCCTGAAGAAGGTGCATACATACGAGCAGCAGGGCCATTCATTTGTAGTGGTTGATGGCCTGTATAGCTGGACAGAATACAAACGTTTTAAAGAAGAGTACGGCGAAGATGCCGTCATTATTGCAATTAGCGCCAAAAGAAAACTTCGCCACGAACGGCTCGCCGACCGGCCTGTGAGACCACTCAGCGACCAAGAGGTAACCTCTCGCGAATACGCTGAGATCGAAAACCTGGAAAAAGGTGGCCCTATCGCCAATGCTGATTACACTATGCTCAACAACACCACGAAAGAGGAGCTGCTGACCCAATTCAAAACTATTTTGAATGAAATTGGCTTCGCTGATTAGCCAAGATATTCGTACAGTTTACGAGCATCTTTGTGCTTGCGCAGCTTCGCTAAGGCTTTGGCTTCAATTTGACGGATTCGCTCACGAGTCACTGAAAACTCATGGCCAACCTCTTCGAGTGTGTGATTTTTACCATCTTCTAGGCCAAAGCGCATCTTTACAATCTTGAGTTCTCGTTCAGAAAGAGCTGACGCCAAGATATTTTGAACCTGTTCTTTTAGTAACTGCTCTGTAGCAGCCTCATCTGGGCTCTTGGTATCTTCATCTTCAATAAAATCACCGAGCACTGAATCTTCTTCATCGTCGCGCACAGCAGCATCCAAAGAATTCACATCTTGCTTAATCTTCATAACGTACTCGATCTTTTCTGGTTCCATTTCGAGCTCTTTAGAAAGCTCTTCGATGGTTGGTTCGCGATTCAGCTCTTGTGTCATGCGGCGCTGGGTTCTTAAGAGCTTGTTGATAGTTTCAACCATGTGCACAGGGATACGAATCACACGGGCCTGATCAGCAATTGCACGAGTAATCGCCTGGCGAATCCACCAGGTTGCATAAGTTGAAAACTTGAAACCTTTATCCGGATCAAACTTTTCAACGGCACGCAGCAAGCCCGTATTGCCCTCTTGAATGAGATCAAGAAAATCGAGGCCACGGCCAGAATAACGCTTTGCGATCGAAACCACCAAACGCATGTTGGCTTCTGCCATTTGGTCTTTTGCCTTTTTGTCACCGGCCACCACCCGCTGAGCAAGAGCCAACTCTTCTTCAGCTGTAAGGAGTGGGATTTTGCCAATTTCGCGAAGATACAATCGAACTGAATCATCTGAAATATCATCAAGATAACTCGTATCCTGTTCAACAATCTCTTCTTCTTCATCAGTGGTAGCCCAGATATCGTCTTCATCGGGCTCGTCTTTGGTGGTCACCCCTACTTTTGCTTTCGCCAAACGCTCGTAAATTTCCTCGAGCTGTTCGTACATCCCCTGCGCTTCTACAGCGTCCAGCACCTCTTGCTGATCGAGCAGGTGTTCTTTTTTTGACGCTTTTGAAACGAGCTGCTCCACCAGTTGATCAAGTTTTTGCTGGTCAACGGGTGTCTCCACTTTTTTTGCCGATTTTTGTGGGGTCTTTTTTTCAGTCTTCTTTGCCATGTCACTCCTTCAGCAAATGTTGATATTTCTCAAGCAGCTCGGCAGCTTCTTTGTTGGCACCACGTGCCTCTGCCGCCGCAATTGCTTCGGTTAAGATTACTTTTTGTTCTGTTTGATATTCTCTTTGAACGCGTCGGGCGAGGGCCATCGCTTCGGCCATTATGTCGGCTGGGTTCCAGCCATCATACTTTTCCTCAACGAGTAATAGTAGTATTTTTACATAGTCTTCACTTATTTTCAACCTGTGCGCTGCTTTTTCGGTCAACAGCTCACCAGA
>CAZUOL010000024.1:0-23361 GCA_964621845.1 uncultured Candidatus Saccharibacteria bacterium | reverse complement strand
ACTTCGGTGTCGTTCCAAGGTGTTTTTTTACCATTTTGAATGCGGTATCGTTCGTGGCCCAAGCCGGTGATGAGTATCAAATCATCTTTTTGGGCGTGATCGAGTGCATATTTTATGGCTTCGCGACGATCGAGTACCTCTGTAAACCTACTTTTACTGCCTTTTACTTCCAGAATACCGGGCTTGATTTCGTCAATAATGGCTTGGGGCTGCTCGGAGTATGATTCTTCATCGGTAAGTACAATATGATCTGCCAATTGAGCAGCAACGGTGCCCATTAAGGGGCGCTTGCCCTGATCTCGATCGCCGCAGGCCCCAAATACTAACCAAATTTTGCCACTGCACATCTCGCGCCCTGCTTTCAGCACCTTCTCGAGCCCATCTGGAGTGTGAGCATAATCAACGACGACTGAATATGGTTTTTTGATATCTACCGCTTCAAGGCGGCCTGGGATGCTGCGCATTGATTCAATCCCTGCTTCAATGGCATCTTGTGAAACACCCAAGCCTTCGGCAGCAGTGGCGGCAGCCAAAGCGTTATACACATTATATTCCCCAGTCAGATGCGATTGAATCACTAAGCTACCTTCACGCAGCCGTAGCTTAAATCGTGCGGTATTTTTTTCGGGCTTATAGTCGGTGAACGTGTGTGTGCCTTCGTTTTTACCATAGGTGAGCACCTTGCCGGTCGCAACAGAACGGTAATAATCGAACCACTGATCGTCAGCGTTTAATATAGAGAGCTTTGGTTTTAGACCCCACAATTTTGCTTTCGCGGCTGCATAATTTTGCATCGTTTTATGATAATCAAGGTGATCTTGGGTTAGATTAGTCATAATTGCCACTTCACACGGAACCCCAAATAACCGGTGTTGATCGAGCGCAATGCTTGTTGCTTCTAAAATAACGAACTCAACGCCGACATCGCGCATATCCGCCAACTTTTTACGAAACGTAATCGGCTCAATAGCGGTCATGTTTGTATCATTCGCTTGGGTGCGCTCATTTACTTTAAATTCAGCGGTTGAAAGCATTCCTACTGAATAACCGGCTGCCCTTAAAATTGAAAACAGAAAATGCGCGGTGGTTGTTTTCCCGTTGGTGCCAGTGATCATAATCACCCGCATACCGCGAGCCGGCCAATGAAAACGAGCGTTGGCATAGCTCGCCCGTGCCAAGCGGTATTCAGATTCAATTGCGCGCAGCGCCTTACCCTTTACCACCCCACGAACCGCTTTTTTGGCGCCCTTAATCATAGGTACCATTTTAACAGAACTATTCTGATGGACGGCTCGTGAACCATACAGGCAGCGGTATGCCAAGGCTCGCACCAGACATGAATACACAGATTCGTAGTGTTAGATTTGAAAGCTTCTCAAGCCGTTCTTTTGCGGTGCGTCCCCTGCGAATACTTCTGCCAAGCGCATCACGGTCCTCTACTGAAAAACCAGCCGTCGCAAATACCTCAGTAATGTCACCGAGAACTTGCTCATTTATTGCAATCCGCTTTCGTTCTTCGCGCAGCGTACTGAAGGCATCGAGCATATTGTAGCTACAGTGCTCAGCCCGAACACCGCAATCACCTACTGTTATTTCATAGCGGGTCCGGCGCCAACCCTCAAGAGCATCGATGCTTGTTGGTGGCACGTCCATTTTGAGTGAAGTAAAGTTACCGTTTAAGTATTTAATGGTACCGCTGACTGCAGTTTCGTACGAACAGAAGGTTACCTCACCCAAACCCCCGCCTAAAAGTGATTCATGCGCACCGTCGAGCAGGGAGACTACATCATTTTCGTACGCATGAGGTGTGGTGGCCATGATCTTAAAAGATTAGGTAATGAACAGTAATAATTCAAGAGCCCAAAATGCTATACTGCTTGAGATGAAAATATTGGCAATTGAGACAAGTTGTGATGAAACTTCAGTAGCCATTGTTGAGGATGGCTGTAAAATACATTCGCTGATCACCAATTCGCAGATAGACATTCACCGCGCCTTTGGCGGTGTAGTGCCCGAGATTGCTGCCAGAAGCCACATAGAGGTCATGGTCCCGGTCATACAACAGGCGCTAGAAGAGGCAGCTATGACCTGGGATGATATTGATGCAATTGCCGTTACTCAGGGGCCAGGCTTGCTCGGTGCGCTGTTAATTGGTGTGCTGACTGCGCGCACGTTGGCATGGAGCCTCAAGAAGCCACTCTACCCTGTTCACCACATTATGGGCCACGTTTACGCCAATTGGATAGATGGATCGAAGATCGCGGATCGAGGATCGAGGAATCTTCAATCTTCAGTCTACGGTCTTCAGTCTAGGGAACCCCAGTTCCCTATTTTAGCCTTGATTGTTTCTGGCGGCCATACACAGCTGATGTACGCTACCAATCATACCGATTGGCGTATTATTGGCCGTACCGAAGACGATGCGGTTGGCGAAGCATTTGATAAGGCTGCCAAAGTGTTGGGACTCCCCTATCCTGGCGGCCCCAGTATCGCAAAAGCCGCCGAAAGCGGTAACCCTGCGGAATACCGTCTGACGACGCCAAAAGTCGCCGAGAAGTATGGATTTAGCTTCTCTGGCCTTAAAACAGGGCTTCTAAGGGCCGTGCAAAAAGAATGTGGTAAACCACACGATTTTCCAAGTTTTGAGCTTGCAGCGCTCCTTAACGACACCCAGAAGGCAGACTTTGCCGCGAGCTTTCAACAAACTGCCATCAATTACCTTGTTGCAAAAACAAAAGCTGCTTTTGACGAACTGAAGCCAAAGACAGTGATTATTGGAGGTGGTGTTGCAGCATCACTGCCCCTACGTGAAGCACTTTCGCATGAAATCCCCATAGAAATCGAATATGCGCCGCAAGTACTATGTACCGATAACGCTGCGATGATTGGTGCTCGAGCCTATTTTCAAGCACAGTCTGAAGAGCCTGTTGACCCTCGCACGTTAGACCCGAAACCTTCGTGGCCCCTTAACTAATTAATGAGCTGTTTGATATTCTCGCGCAAAAGTGTGCACAACGTTTTGCATAATACCATCTGCACGAGTCACCGTTTGCTCAGTAAAATGCAGTCCGGTTTGCTCATACTGAGGGGCGTTTACCGTTAACACGCCATCACCGTTGGTAAGCACTGATTCAGCTGTTTTGCCATCATGAAAAGTGGCAAATCGCAGCCTATCAGTAGCGAGTTTGTTGCCATCTTTATCAGTAAGCCACTGGAGATAAATACTCGACTGCTTGGTCACATCATCAGACGAATAATCCACTACCGATGCACTGGTGATTTCGTTGTTTGCATCACGGGTGATCTGCACTTCCACCTTTGCCTGTGTTAACTCGGCTTCGGGCAGGAGAGCGAAAAAGCCAATGAGGTGCGTTGCTTCCCTAACTCGCTCAGCTGTCGCCTTACGAAGCATCTCAGCTGCCTTCTGACGGTGCTGCGGGCCCTCCGCAGCCACCGTTGTGCCTGGTGCGACTGGTTTTTCAGCAGACTTACCTTCACCAGCTGAACAGCTAGCCGTCATCAAGGCAAGTGCAACAACAGGAGCAATAATGCTTCGGGTCGCATGACCTTTTTTGATATTGCCATTTCTTCCACGTTTTTCCATATTATTAGACTATCATTATTATCGTTATTTGTCAATAATTCACTGTCCTCGTTTGCTACGGTTTCGCCTCAATGAGCACTTTTGAAGGAGCAGCATGTTTTTCACGCGCTTCTTCAATCAGTGCGCCTTCATGCTCACGGCTCAAGAGCCAAGGCGTGTCGGGTCGCACCCCTGCAGCGGCACAGCCGGCTAGGTAGGATCCCTCGTTCAACCCTTGTGCATCAATGACTGCACCGAGCCGGCCCATACGACCGCTGTGGCTCAAGTGACTGAGGCCCGCTACCGGCTCCTGCACCCAGCCAATATGATTAGGGTCAACTCCTTCTATTGGGCCCTGCAAGAAATGTTCAGTACTCCCCCACGCCGCCTGATGTTCATTATAGATTTCCTGGATGATTTCCTGGAGCTCCTTGAAGTGATAGGTATACACGTTAATACCATCGTAAGCATGATCATAGGTTTTGAGCGATATCGATATCCCTCGTTCGTTCGCTCGCTCCAATAAGTCGGCAAGATAGTCGGTAGCGGCATCGCTATCTGCAAACGAGTGATAAAACTGATAGCGCTCGGTTGGATGGTCGCGCTTTAGGGCATCGTAATGTGCGCCCGTATCGATCACTTTATGGCCCATGGATCGTTTGATATCAACCGCAACTCCTGCGCGCTTAATTGCTTCTGAGACACGTGGGTGGACTCCCCCACCACTCACTTCAGGTATATCACCTGACAGAAGCCGCGCCCAACTTCGCAGCCTCGGATCGCTTGCGGCGTCGAGCTTATCTTCTAATGCGCCGAGGCGTTCAACCATTTGTGGCGCTCTGAGGCGTACATACGAATCTCCATTAATCACTTGTGGTTTCGAAGGCTCGGGCATGCCCACACCAAGAGTGACCTCGGCACCCATAACTGCTTCACCGCCTACAATCGGGGCGGTTTCTTCAGCCATACTGCGGTGACGTTCTAGACGTTCTACCGGAATACCACGCAAACGTGATTCTGCTACTGGTGGTGCCGTATCCGGTGATGGCGTTTCAAAAGACATGTTTGTTTTGTTCGTTTACGCTACTGCTCTAGCAAATTTAGTATATTTTGTCAAGTTGTTATAGGGGTGGCAAGATGGTACAATTACGTTGTTATGGTTATGATGAATGTGAAATTACATCTGGGAAGTGCCTGCAGTATTGTGCCCAAAGGGACAAGATGTATTACAACATAATTTTTTGAAATCTTTTTCACATGAATGCAAACTAATGTTCTTGAAGAACAGAAACTAGATCCTTCGACAAGCTCAGGATGACAAAGCAAGGAAGTCTATGAACCTACCGAAAACCTATGAACCAAAACAATATGAAGGTGATATTTACACCCTCTGGGAATCGAGCAATGCTTTTAAGCCTACGGGTAATGGAACACCGTACTGCATCGTTATGCCCCCGCCAAACGCGAACGGCAACCTGCATCTCGGGCATGCACTTGCGAATGCAGTACAAGATGTTCTGATCCGTTACAAGCGCATGAAAGGGGAGCGAACGCTCTATCTGCCAGGAGCAGATCACGCCGGGTTTGAAACATGGGTCGTCTACGAACGGCAACTTGAAGCACAGGGCAAAAGCCGTTTTGACTACAAACGTGATGAGCTTTATCAGCAAACCTGGGATTTTGTAGCAAAAAACAGAGGCAACATGGAGATCCAGCTCCGTGAACTGGGGGCAAGCTGTGATTGGGATGCATTAGTTTTCACGCTTGATGATGCAGTGGTGCAGACCGCCTACCAAACGTTTAAAAAAATGTGGGATGACAAGCTTGTTTACAGAGGTAAGCGGTTGGTAAACTACTGCACCAAGCACCAAACAAGCTTTGCGGATATTGAAGTTGAATACAAAGATGAAAAAACACCGCTGTACTACTTAAAATATGGCCCATTCGAACTCGCTACCACCCGGCCTGAAACCAAATTTGGTGACACCGCCGTAGCGGTACACCCCGATGACGATCGTTATAAAGATCTAGTGGGTAAAGAACTTGAAATTGAAGGGGTAAATGGACCGTTTAAGGTAAGGGTCGTTGCGGATGAGATGGTTGATAGAACATTTGGTACAGGGGTGGTGAAGATTACGCCAGCCCATGATTTTAACGACTGGGAGGTTGCCCAACGTCATAATCTGCCAGCTATTGAAGTAATTGATAAACACGGCAAAATGACCGAAAAAGCAGGACGTTTTGCGGGACTCACCGTTTTAGAAGCCCGCAAAGCAGTGGTTGAGGCGCTCGAAGAAAAAGGCTTGCTACTCGATATTGATCGCTCGTATAAAAATAGAGTAGGGAAGTGCTACAAATGTGGCACCACGATAGAACCAATGTTAATGGACCAGTGGTTTATTAAGGTTGAATCGCTCACCAAAGAGGCTATTGCAGCTATTGAATCAGGCAAAATAACCTTTTACCCTGAAAACAAGGGGCGGGTGCTCGTGAACTACTTGAAGAGCTTGAAAGATTGGAACATCTCACGCCAGATACCATGGGGCATTCCGATCCCAGCCTTTCAGAATGTTGATGACCCTGACGATTGGATTTTTGATGAACGCGTGGCTGAAGAACGGGTCACTGTTGATGGAAAAACCTACGTCAGAGACCCAGACACCTTTGACACGTGGTTTTCATCTGGGCAGTGGCCGTTTATTACCACGACCTACCATGACAGTGGCAAACTCGCCGAGTTCTTCCCGAACAGCGTTATGGAAACCGGCCACGACATTTTATTCCCCTGGGTTTCGCGTATGATCATGTTGAGCCTGTATAAAGAACAGCGAGTACCGTTCAAGCACGTCTATTTACATGGTTTAGTACTCGACCCACATGGCCAGAAAATGAGCAAAAGTAAAGGCAATGTAATCAACCCTCAAGAGGTGATGGATGCCTATGGTTCAGATGCGCTTCGGATTGGGCTACTGACCTCACGTAGCGCTGGGCAGAACCAAGCTTTTGGCGTTGACAAAGTGGTAGCCGGGCGTAATTTCGCGAATAAACTATGGAATATTGCCCGTTACATAGAATCAGCGGTCGGCGAAACTGGAAAAGATAAAACGCCGAAACCATCAACCCCGGCTGACCACTGGATTATGCGTGAGCTTGACGCTGCCGCAAACGAGGTTGCCGCTATGTTAGAGGAATATCGCTTTTCTGAGGCCGTAGAAACCGTTTACCACACGATATGGGACAAATTAGCAGATTGGTACTTAGAAGCCTCTAAAACAGCCCTGGCGTCGTCTGAGAAGGCCTCTGTGATGGTGTGGGCGCTCGAAACATGCCTCAAAATTGCTCATCCGTTTGCGCCGTTTGTAACCGAAGCGATATGGCAAACGCTAAAATGGGACGACTCACTTCTGATAACCAGCTCTTGGCCAACGCGTGTCACCTACGATAAAAAGCAGGCTGATCAATTTGAACAGCTGCAGAAAATTATTATCGAAAGTAGAGAAGTGCTTGCTGAAACGGGGGCGCAAAAGGTGCAAACCCAGACCACAAGCCCGTTGGTGGCAGAAAATAGTGAGATCATTAGCAGAATGGCTCGAATTGAATCTGTTCACAAAGTGCAAGAGGGGAGTGGGCTCCGATTATCGAGCACCAACGAGCCGGTGTGGCTTGATCTTTCAGAAGAGCAAATCAAAACCTACAAGACTGCTCTTACCAAAAAGCACTCAGAGATAAGAAAGGCAAAAGAGCTGATTGAAAAACGGCTTGCAAATTCAGCGTATATTGCCAATGCCCCAGAAGAATTAGTAGCCGAGAGTAAGGCAACGCTTGTGCAACTTGCAAGCCAAGCCAAGCAGCTTGAGAAGCAACTCGATCTGTTGTAGTATGCACGAACAACTTGCCCCACCACTTGCTTTTGTCTGTGAAATTCCGGCAGCCTTTGAAGCATATGTGGCAATCGATAAAACATTTGCACGTATCTGCATTGCACTTGATAAAAAACATGGATATCAGGACAGTGCTGAAATTTTGGCGCCGAACCAGGGAGATGTCGCCAAAGATACAACCGAGTTCTTAGCAGCAGCAAACGAGTACGAATCATCAGATATCGTTCACATCGGCGAGGGGGGCGCAAATTACCGCTCACTGCTGTACCGTTCGTATCTTGAAGGAAGTAATAAACGTTTTGAGCGTACCGGGTCTTCGCTGCAGAGGCAAATATATGAGGCGCCCGACATGACCACCTTGCCAAATAGTCAGCTTTTGCTTCTTGATGATGAAACGACTCAATATATTTCTGCTCGACTCACCTGGGATGAACAGGCGAGCATACCGCGCGAAGTGGTATACGGCGATTTTAAGCTCAGGGTTGTTGCCGATGCTATTTCACATTGGTATTCCCAACGCGAACGCGGCCTTGCATGGCAACCACGCCGAGATATCAGCCTGGCACGTCAGGCAGCTTCATTCATCAAAGTACTGCAAACAGGTGAAATAGACTCCAATTACTACCCAGAGCAAGCTGAAGACTATTGCTTTGCCCGCGCATTTGGGTTGATGAGTGCAGCACAAGCACTGCAAAAATGGCCGAAACTCCAACATCACGAAAGCAACCGCATTGAATCTATGGAGCGGGCCATCAAGCAAGTAGAGGCAGGGGAGATTATAGATGTAAATGATCACCGCGTGGTGCAGGCAATCGCTATGCGCTATGGGCTTGGCCCCAGCCGATTCAAGTACCCCGCGTGTGTTGAAAAGTCATGGCCACGCTTTTGGGAGTTTGTCACACAAGCAAGAGATGCCTTTGGCCACTACAACTGGTCCCCTGCTTAGTTTAGAAGGCGAGTTTTTTGGCGAGCCGCTCAAGCGCCTCGTGATCTGGCTCTTGATTTACATCGGGTTCGCGACGAAATTCATCACCCGTATCAATAGGGAAGATTTTAACGTGCACATGATCAACCTCTAGCCCTTCGATCATCACACCAATCCGTTTTTTATCAGGGTAAAATGCACTCAGACGGCGAGCAATTTTTTGCGTTGCAGTCATCAAACCTTGATACTCTTCATCTGACAGTTCATAAAAATTTGGCACTTGCCGCTTTGCAACCAACAGAACGTGGCCCTCTTGAATAGGGTGGATATCCATAAACGCAAGGCCATAATCATCCTCATAGACTTTATGGCAAGGGATTTCACCCTTGATAATTTTTGTAAAAATTGACTCTTCCATTGCTAAAATTATAGCAACACCGAACGTCTAAAACTTCGCGGCATTGAAAGATTTACAACATACAAAACATTTTTACATCTGTTACATCAATATGCCTGTGTTGCGAGGCCTTCGCTTGTTCTATAGTGAGAAATATCACAATTCTAAATAGCATGTAGGGAAAAGTGCCAGGGGAAATTGTCGGAGCCACCACCAATGTCGATAACCTAAAAACAGCTGTTGTCATCGCTGGTGGAATTGGCGCCCTGGGCATTGGCAACAAGTTTTTGAGACCCTACGTGAAGGTGCCACAAGGTCACGAAGCTGTCCGATTAAGGGCGGGCGTACCGAGCACATACAAATTTGGCAAAAAAAAGGGGATGAAGAAAGTATTACCGCCTGGCCCCCATCTGCAAATTCCGTTTTCACACGCAATAGAAGAGGTGAGCGTAAAAGAGAACGTCACGAGGTTGCCGACGAACCGGATTGATCTTAGAGATAAAACTCAACAAGATGTAAACCCAGAAATTACGTGGCGGATTATTCCGAGTGGATCGCAGCGTAGGCACTGGCTCAGACCATGGCGAAATCAGTTTAGCCGAAATCAAGGTAACGATCTGCTCACCCGGACGCTCTTTGATGCTGTCAATGTTGAAGACATGGTTGCATCTATTGGTGGCGATGGGCTCAGAAGAGCGATCGAAGGAGCGCAAGATGACAGATATCGGGATAGCGACTATCTGACAGATCAAGTACAGGAACAATGCAACCCGAGACTTCGAGCATACGGTGCTGAGATTATTCGCATAACCATGGCAGGCAACTCGCAAGGCGCCCCGGATCGATTAGGGAGCTATTTTGTGAGTGGCGGCTGGCCAGAGGATCCACAGGCAGCCGGGCAGGCAGTGGTAGCTGCTGAACTTTCGGGAGGGTTCGGCACACCGAAGTTGCATCTTATACGAGATGAACCAGCCCCTGATACACCAGCTTAGCTTGATAGTGATTGGTTGAGTACTGAAAAAGCCTGCTCTACATCTGAGGAATGGATTATGAGGTTGAGTTCATCATTGGTTGAAATCACTTCGACCACTGGGATGCCACGCCATGCAAGAAGCGAGAGAGGGAAGACCAGTACACCGGAGATAGTATCGTGCCCGTCTTTCAGGTGGAGTGTTACAGCTGTAAGGTTTTTTGTCATAAGCTCTAGATGCTCTTTTGAAAGTGCCGCCTTGACCGCTGCAGTATGCTCACCGTGCACAATCACGCTGGTTTGTAGCAAGCCCCGGCTGGAGGTGAAATAATGCTGCGGGGCAAGATCGTGGGCCAACCGAGCCAGCTTTCGCGGCAAGGTAGGTGCGTTTGTGTAGGTGAGATCCACCAAATCAGATCGCAGGCTCATATCACCTAAGAAATCTTTGGGGCTCCTCACCTCTGTGCTTTCAACCTTTTTATGTTCGTAGCGCCTCAATGCCATCAAAACCGCCGCCTCTGATACTCTTTCGCCTACCTCGTTTTCAACCTCTGGCTTGATATACCGAGCTACTGCAGACGTATTGAGCAATTCGAGCTCCAAGCCCTGTTTGAGCATCGGCCACTGTTCAATGAGCTGTTCAACTCGCTTTGCAATTGTTATCATGTACCATATTTTAACACTTTTATATACTTTTTAACATTTATCTAAAACTTTTAGCGTATAGCGCCAGGTGAGCTATACTTCTTTCTCATGGATACACTCACCACCACCACCTCAGAGGTCGCAAAATTTGGCGGCACTTCAATGGCAGCACCAGAGCAGGTGGTTGCGCAACTCGAATATAGTAGCGATGCAACTCCTGTTGTCGTCTGTTCGGCGCCAGGGCTTGATAAAGAGCATGGCTATTACACAAAAGTGACCGATATGCTACGTTCTGATGACCCCGCCATAACAGAGCTCCTGCAGGCCAGGTATGCCCTTATGGCACGACGACTCGACCCGTCAGAAACTGATCATGCCCTACAGCAGGTGGTTGCAGATATACCACATGACCTCGAACGGTGGCGTAGCTATGGCTGGCCCGTTGCTGGGCTGGGTGAATACTGGAGTGCCCGTATGCTTGCTGCCCACACCGGCAGAGAGTTTGTTGACGCCACTGAAATAATCCGCTTTGATGAAAACGGGCAGCTTGACGAAGCCACAAGTAGCGCACTCATCAAAGAACGATTGCTGCCAGGGCGTAAATACGTGGTGCCCGGCTACTACGGCGCGCGTCATGATGGCCAAATAGAGCTACTTGAAAGGGGTGGATCTGATATTACCGGTGCGCTTATTGCCCGAGCCCTTGAAGCTGACGAATACCATAACTGGTCAGATGTTCCGGGGTTTATGACGGCTGATCCAAACGTTCTCCCCCAAAGCCTCGAGCAAATGTTGCAAGTAATCACTTATCAAGAAGCGCGCGACCTAGGCATTGGCGGCAGTGAGCTGCTTCACCGTGAAGCGAGTAGAATTTTATTGGGAACTGCTGTTTCGACCGTCATGCGTAACACGTTTGGTCGGCTGGGCAATCGAGGTACCCGTATCGAAAACACACGAGATTTTCTGAATACGCCCGTCGTAGGCGTTACCGGTTCGATGGCAGTAGGATTATCAACTCGAAAGTTTGGTCGGCTCAATGAAGAGGTGGGGGGCATCGATGCAGTTCTTCAGCCATTGAAAGAACGGGGTATATCCCTTGGCCAAGTGGTGACCGGCGTAGATAACACGGCAGTCTATGTACCGATTGCCAACCCTGGAAAATCTGATGAGGCATTTGCCGAATACCAGAGCATGATTGCCGATATTAGCGAGGTTGCTGAACTTATAGATGGTGAGCACGATATATGGTTAGCAGGCATGGTGCATATCATAGGTGAAGGGATCGCCCGATCAGGCATTGCGCGAGCACAAATGATGGGTCAGCTTGGTATGAAGTTCGCTGATGTAGGCATATCTCTCGAAGGCTTTGTTGATGCTCGCGATAGCGCTACCGCTACTGCGTTCATCGAAATTGATCAGTCTACTGACCCAGCGTACGCAATCGGGTCAGTGCAGCGAGCACTCGCGGTAGCTCATAATGCTGTTTTAGGCTTTGAACGTTACCCCATTTAAACGGCTCATGAGAGCCTACAACATGCTAGGATAGATCATGAACATGAGCACGCTACCGAATTGGATGACACCACAGGAAATTGCAGATCTTGTGAAAACGCATGGTACACCGTTGTACGTGTATTCACGTGACGCCTTAAAAGTGCAGGCGCACACCGCACTCAGTATGCAGGCACCTTTTGGACTGACTGTTCGCTATGCCATGAAGGCCAACCCGCACCCTGACATTCTGAAACTTTTCAAAAACGAAGGCCTACATATTGATGCAAGCTCTGGTTACGAAGCCGAGAAGGCGCTGCAGAGCGGTTTTGAGCCTTCGCAAATCTTGATTACCGCCCAACAGTTGCCTGACAACCTCAAAGAGCTTGTAGCGCGTGGTGTGCAGTTTACGGCTACTAGTTTGCATCAGCTCGAGGTCTACTGCCAACTATTTCCAGGCGAAGATGTTTCTGTACGAATTAATCCAGCAATGGGTGATGGCATGAACAATCGCTTAACGACCGGTGGCGTAAACGCCAGTTTTGGCATCTGGCACGAATACATTCCAGAGGTTAAGAAAATTGCTGCTGACTCAGGAAGTAAAATCACCCGCTTGCACACTCACATCGGCACTGGTACAAACCCAGCCAAATGGGAGGAAGCCGAGGCGATTAGTCTTGATTTAGTTAAGCAATTCCCAGATGTAACAACGCTTGATCTGGGTGGTGGCTTCAAAGTTGCGTATATGGAGAGTGAGCCCTCGGCAGATATGAATGAAATAGGTGAGCGACTTGCCAAAAAACTCCAGCAGTTCGCCGAACAAACCGGTCGTAAACTACACCTCGAGATCGAGCCCGGTAAGTTCTTGGTGGCGGGTGCCGGTATTTTGCTTGCTGAAGTAATCGATACATCTGATACCGGCAAAGACGGGCACGTTTTTCTTCGTACCAATACTGGTATGAACGATCTGCTGAGGCCCGGCATATACGGTGCACAGCACCCGCTCATAACAGTAAAAAAAGATGGCTCATTGCCACCTGAAAATGAAGAGGTTGTGGTTGTTGGGCACAACTGCGAAAGTACTGACGTGTTAACACCGTACCCAGGAGACCCAGAGCGTTTGAAACCACGTCTTATGGGTAAAGCTGAAATTGGTGACTACATCGCCATCGGCATGACCGGAGCTTATGGCGCCTCAATGGCTACGCACGGCTACAACAGCTACCCTTCAGCAAAAGAAATTCTGATTTAATCTGTCGAATGGCGGAAGGAGTGGGATTTGAACCCACGAGACAACGTAAGCTGCCTACACGATTTCGAGTCGTGCGCCTTCAACCGGACTCGGCCATCCTTCCTTATTTATTCATGCTAGCAGTTTCTTAAAAGCTTCGCCACCCTTATAGCGCTTAATCTGCTGCTCTCTAGCAAATGCTTCCGAACGTGTATTAAACTTTTCATGATGTACTAAAACCCAGGGGACACCATGCTTTGTTGATTTATTTTTGCCAGAATTATGCTGATCAATCCGAAACTGCAGGTCATTTGTTTGGCCGACATAATATTTGCCTGTTTTTTGACTCTCAAGGATGTATACAGAGTACTTCACCTCAACCACCCAGCGCCTTCGGCGCGGTCCCGCCAACGGCGGTGATCCTGCACCTCTCCGTATCTGACATTTTACCAGAGAAATAGTAAACCTATCGAAGTATCACCCGTGGGATACAAGATGTTAGCCTAGCTATTGACAAACTTGCTTATGTTTAGTAGAATATGGGAGTAGTTAAGGAAACAAAAACATGAGCAAACACCTACATTCAAGTGGTGCAGTGACACCAAAAATTGAAGCAGCAGCTGAGCTGATTGAAAGGCAGGCACGCCAACTAGACGTCAGTCCTGATGAGCTTGCTAGATCACTCGGTATGGTTATAAAAACACTTCTGCCAACAGATGACGAACGCGAGCACGCACGAGTCACCTACCAACAGGAACTTGTCGGCAAAAAAGATGGCGTTGTACCACCCATAAACAATGCCCGTTATGAGGAGCTCAAACAAAGCTCAGCAGATCACGCGGCAGCAGCCTTCGTGCTCGGTCAGGTATTGAGCGCGGCGGAGTATCTCGGTGCATCATTCGCGGATGCTAATGCGGCAAGTGAACCAAAAACCCCAGAAGAGGCCGTTTCAAGCGACCGCGCACCTATCCAGCCTACAGCCCAAGATGCGGCGTCCGCAGCTAGTACCGAACGAGAGGCTGCGTAAATTCCCGTTAATAGTTGCTAGTACTGGGCTGGATCTCGGCAATGATTGCCCGATGATCGCTAATTGGCATGTGCATCGCTTCAATACTCGATACACCAAAGCCATTCACAGCAATGTGATCGATCGCCCTCCTAGGTGCCGATGCCGGAATTCCTGCAGGCACCTTGGCAAATCCAAAACCATCTGGAATATCAATATTTTTGACTGCAGCATAAGGAGTATTCAAGTCGCCCAGTAACACATGTGGACCTGGAAGAGCGCTCAACGCATCAAGCACTCGTGGCAATTGCTGCATAGCAAACGTTCGTTCTTTTGAAAGGTGAGTGGAAGCAACCGAAAGGGCGACACCGCCAATATGCAAACGGGCCAAAATGGCGTTTCGTGGCTCGTGTTTGATATCCCAGGCTCTACCAAGTGCATTCACCTTGTACCGATATCCACCCTCAAGCTCTAAGGGTGGATATCCCTCTACTAATTCACCCCTAAAGAGCAGCGCGTTGCCGTAGTGACCGCCGAGCATTCGCATGGTAGGGGCGAACACACAGTTCACCCCTAAAGCACTGGCCGCAAGTGCTGCCATGTCCTGAAAACGCGAACGTACCGTGCGCCTATCTACCTCTTGCAGCGCAATGATGTCGGCGTTCAATTCTTGGCACGCCTCCGCAACAGCGCCAGGGTCACCCCAAAACCCACTGCCAGCCTCTTCGGCTCCATGCCTTATATTGAATGTCGCAACTCGCATCACCACAATGATAACAAACCCCCTCTTTCGAGCGGCTCTCTATTTGGTACAACGTGGTACAGGAAGTTAGAACCTTACTAGCATGCTAGAAATATGGGAAGCCCCACCAATCTTGTGGGTTAACGAAAATCTTTCTCTTATCAAGAGCTGCTATTTTTTGCATTTCAGCATCTGATAAAGCAACCCTCTCGACGTCAATGTTCTCCTTAATGCGTTCACTACTTGAACTTTTGGGAATAACGGCTGCGCCTCTTTGAATTGCCCAGCTAAGTACGACTTGTGCGGGAGTGCAGCCATGAGTCGTTGCGATTTCCTTAATCGTATCGTCATGCAGTAACGGCGCACCTGCTGAACCAAACGGTGAATATGCAGTTACCGCAATCCCCTGACTACTGCAGAAATTTATGAGATCTCTCTGAGCATGGTAAGGATGAAGCTCTATCTGGTTCATAACTGGTTTGATTTTTGCATACGAAAGAAGGTCAACAAGCATTGGCGCAGTAAAGTTAGCGACCCCTATGGATTTTACTAGACCTTCGGCAACCAGACGCTCCATTGCCTGCCACGTCTGTTGCATAGGTACAAATGAAAACTTAGCTAAGCCATTTTCATCTAATGGCTCGGCATCTTTTCCTTGCTCGAAGCCGACACCCCAGTGCACCAAATATAAGTCAAGATACTCAAGCTGAAGATCATTAAGTGTTTTCTTACAGGCAGCAACCACATCTGCCGTAGCGTGGTCAGTATTCCAAAGCTTGCTTGTCACAAATAAGTCTTCGCGCATAACAACACCACCTGATATCGCATTGGCGATGCCGCTCCCCACTTCTTTTTCATTACCATAAATCATTGCACAGTCTATGTGGCGATAGCCCTCTACGAGAGCCTTCTCTGTCAGTGATGCGGCATCGTCGGCTGAGAGGCGCCATGTTCCATATCCTAGAACAGGCATCGTCTGGTTGTTGCTGAAAGCAATTGTTTTCATGAACTAACTATAACAAAACAAAAAGCACTCTTGAAAGTGCTTATGGTTATGGTACGCGCGACAGGATTTCGCTGCGCTCGCACGGTTTTCACTGCTCGGTTCAAGCACCTACGCCCCTCAAACCTGTAGACCTACGACTTTCGCCAGATAAATCTGTCGAGTCGTAGAACCAAATCTGTGCAGACCAACCAAAAAGCCAGTCGCAAGGACCGGCACTTTGGTTGGTACGCGCGGCAGGATTTGAACCTACGACCTTCGGCTCCGCAAGCCGACGCTCTATCCAGCTGAGCTACGCGCGCGCGTTTGGCGCTTGTTCTAAAAAGAACAATACGCCGCACTAAAATTTGAGGTACTTTCCCACGCTAAAGTACGCAAGAACAGAGGCCAGTGTACCACAGATGTGAAGTATGTGCCAATATCTGTTAAAAACGGATTTTGCGCATCAGGTTATCTACAAAATCAGGGCGTCGTTCTTCATGCGGCAAGTGCTGTGCTAACACATCAAAAATTTCTTCACCATCTTCAGGTGCAAAGTAGATGGTAAGTGGTGGCATAAACCGTTTTACCGATTCTAAGACCACGCTATAAAGCGCGCCTTCTTGCATAACACTAAACGAGCGAAAATCATCATAGCGGTAGGTGCGTTCGCCAACCTTAAAGCTAGTGGCACCCAGTGAATAGGTGAGGGTACGCGGCGTTTTTTTAGCGTACATACCAAACGCGGTGGCGCCAACAAGCATCACCAGAGTTGCGAGCACGTCTCTTGTAATGGCGTACACTGCCGCGCTTAGAATAATGGCAATTCCAATAAGTGCAAAAAACCAGGTCGACGACTTCTGATGATCTATAAACTCTGAGGCCTTCCACTGCACAAAGCTCTTGGTGCTACTGGGTTGTGGTGCCGGTGGGGTCTGGCGCTGAGCACCGAGACCAGTTGTTGGCGGTGCCTCACTATAGTTAATTCGATTTTCACCCTCACTTGGCTGCATGCCTTTAGTCTAGCGTAAGCGCTAACGTTTCTCAAGGAATCGATAAACTTCTTTTCTCACAGCGAAACAAAAAACCAAGCAAAAGCTTGTCCTATCTCATGGCGGAGAGGGAGGGATAGCGCTCCGCTTCTCTGTTCGGTCAGGCTCGATGTAAACTTCTGCACGTGACCTCACTTCACCGAACCTTAGAACCCAATCCTTTCACTTCACTAGAAGAGAAACGCCCAGCATAAATGCTGAGCGCTCCTCTCCTGGCGGAGAGGGAGGGATTCGAACCATCGAGACCGTTGCCGGCCTGCCGGTTTTCAAGACCGGTCCCTTCAACCACTCGGGCACCTCTCCATCGCGGTCTATTTTAACAGATGAAGCTAGTTTAATAAACGGCGGGCGACCACTACGGCAGCAACATGCTGTGCACCGGCTTCACGAAGCGTGGTGGCAGCAGACTCTAAACTTGCACCAGTCGTGAGCACATCGTCAACCAGCAATATACTTTTTCCGGAAAGAGTAGTATTCGCCTGCAACTTGAAAACTCCTTGCATGGCCTTCATACGGTCAATTCGACGCTTTCCAATCAGTTCTTTTTGACCGGTACGCTGCAGTGCGTTCCGATAGGTGAGATGACGAGCCTCTGCAAAGCTTTGGGCGATCAGCTGGGCTTGATCAAAACCCCTTCGGCGCACACGGCTCGATGCCGTAGGAAGATGTACTACCAACGTATCCTCTGGCAGATATGTTATCTTCTGCGCTAAATACGCCCCGAGCAGCCGGGCTGTTTCGCGCTTTCGTTGGTATTTCATTTGTAAAACCAGTTCTTTTAGCTCAGTTTTATAGTCCCCAAGCCACCAGACATGACGTAACCGAGAGCGTGGCTTGCAAGATTTACAGACAGACCCCTGCCTGGTCAGCTTGTTGCAGATGTAACAACGATAATCAGGCTCAGAAAAAGCATTCTCATAGCAGGCGTGACATAAGGCAAGGCCCTTATAATTACAGATAACGCACGGTTCAACCGTCACTGCATTCACCAAAAGCTCAAAAGGGGACTTAAACATTTTTACAACACCTTCTACCCGATTATTGCATAGCTCGCCAAGTTTTCGCTATAATGCAAGCAGGTTATAAAAACTGCGAGAAAGTGGAGGACATCTATGGCGCGACGCCAAAAAAACGATAACGACTTATTAATGGAAGATGAACTAACGGCCGCTTTTTTAGATGACAGTGTACCTACTGGTGTTGATGATGGTGGGAGCGATGATACCCAGGTAAGTGCTGGCGCGAGCCAGGCATCTGATGAGGGCGATTGGGATGACGACCAAATGCAAGACATGCCGGGCATGCTAGCGGTTGACGTCTACGAAACCAAAGAGAAGTTGGTAGTGAAAGCACGAACTGCTGGAGTAAATAAAGATGATCTCGATGTTAGCATTTCTGATAACACCTTGACCATCAAGGGCACCCTTACCAGTGGTGATGAGGTAGATGCTGAAAATTATCATGTGCAAGAATGCTACTGGGGTGAGTTCAGCCGTACGCTCGCTTTGCCTGTTCCGGTAAAAGAAGATGAGATTGAGGCAGTATTAAAAGATGGTGTACTTACCATCAGCTTCACGAAAGTAAAGCAAGAAACCGTTAAGAAGATCCAGATCAGCTAAACATGTAGCGTCATTCCTGCGCAGGCAGGAATCCAGCCCTCAAAAATCATCAGAAAGATCCCTCCATTCTGGATTAAGCTCTTCAATCTCTCTTATTTTCCAAAGTCGCTTCCATTTTTTAATCTGCTTTTCTCGCAGTATGGCGGATTCAATTGTGTCATGGGCTTCATACCACACTAATGTATCGACTGCATACTGTTTCGTGAACCCCTCAACACTTTTCAGCTTATGTTGGGCAATGCGCTTGATAAGGTCTGAGGTTACACCAATGTAGAGAGTGCCGTTCTTCTTGCTAGCGAGTATATATACGTAGCCGTTTTTTCTCATCACTACTTTTTAGTGTACTGGATCCCTGCCTACGCAGGGATGACGGTCAAGAAAGCATCTCTATAAATAAGGGGCAGTTTCGGCTACTTGGTGGTGGTTTGTGAGCTCGTTGGTTGCTGCGTAGTGGTGTTTGTCACATTTGTAAGGTTAGAAACAATGAACCGCACAATGATTTGTGAGAAGAGTACAATCACCAAACCAACAATAGCGTAGAGAATGGTGATTGTGGCCGCACCAACGCCGGCAGAATCACCGCCAGAAATAATGTAGCGGAAGCCGCCGATGATGATCATAATCACCGAAACGGAGCCGACCAGAATAGAAAACATGTTGATAATCCGCTTTATAACCCCCATGAAGGTTTCTCCGCCATCATTAGTAGTGCAGTCTTTTATGGTTACACTGCTATCGGTGCTGGTATCTTCGGTACCAAGCACCCCTTGGCAAACGCCATTTGCAATCGACTGCGTCGTTGCCGGCACTGTTGTTTCCTGTGGTTGGCTTGTTGTCGTCGCCCACGCTGCATGCGAGGTCACTAGAACGAATGCCAACGCCATGAGCATACCCATAAAAACTGTAGTGAGATGTCGTCTTAACATGCCCATATCATACCATTTACGCACCTATAAATAAACGACCCGATCTGGGCCGTTTATTTTTTTACGTAGGTCTAATGTGCTTGCTATTACGCTGAAGTGGTGGCTTTGAGCACAAAGCGCACGATGATCTGCGAGAAGAGTACAATCACCAAACCAACAATAGCATAGAGAATGGTGTTTTTGGCACCAGTCACACTGTTGCTATCACCATTTGAGATGATGTAGCGGAAGCCACCGATGATGATCATGATAACTGAGATCGAACCAACAACAATCGAGAAGATATTGATAACACGAGCCATCAAGGTGTTGAAGTTGTTCTGTGAATCTTCAGAAGTACACGTTGAAGCAGTCGCGCTGCCATCAAGTGTTACACCCTGACAGACACTTTGTTGAATATCGGTTGATTGTGCGTGTACCGAACCAGCAAGTGCGACCTGCGGTACTAACAATAGAGCAGCGGCTCCAAAAGTTGCTACAATTTTTTTGATAAAAGCTTTCACGTTGTAATGTTTCCTTTCTTATGGTTATAGCCCGAATTATATCTGATCTTTATATGCGGCGCAAGTGCCAACTGCCTGTGCTGAATGGCTACGCTGTGGTGGCTTTGAGCACAAAGCGCACGATGATTTGTGAGAAGAGCACAATCACCAAACCAACCAGTGCATAAATAATGGTGTTCTTGGCCCCTTGAATGCCATTGCTATCACCACCGGAGATAACATATCGAAAGCCGCCGATGATGATCATCAGCACCGAAACAGCGCCCACCACTACCGAAAACACGTTGATAATTTTAGCCATTATAGTATTAAACGAACTCTGCGAATCGGTTGCATCACAATTGCCGCCAGCTGCCTCAACCCCCGCGCAGGCGGCGTCAACCGCACTCGATGGGGCAGTTTGTGCCTGTATTGGTTGCGCAAAAGCCAGTCCGAATAAAAGCGCACTGCTTGCGAGTATTAATTTTGCCACGTTCAGTTTTTTCATCATGTCTTGTTTTCCTTTATTGGTTACCTAAAGCATAGCGAAATAGGCCACAGTTTTCAAACCTACTTCAGCTTAGAAAGCACCACGCTGACGATGGTTTGTGAAAATACCGCAATCACGAGGCCAACTAAAGCATAGATGATCGTGTTCTTGGCACCTTGGATGCCATTGCTATCACCACCTGAAATAATGTAACGGAAGCCACCGATGATGATCATCACAACCGATATAGCAGCTGTCAAAAATATCACAAGTTCAATCAGCGTGGGGAAGAGCCCTTTTTTGCCAGTTATCGGATCGGTTGCCCCACCAGCAGTACAAATTGCTGGTGGGTTACTTGGATCAACCAGATTGCTACAAATGGCTTCATTTGGGTCAACGGCATGCACAGCAGCGGGCGAAAGGCTCGCTTGCCCAAATATGCTTATCACTGTAAGCAGCACGAGCGAGAAAGCGCCTGCCAGCAGCTTCTTCATTTTAACTTTCCTAGTACAAAGTTCACTATCAGATAAACGCTCAGAGAAATTACGAGGCCAATCACGGCATACAAAATTGTGTTTTTAGCGCTGTTCACCTGGTTAGAATCACCTCCTGAAAGTGTGTACTTCAGCCCGCCAATAGCCACAAACAACACCGAAAGCATGCCAAGCACCTTCCAGACCAAGTTCAAAATAACCGTCACGGTGCTTTGATCGGCCGCCACCGCTGGTAAATTCACCGTGTCTTTATCTAAAATGGTTTGCGCGAGCAACAACAGTATATGCATTTAAAACCTCCCTGCTACAAAGTGCACCATGCCAGTTGCAACGAGCATAATCACCAGGCCAATCACTGCATTTTGAATGGTTTCGCGGCCCGCTTTTACGTTGCCTGGGTCACCCTGGCTAACAATTAAGCGAATGCCGCCCCAAATGATGAAACCGATGGTGATGATGGTGCCGATCCGAAGCAAGAGCTCAATAATAGCTGCCACCACGAGCCATACATCATTAATCCCGCGGAGCATCGGCTGGCAAACTTCTACAGTTGCGCCGTCTTTCACCTGCTGGGTGATGATGGTGCCGTCTAAGTATTTATACCAGGTCGGAAAGCCAAGCAACCCTGCGTTGCCACAACTGATAGCAAGCTGCTTGACGGGTTGTATAAGTAGTAGCAATGATTCAGCCATAGTTACATCCTACCCAATTAGTCCACCGGGTACAATAAAGTTCAGAATGGCAAAGGCAAAAATATAAAGTAGCAGCGCAATCACCGCGTTAAAGATACGGCTCTTTGCTGCCGCAACCGATTGGGAGTTATCGCCCGCCGCAGCGTACTGCACGCCACCAACCACGATCATGAGTGTGACGACAATACCCACACCATAGGTCAAAAACCGCAAAATCGCCACGAGGTAGGCAATAATAGGGTTTGAAAAATCATCACGACACCCCACATTAAAGGCAATCTTCACCCCGCCACAATCGGTACCAACCCCTGCCTGCTGTGCGGAACCGTTACCGTTCAGATTGTTATTGAACTGCTGCAGATCGAGCGTACTTGAGTCTGGACTACTTGAGCTCTTAGTATCACTCGAGGTACCTTGTGCAAATAGCTGAGCGGGCCATAGAAATAGAGCACCGAGTACCAGTAGAAAGGCGCATACGATGGCTACAATTGGTTTTTTTAACATCTTTTTCTTCATGGCTATAAGTCTTCTACCTAATACTACTATTCGGTCTATAATTTGACAATTGTGATCCACGCCTTGAAAGCGGCATTTTAAGTAGTAATGCTTGGGTGCGTGTGGTAGAATTTAACAGAAATGCAGCAACTGCGAAAGTCATCTTTTATATTGGGCGTACTTTTTGTAGTGCTTTTTAGCAACCTGTTCGTTACCTTCCAGCCGACTTATGCTGCTAGCTTCACATATTACGATGGGAAAGGGAAGGCACAAACTATCTCAGAAGGTGACAACACCAGGCTACGCTTTGTTGACCCATTCACCGTTCTAGACAAGAAGACGAAGACCGTGTACAAAACTGCAGCAACAGCCTGTGACGATCACAATATGTATGTGTGTAGTGGTGGAGAAAGTGCAATGTTTCATGAAAGCTACTATTGGTTTTGGCCAAGTAGCAACGGCAAGCCTATCCAAAAACCAGTGAACGGCAAGTGCCCATCAGGGATTGTCCACTACATACAGAACGACGGTAATGATGGGAACAGCGACAGCACTGTATACATTGTTAACTCTGAAATTGGGCCGACAGGCGGGTGTGTGGTTAAGAACACTGACGGAGATATACAACCTGATAAAAAAATTACTGATAAAACCGATCTGCTCAATGCGGGTAAGTATATTACTGTTACAAAGTCAGGTGGTATAAATAAACAGATGCTCGTAGGCGCATCTACTTTTCTTTACTGGGAGAGTGCCAATACAATCCGAAGTTACCTTGACGGAACCTCCTTCAAGAAACTAGACCCAAAAAAGGGTACTGCAGTTAAAGACCTGCTAGATTCATTCAAAAACCATAACACTGGTGTCGTAGGGAAGTATGCCTCGGGGTACACCTTTTACGCCAATGGTAGTGGTAAGGGTGATGGCTGTTTTTATGATAACGGGCACTTGAAGGCGGTCATTGCTGTAAGTGACGACAAATCTCAGGTTGCGATACTGCACCAAAAAGAAGATAACGGTAACTATGACTTCTCAGACGAATGGCAAGGCGGCAACCAATCATGTATGGCGAGAGCCTTTGCAAGAGGCCCTAACTCAATGTGGGGGGGTAGCCACGATTCAGCAGTTATTGGTATTGGTGATATTGAGAATGCCACCGGGAAGACCGTGCCGGGCGGTGGTGGCAGCGGGGCTGATTCAGGCAATGCCGATGTCGCTGGCGAAAACGACGAACCCTCTTGTGAAGTTAATGCCACAA
>CAZUOL010000023.1:0-9891 GCA_964621845.1 uncultured Candidatus Saccharibacteria bacterium | reverse complement strand
TGGGCTGAAGCCGCCGCTCTTTCACGTACACACAAAGAAGAGGTAGTGAGTAGCGCTGCTGTTTTTGTTGCGCTGCTAAAGCAGGTACCGGAATATGAATATTACCTGGCGCAACTACGCCTGGATCAGAGCGATCTTGAGGCAGGGCTCGCGTGGCATCAGCACATCACGAGCGTTATACGCCGTTCTAACGAGCGTCAGCACACTGGTGGTATCGGGCGTGATTTAAGTTTTGGTTACACCCCGCTACTCAATCATTTCGGGCTCAATGTCACCCAAGAGGTTGAAAGGGGGGGATTGCTCAGTCGCGAAATAGAAGGCCACAACGAAGCTATGACTCAAATCATGCATGTGTTAGGGCAGCCTGGTCGGCGTAACGCCACGCTCGTAGGCGAGGTGGGTGTTGGCAAAACAACCTTAGTGTATGCACTTGCCCAGCGGCTGCTGCAAGATAAAAAAACACCACATGATATTCGATATGCGCAGATTGTGGCACTCGATAGCGCCACCATTATTGCAAATAGCAGAGGCAACCTAGAGCAGCTGATGATAAGGTTGTTTAACGAGGCTGCCAAAGCGAAGAATGTCATTTTATTCCTCGACGACGCCGAGTTATTCCTGCAGGCGGGGGTAGGGGCGGTGGACCTTTCAAGCATGTTGATGCAGGTGCTGCAAGGTGGAGGCATTCGGTTAATTCTGGCGCTTGATGCGCAGCAGTGGCTCAAGCTATCACAGTTCAATCCTGGGCTCACGCAGTTGATGAACCGCATTAGCGTAAACCCTCTGGGCGAGGAAGATACCTTACGAGTGATCGAAGACCAAGTGTTGTTGCTGGAAGTGCGCAATAACGCAACCTATATGTATCAATCGCTCCACGAAGCCTACCGGCTTGCCGATCGTTACATAACCGAGCAGGCATTCCCAGGTAAGGCAATTAAATTGCTTGAGGCAGCGGCAAGTTTTAAAGAACAGACTTACTTTATAACCCAAAAATCGGTACAACAGGCAGTAGAAAAAAGCTATGGGGTGAGCGTGCAGACGGCAACAACAATAGATGACAGAGATGCTCTTCTTAATTTAGAAGATAAAATTCATGAACGCATGATCAACCAGGTTCGAGCAGTGGCGGTAGTGAGCGATGCTTTGCGTCGTGCCCGTGCTGGCGTACGTAACCAACAGAAGCCAATCGGTACCTTTTTATTCTTAGGGCCTACGGGTGTTGGTAAAACAGAACTGGCAAAGAGCTTGGCCGCCGTCTATTTTGGGGGCGAAGAACGGATGGTACGAGTGGATTTAAACGAGTTTTCAGGGGTGAACGATGCAGCTCGATTATTAGCACCGGCAGCTGAAGATGCCATGAGCCTCGCGGCCCAAATTGCCAAGCAACCATTTTCGGTGGTGTTGCTTGATGAAATTGAAAAGGCCCATCCGAACGTTTTAAATCTTTTGCTCCAGATGCTCGACGAAGGCACCCTACGTGATGGTGCAAATAAGCCCATCAGTTTTAAAGACGCGATTATTATTGCAACCTCAAATGCGGGGGCTGAAGCTATTCGGGCGCATATTGAAAAAGGTGAGGATATTGAGCAATTTGAAGATGAGTTTATTGATGAGCTTGTCAATCAAAAACTGTTCCGGCCAGAATTTTTAAATCGCTTTGATGAAATTGTGCTCTTCAGGCCGCTTACAAAAGAGGAGCTCGTAAAGTTGGTTGATTTAATTCTTGCAGGGTTGAATAAAACACTCGCTACTCAAAAAGTAACCGTACGGCTTACGCCTGCTGCCAAGGAGCTGCTTGCCGAGGCTGGTTATGACCCACGGTTAGGTGCCCGACCATTGCGGCGTGTCATGCAACGAACAATCGAAAATATTGTGGCAAAGCAACTACTTTCGCAGCAAACGGGAGCAGGCGCTACGATCAACATTGATGCCCCAGAGATCGAGCCACTCATTAAGCGCTAAGTGAGAGTAAGTCCCTAAAATCCCTACGCTCTTCATTGCCTAAGTATACAAACAAAGCGGTTTCAAAGTGCATAGATGTTTGGGAGAGTTCATCTTTATTTTTTCGAGGGAAAACGTGAACGTGTACGTGTCAACTTGACTTGGCCTTGCCTAATTAATGGTCTGTATTTCTGCGAATATCACAACCAGTTGCAGAAATCTGTAGCATCTTCTCAAGGAGGTGTTAATAATCTATACCGCAGCAATAAACAAGTATTTGGGTAATTAGAATTTGGTACCTCGGGCAGGATTCGAACCTGCGACACGCGGGATAGAAGCCCGCTGCTCTAATCCACTGAGCTACCGAGGCGCACCACAGATATTGTAGCACGGGAGTATTATTGAACCAACTTGCATATATTGCTAGACTTGTAATATGAATATTCATAGAGCTGGTGCAACTAAACTTCGAGATGAGGGTTATTCGTATTCGTTCATTTCACAAAAAACTGGTGTCTCAAAAAGTACGCTGAGTAACTGGTTTCGTGATCGCCCCTTCGTTCCGAATGCTGAAACTCTTGAGCGGACAAAAGCTGGACAACTAAAGTATGGCATGGTCAAAAAGCAATCACGTAAGCGAGAAATAGAGAGGTTACTAGCTAGCGGATATTATGAAGTGGGGAAGCTTTCTAAAAGAGATCTTTGGATGGTGGGGATGGGTCTGTGGCTTGGTGAAGGCTCCAAAACAGTTGAGCAAATTCGTCTTGCAAACTCTGACCCAGAAGTAATCAAACTGTGGCTACGCTGGCTGCGTGAGGTATGTAATCTGAATGATGAAAATATCACAGTAAGAATGCATCTCTACAAAGACAGCAATCACGAGGTGTGCGCCTCATATTGGCAGACTGTAACCCAGCTTAGTGCTTGTTCGTTTCGTAAAACTCAGGTAGACAGGCGTACTTCAAAAATGGCTAATAAAAAGGGCAAGCTGCCATATGGAACGCTGCATGTAAGTGTTGTCGCTGCTCGTCATCCCGAGCGTGGTGTTCGGTTGTATCGAAGAATGAAGGGCTGGCTATCTGCTATAATAGACTAGTTCGCAATTATGCGGGTGTGGTATAACGTTTATTACTCCTGCCTTCCAAGCAGGCAACGCGAGTTAGACTCTCGCCACCCGCACCAACTTAAAGCAACGACCCAAAGATTACATGCATTTCAAACACAATAGCGGGGTTACAAAGAAGGGGGGCTGGAAGTCTACCTTGCTTCTGATCATCTCATTAGCGCTACTCGCGGGGGGTGTCTATTTGTTGTTGTTGGTAATGACGCCAAACATTCAGGTACTCTATCCTGCCCAGCCAATTAATGCTAAAACGCTCAAAGAGCCAGAAGGTGACCGAGTGATTATTCCTAAAATTGGGGTCAATGTACCGATTAATACCGGTGGTGCGGAGGCCTTAAACGATGGTGCTTGGCACCGGTTCCCGGAACGGGGAGATCCGGTAAAAGGCGGTAACTTTATTCTTTCGGCTCACCGTTTTGAAATTGGCCTCACGCCAGGTGAGACCGCGCGTAAATCACCGTTCTATCATATTGAAAAAATGAATGTGGGCGATCAGGTGATTGTTGATTTTCACAAAAAACGCTATGCCTATGAAATTACTCAAATGAAGGAAGTCAAGCCGAATCAGGTGGAGATTGAAGCACCAAGTGATGAAGCAAAAATGACCTTATATACTTGCACGCTGAAGGGCGAGACCGATGGCCGCGAGGTGGTGATAGCAAAACCTTTGGGCGAAGTTGATAAAAACGGCAATATAAAAAAGACTGAATAAGGCAAGAACAACTCTTCTACTGAAGGTATACAGCAATAGGATTCGACAGCTCTTGCCTAGCACAAAGCGTTTATGCTATAAATTAACCCATAACTATAAATCTAAATGGAACAAAAAAATGGCACAAAAAAAGAAGAACTCAGCGACCAAAAAAAGAATTGGCACACAAAACACTATTGATCCAAAAAAAGCACTGCTTTTAGCGCTACTCGTAGCACTCGTTGGGGGTATGTTTGTGTGGGTCAGTAATGCAGGCACCTCTAGTTATAATAAAAGCGTAGCCGATTGTCCCAAGCTTGATTATGCCAATCAGCCAGATACGCAGAAGTGTATTGATACGAGTGCTGAAGCGCTCGTGTACCGATACTATGCCGGTCTACTTGGCCGTCAGCCAGATAAGGGCGGGATCAAGTTCTGGAGTAATCAGCTCATCAAGAACAAACAGACCGCCGAAAGAGTTGCGGAACGTATGCTTGCAAGCAATGAGGCGAAAAGAAAAGAGTCTCCTAATCTGATTTTTGTACACATGCTGTACGTAAATATTCTGGGTACCAGCACCTACAACCATGATGAATATGTGGCTTATCTCGCCAAGCTAGATGCCAAGCAGGTAACACGTGACCAACTCATTAAAGAATTTGGCCTGAAACGGCATTTGCCTTTCGATAAAGCAAAGACGCTTATGAATATCGACGATGTCCAGTTCGTTACAAACTTATATGAACGGATGCTGGGCAGAAAATGGGTGGTCAGCTATGGACCAAAAATGAAAATACAAAATGGTGAAGTTGAATATTGGGTAAATCAGTTAAAGCGACCACAAAATGGCACCGCAAGCCCTAAAATGACACGTGCTCAGGTGGCGGCAACATTCGCTAAATCAAACGAAGCCATCTCTAAGCATCGTGCCGGATTTATAGCATACGTAAATAACCAGAAGTAACAAAGATCTATATGAAAAAGTATAAGCTCATTGTGCCAAGCTGGGCTGCGGTGCTCTCGTTTTTTATCCTACCGTTTATCTTTACGATTTACTTTGTGGTGACACGCTATTCGGATAAGTTTTTGAGCACCACCCAAATAGATTACATTGCAGTGCAGAACAACTTCTTGGCAACCATCTTTTTACAACAAGCATGGAATAACTGGCTCTCACGAATTATGGATTTTGCGTTCTGGGGAGTGTTAGCCTCAATTGGTATCCTCATTTGGTGGGCGGTGAGCACCGCTAAAACATCGGTTCAGAATCACGGTATTGAGCAGAGCTATAGCAATTTCGGTATTGATCAGAAAACCTGGCATCGTAACTTCATACTGGTTGCAAGTATAAAAACTATTCTTGTGTTTTTAATGATTTATAGCGTATTTGCGCTTATTGCGCGAGCGATCCCACAACTTGCTTATGGTGTTGCCGCCTGCGTGCAGCAAGTGAATAGCAATCATATCATCTTGGCAATACAAGGCGTGTTATTGATGGTGTTTTGGCAATTTTTATTTGTACTCGCATTCAAAACATTCAAGATCACAAAAGCCGATTAGTTATTGCCGGGCTTAAAGTGCTTGTGTTATAACTTAAGCATCGTTAATAAATAAAGGAGCCAAAATGGCAACAAAAAGTATTCAACAAAATAAAAAAATGAACGGCAAGCTCGTTGCGCTCGCGGTGTTATTAATTGCAGTGGTTGGCGGGGCTGTAGTGTTTGTAAGTAACGCAGGTACCGAGGTCACCTTTACCCGCGTCGCAAAAGACATGACCGGTGGCTACAAAGATAAGCTTTACGCGAACGGCACTCGTTCAGCAACGACCGCTATCTATGCGCCAGTTACCAAAAAAGAGATAGCTAAAACCAATACGGTCTGCGTTCATTACGGTGTTGAAAAAGAGGCACCGGCAAATGGGTTGGGCGTTGAAGTTGCAGTGTTGAATAAAAGCAAGCAGCAACTATCTGCCAAGAGTACGAGCCCAAGTGGTCAAGGTCAAGGGGATGTGATACTAGTTGTAAAAAGTATTAGCGGCGAAAAGAAGGGCAGCACTAACTACAAATGTGTAGCGCTCACTGCTAAGAATCCAGGCACGGGCAAGGTTGAGAAGCTACTTGACGATCAAGATGTATATGTAAGAGTTCAAATGGCAGGCCGTGGCGGCATACTTGTTGATAAAGTAGAGGGCCGCAAGTAGCCAAACCGTAGTAGCTTCAGAAAACCGTAACCCTCGTTTTCACAACGAGGGTTATTTATTGCTCGCTGACACAAAGCTCTATGACTATCAGTATAGTGTCTATCAGTGTGATGCAGGCAAGTTTAGTGTTGCTAAAATCAATCCTGCCGATAAATGTATACAAAATAGTGCCGAAGCTATGACGTACCGCTACTACAAAGCTACGTTGCATCGCGAACCAGATACCGTTACGAACAGAAAAGATAAGAATGGTAAGCTCCTGCCGACGGGCTACGCCTTTTGGTCACAGAAATTCGCTGGAGATCGGACGCAGCCAACTACCGTCGGTATGCAGTTTGTTGCCGCCTCTAAAACAGCAAGCGCTAAAACAAATCAAGCCTTTGTGGAAACTGTTTACCAAGGATTGCTTGGTAAAAAACCTGATGCCCCCGGCTTAAAATATTGGAAGGCGCAGCTCGATAGCAAAAAGTGGTCTCGAGGTAAAATGCTTGCCCATTTTGCCGCACAAGACAATACAAAAAAGGCAACGCAAGCAGCTTTTGCGAACTTTTTAGCCAAAGCCCCAAAAATTGTGATTGTAGAAACGGCGAAAAAAGACCGTGACGCACGACTTTTGAATGCAACAAAAAACGCGAATGAAGGTGAAAAACTTTATAACGCCATGAAGGGATACCCTAATACAGCCAAGACTGCTCTCAGTGCAGCAAAACCTTCGGCTGAGAAAGGCTTCCCTGGCACAAATGATTTGAAGGCGATCGCAGCGAATGAAAAAACGGTACGAGACCTTGCAGTAAAAACAAATAGCCCAAGGAACAAGCTTATTGAGTATCAACGACAAAACAAGTTATGGTATGAACGTGCCGCAGAGGTGGCAGCTTATTCACCAGATTTATCGGCCGATGGGATCAAGAAGCAATATGAGCGCGTGGTGATGTATGCAACATCAGCAAGTAAAGTGAACAGCCAGCTAACCGGCACCATAAAAGAAATTGCGGCTCTGTATGCTACTGCCAAAAACAAGTACGAGGCCAACCTGATTGCACAGCAAAAAGCAGCCGAAGAGGCTGCCCGTAGGAATCGAGACAAACCAAACAACGGCTCAACCGGCACCGGTACAGGCGGTGGCACCGGAACCGGTGGATATACGTGCGAGACGCTCCCTGAGAATCTTATGAATGACCCTGCTTATGTTGAACTGATGAATAATTGTTAATAGGTTTACAATTCTGCTACTGCTATGCTGCATACGGTTGATAAATGAACTATGAAGAGGGGGGCTGTACACCTCCTTCTGGTCTTGAACAGGTACGCAGGAGCTGGTTAACTCAGTTTAATATGGGCGCCAAGTTTATTGAGGCGATTAGCAAAATCTTCATAGCCACGCTCAATCGGATAGGTGTTGCGTAGAATACTAGTGCCGGGAGCGGCCAGCATGGTAATAAGAATAATCACTGCCGGCCTGAGAGCAGGTGGGCAGATAATGTCTGCAGGTTCAAATTTACTCGGGCCGGTGATGTAGATGCGGTGTGGATCAGCCAGTTTGACATCAACCCCAAGCTTCCTAAGCTCAGTTAAATAGAGTGCACGATCTTCATAACTCCAGTCGTGAATCAGTGTTGTACCTTTGGCGCGAGCAACAATGGGGGCAAAAAAAGGCAGGTTATCCATATTGATGCCGGGGTGGGTCAATGCGGCTAGCTTATCTTCAGGCGCCCTCAGCTCATCAGTTTCAAAGGTAGTTATATCTACCAAGTCTGTTTTTTTATTCTCGGCTTTATAGGGCGCTGAGATCTTTAGCTTACAACCCATTTTTTGTAGTCGCAGCAGTTCAACGCGCAGAAAATCAATCGGAGCCCGCTTGATTGTAAGATGAGAGTTGGTGGCGATGGCAGCTGAAATAAAACTAAATGCCTCAATAGGGTCTTCACTTGGAGCATATACGACGTCTTTGTTGACCTCATGTACGCCATGCACTGTAAGTGTATTGGTGCCAATGCCTTCAATGTGTACCCCCAGGGCTTCTAAGAAGTAACACATATCTTGTACCATGTAGTTACTACTAATGTTGCGGATAATGGTTTTGCCTTCGGTGAGTGCGGCGGCCATCAGTACATTTTCACTCACCGTATCACCCATTTCATACAGTGTTACTTCGCGAGCGGCCTTCTTTTTTACAATGGTGTGGTAGTAGTTGTTTTTGGTGTGCACCTGTACGCCGAATTCTTCGAGTGCGTAGAGGTGAGGCGCCACGGTTCGCTTGCCGAGCTTACAGCCGCCGGCATAGGGGAGTTTGAATTCTTTATAGCCGTGCATAAGGGCGCCAAGGTACATAATGACGCTACGGGTTTTTTTGGCAGCCTTTACATCGATGTTTTCGAGGCGCAACTTTTTTGGAGGGTTAATAAACAGGTCACCATTTTCTAGCCAATCAACCTGTACACCAATACTTACCAGTACTTCAACGAGGCGGTATACTTCTTCAATGCGAGGGGCTTTTTTAAGCGTGGTGGTTCCTTTATTTAATAGTGCCGCACAGAGCAGCCCTACCGTACCGTTTTTGCTGACGCGCACATCCACCGAACCTTTTAACTTATGGCCACCTTCAACACGGAGGCTGTTATTGCCGTTTTGGAGCGATATAACGTCTTTGTCGAGTACTTCGCTAATGCGGGCCAGGGTTTCGAGTGTGGTGTTTTGCCGACCACTTTCTATACGGTTTATGGCACTTTGAGAGGTGCCTATTTTTTCTGCGAGCTCCTTTTGGGTTAACCCGCGCTGATTACGCGCGCTGGCAATGAGCTCACCAATCTTAGCTTGAAAGTTTTGCATTGTGCTTATTTTAGCATATATCATATATGGTATACAGTCATTTTGGTGCAGGTGATGGTATACTGGTGGGTATGGTATAGCAACGTCATATCGGTGGGGTAACAGATTCTGGACGAATTTCAGGATGCATAATAAAAAGGAGGACGATATGACATTACATGATGATACATTGCAGCAACTACTCATAGCTGAAGAAAAGCGCCAACGAGAAGGTTTAGAGCTTATTCCTTCAGAAAATTATGTTTCGCGCGATGTTTTAACGGCGCTCGGCTCAGTTTTTACAAACAAGTATTCTGAAGGCTATCCGGGTAGGCGGTATTATGGTGGGCAACAGAATACCGATAAGGTAGAGCAGCTGGCGATTGATCGCGCGAAGCAGCTGTTCGGGGCGGATCACGCCAATGTGCAACCCCACTCCGGAGCGCCAGCCAATTTGGCCGTCTATCACGCCTGGTTGGAGCCAGGCGATACAGTGCTTGGCATGCGGCTTGATCACGGTGGGCACCTGACCCATGGTCATCCGGTAACGGCAGCTGGCCATATTTTCAATTTTGTCCGCTACGGTATTAAAGATATAGAAACCGGTGAAATCGATTACGATGAATTGCGTGAAATGGCCTTAAAACACAAACCAAAAATTATACTGGCCGGATTTTCAGCCTACCCAAGAGAGCTTGATTACCAAAAATTTGCTGAGATAGCACGCGAAGTAAATGCGATGGCTATGGCAGATATGGCGCACATTGCTGGCCTGATTGCCGGTGGCGTCGCGAAAAATCCGTTTAATTACGGCTTCCACTTGATTTCTACGACGACGCATAAAACTTTGCGGGGTCCGCGTGGTGGGATGATTCTCACGAAAGGTACAGTAGGTAACCCCCTGAAAAAAGTTGAAAAAACGCTTGAAAATCTGCCAACGATTATCGATCGAACCGTTTTTCCAGGTTACCAAGGTGGCCCACATATGAACAATACGCTCGCGAAGGCGGTTGCCTTTGGCGAAGCCCTAAAGCCCGAGTTTAAAGATTACGCTCAGCAGATTGTACGCAACGCTAAAAAGTTAGCCGACGCCTTGATGAAGCGCGGCTTCAAGCTGGTCACTAACGG
>CAZUOL010000022.1:0-8660 GCA_964621845.1 uncultured Candidatus Saccharibacteria bacterium | reverse complement strand
ATTGAATCAATCCCATTTGATCCCCATTCAGGTACCTACAATATAGTTACTCGTCCGGTTTCCGAAGATGCGGTTATGGAAGTAGACACCTATGAAGAACTACAGCACCTCCGCTCACATAAAATAACGGCCGTGTAGTTACAGTCAATTCATTTGCCATTATAGAAAAGATTCTGTATCTTATAAGCATAGGCGTGTTTCTCACTTGCGAAGTAATTCACAAGCTCCACTACAAGGCTGACGCGTGAGGGTTGTTAGTTAATGAAAATGCTCATTCAGGCATGTAAGTAGCAGGTCACAACATCAAAAAGGAGAAGCTACATGATTAAAACAAGCATAAATACTAAAAATAACTTGGGTGATGGCGTGCTACTTCTTTCGAAAGAGTTGTTTTTTGTACTTTTCGTGCTGGCTATTGTGCTCATTTTTCACCCTGCTCGAACAGATGCAGCGACATTTGATGTGGCAGCTGGCTCAAGCACAGTGAATGACGGAGACTCAATCTGCCAGCTAGAAGAAGCTGGTACCAATATTAACGATGGCGCACGAACGTATGCGGACTGCGAAGAAACCGGCACCTATGGCAGCAACGACACCATTCAACTGCCAGCTGGTACCATTAATCTAAGTGGCAGTGGTCTTGAGCTCCGTAATTCCGCAAAAATTATCGGTAACGGCAAGGGAATATCCATTATTGATGGTGGGGATTATCAGGGCGGCATCAGGTTCTATGGGAGTGGAAGTGGAATCGGAAGCGGACTGACGTTGCCTGACTTTGTGATTAGAAACTTTACACTTTCTAACCTGGGGAGTGGTATTGCCTTGGGCGGAGGTGGCATAGGGCAGTTAACAGTTGAAGGTCTTGAAATAAAAAATGCTGCAGCCGGAATTTTTTTAGGGGGATTTGAAGAGATCAGCGTTACAGACAGCTACCTACACGACATAAACTATGTTGGATCTGGAATTCCGCCAACAGGTATAATAGCGCTGAGCTCCTTTGACCAACAATTTAGTGGCAAAACAGTAAACGTAAATATTGAAAACACGACAATTAGTGATACGTCTGTTGGTGTCATTTTATATGCAGTCGGCAGTGAAGGGTCTGGGTCTGGATCAGATGCAGAGATTTACACGGGCACAGTAGATGCAACCATACAAAATACCACCTTCGCAAACCTTCACTCCACTGGTAACGAACCTGATCCTATATCAGCCGCTGCCGGCATTTCCACGTTTGTTGGTGGTGCAACAATAACATACAACACCATTAATAACACCTACAGCAATATCTCCAGCCCAGCTGCAAGCAACTACAAAGGAGTAGCCGTTAGCGAGGGTATTTTGAGTGGCAGCGGGCTCGCACTTGACTCTCGCTCCCACATAAGTCATACTGCCCAAAATGACCTCTACGCTACAGGAGGGGAAGGCCACTCAGTCAACTATGCACGCTGGGCCATGGCTGGTTCGGGTGAATTTGAGCAAAACCCCAATTCAAACTTATTCACCACCACGAGTAAAGGTGGGAACCTTTCCAGTGACGGCAGCCTAAGCAAATGGTTAAATCAGTCGACCGACCAACACAACGTCACCTCTTTGGCTTCGTTCTTAGGTGTACTTTCAGACAACGGTGGGCCTGTGCCAACGCTCGCACTTAAGCAAGGTTCTCCGGCAGTAGATGCCGGAACACCTGTTTCTGGTATGAAAACAGATGCCCGCGGTGCGCTACGACCACAGGGCAATGGCTTTGATGTCGGTGCGTACGAGTCGGCATTTAGCAGAGAAACGCTTGCAGGCACCGGTGAAGATAGCAGACAGTTTATTGTTAATGCTCTCGTACTGACGTTACTGAGCAGCGGCAGTATTTGGCTTGCTCGTAGGCTCGCTAAATCCAAGTATCAGCTTCACTAAACAGAATGGCGAAAAAACCGCTCAAGATTGTATTGCTGGTACCATTCAGCTCTGATGACCCTTCACGTATAAAAATTTGGGAGCACGTCAGTAAGTGGCTACAAACAACATTAGACTACCCACTATTTATCGGTGATTACGGACCTGAAAATACCGATCAGTACAACCATAGCCTCGCACGTAACTGGGCAGCCCAAAGAGCTGGCGACTGGGATGTGGCGGTGTTTCATGATGCCGATACTGTCTTAAACCCGCAACTAATACAAGCTGGAGTAAAAATCGCTGCTGAATCAGGTGCATTAACTTACCCCTATAACGAACGGTGGGAACTTGATTTTGAAGGCACCAAGATGTTACTAGAAAATGAAACCAGCAACTGGCAAGCACATATGCGAAATTACACATACACACGCCCACTCGGCGGCTGTATGATTATTCGCAGAGACCTGTGGGATGATATACGCGGTTTTGATACTGGCTTTGTTGGTTGGGGACATGAAGATGGTGCTTTTGCTATAGCCTGTGAGAAAATTAGCGGTAAAACACTGATCCGTATACCCGGAAAATCTTTGCATCTGGAGCATGTCTTTGCCCCCGGCAAGCACCGCGAAAGCCCCATATACCACAAAAATAAAGAGCGCATTAACCGTTACCTTGCAGCAATGCGGCAGCCGAACGCCACCGAGCACCTTCGTGCGCTCCGTGACGAATCGATAAAGATAGATACAGCTGCTGGCATCAACTGGCTAGCCCGAGAATAAAGCTACCTTAAAAGATGTATCCAATAAGTTCTACCAGGGCTATAATCACTATAAAAACAAACACTGGTTTCCATATGCCACCCGACTTTATACGCTTTTGGTAAAATGCTCCCCGCCTCCCGCCGTAAGTAGAGTTATGTGAATATGGAACATCGTCTTCGATCAAGATTCCCTCTTTACTCAAGGCCTTTACCGTTTCTGCTGCAATCAGCGCATCCGCCTCTTTCCCGGCATCTTCGAGTTTAGCTTTGTGAGAACCCACTATTCTACCTCAGAGTTTTCAGATGGCTCTGACTCTGGAGAGCCAAAAACGTCATCGAGAGATGAGACCAACACTTCGCGGGGGCGAGCGCCATCGGCGGGGCCAATAATCCCCTGTTCCTCCATATCTTCAATCAAACGAGCAGCCCGTGAATAGCCAATACGCAATCGCCGTTGCAACAGGCTAGCCGAGGCCTTTCCACTTTCAATAACACAGCGTACTGCATCTTGAAACATTGGCTCATCAGAACCAGTATCGCTGTCCATCACGATGCCGCCCTTTGAGCCAATCTGCACTGGCAAAGCCGTAATTTCATCATTATAATCCGGTGCACGTTGATCTTTAATAAAGTTTGTTACCTTGAGCACTTCCTCATCGCTGACAAATACCCCCTGAATACGAGTTGGTTTGGGGTTTGTAGCGGTTGTCATTAACAGATCGCCTCGGCCAAGCAGTTTTTCAGCGCCAACTTGGTCTAGGATAGTGCGTGAATCAACCTGGCTCGCAACAGTGAAGGCGATACGTGAAGGAACGTTTGCCTTGATTAAACCGGTGATCACATCAACTGAAGGACGCTGGGTGGCAAGTACCAAGTGAATACCCACTGCACGAGCTTTCTGCGCTATCCGTACAATTAAAGCTTCGACATCACGGGCCGCCAACATCATAAGATCAGCCATCTCATCAATGACAATCACGATGTAAGGCATGTGGTCTTCTTTATTACTTTCGTTGTAGCCTTGAATGTTTCGTTTTTTACTCTCGGCCAGCAAGCTATAGCGCCGTTCCATTTCATTCACCGCCCACTTAAGGGCTGAGATGCATTTTTCAGGCTGTGTAATAACATCAGTTAACAGATGTGGGATGCCACTATAGGGCGCCAGCTCTACTTGCTTTGGGTCAACTAAGATCAACTTTAAATCAGCTGGCGAATTGCGGTATAACAAACTCGTAAGAAGAGTGTTTATCATGACCGATTTACCAGACCCCGTCTGACCAGCTATCAGCAGGTGTGGCATTGTTTCAAGTTCACCAACCACCGCTTGCCCAGAAATATCTTTACCGATGCCAAACCCAAGGGGTGATTGACTGCCGCTCCAATTTTGCGATTCAATAACGTTTCGTAGTGTCACAGTCGCTGATTTTTTATTCGGCACCTCAACACCGACCGCCCGCTTACCTGGTATAGGAGCTTCGATTCTGATTGATTCAGCAGCAAGATTCAGAGCCAGATTGGTATCAAGAGAAGAAATTTTAGTGAGCCGCACGCCTGCTGGAGGCTTCAAAGTATACTGTGTGACACGAGGGCCAACGTTCGCCTCTTCCATTTCTACCTGTATTTTGAAATCCTGCAATGTATCTTTAATGACCTGGGCATTATGCTTAATGTCACCAGCATCAGCTTTGTATTGCTTATCGCTCAACAAGCCAACATCTGGTAGATTCCAATCAGGATCACTGGCAAGCGTCAATGCCTCTTTATTTTCGGCCTGCTTATCTTGAGCTACTGAATTCTTCAAGCTCGAAAGTGGTTTACTCGCCCTTTCTTCAGAGTTTTCAACTAACACATTGGTGTTCAACTTCAGCTCTGGAGCCTCCTCGGCTTTTTCAGGGGCAGCTTTAAACTCATCGGTTTGTTCACGTTTGAATAGTGAAAAGAACGCCTTGAACACTTCTTTTATCGGGATCTTGAAGATAAAGAGCACTGAAAACAACATGAGTGCAAATAATACAAAACCAGCCGCCACATTACTTAAAATGCCGGCCAAGAAGGTATCAACGGCCTGACCAATCATCCCGCCGCCACCTCCATTTTGTACCGTTTCAGCCGCTGTAGCCGGATCAACAAATAAGTGTATGAAGCTACTCAGGCTTATCATAAATACCAAGCCACCGAGATACACACTGAAAGGTAAGCGATTTTCTTCGCTCACAAACTTTTGAAACATGAGTACGAGCAACACTAGCGGTAGTACGAAGGCAGCGTAGCCAAATACTGTTCGGGTGGCATCTAACAATCCAGCAGGCAATGGCCCCGCTAAGCCAAACATTGCCAAAATAAGCAGCAAGGCGGTGATGCCAATAACTGCACTTACAATCTGTTGCCACCAGCCATCTGGCAAAATATGCTGGGCCTTCGGTTCAGCCTTTTTATGACCCTTTTTTGAACGACTTTTTCTTTTTGCCATTACCCTTTTAGTATACCATAAGCATTACAAAATTACAACACTTTTAGCTGCCGTTTCTGTGGTTTAATGGGCGTATGCATACACAAACGCCTCATTATTTTGTAGCAACGAATGTTCTGCTCGAAAAAAATGGCAAGATCCTGTTGAGCTTACGTCAGAACACCGGTTGGGCTGATGGTATGATGACTATTCCGGGCGGGCATCTCGAGCGTGACGAAACAGTCGTTCAAGCGGCTCTTCGCGAAGCTAAGGAAGAGTTAGGGTTGAGCTTAACGCCTGAAAACCTTACTTATCTTTGCACTGAAAATAAATCTACGAATCGCCCTTACCTATCAGTTATATTTGTTGTTAAAACAGATCAAACACCTGAAAATACTGAGCCGGAAAAATGCAAAGAACTTGTCTGGGCAGACCCACACGACTTGCCTGATACTGTGACAGATAACTTTAAGCAAATCATCCAAAAAGCCTATTTAGGCAACGAGCAGTACTTAGAATTCACTGGTTAGATCCCCCCAACCATACAAAATCCCTTGAACTGGAACAGTGAAAAATTGAGTTAAGCCAAAACTCGTCCTGAACAAGTAACTAAATTATGTCGAGAGACTGCTTGCCATTGTTTTGGCGTAGTTTTTTATGGTGGAGGTTCAAAGGCTGATTTTTGTTCTGGTTGGTGGGTTTTGCCTATCTTTTTGGCAGCAAAAAGTAGTAGAGAAGATTATAGATCCCCAGCGTTTCGTTCGCCAAAGCTCACCTTTCACTTCGTGAAAGCGCGGGAATGACGAGTTAGATTTAGTGGGCGTGGTCAGCGACTGGTTTTGGCCGTACATTGCTCTGCCCATTCGCACCAATAATATTCACCACCGGAATCAATACCGGGTTACGCTTGGTGTGTTCATACAGATAGTGCGTGATGTGATCTTTTAACTCTACTTTAAATCGATCAAGATCAACTCGTGTAAATCGCTGTGCTGCCGCACGCTTAAGCTCCGCCCTGAGGCCATCCATCAGCTCGGTGTTATCGCGAATATAAATGAAGCCACGTGTGATAATATCAGGGCTCGTCAGCAAGCGGCCAGTTTTTTTATCAATCGTAAGAATGACTACTACCATCCCCTCTTCACTCATCAACAAGCGATCTTTGGCCACCAAGCCAGGTACAATCGTACCTGTTTGATCAACCAATACGGCACCAGCTGGGGCTTCGCCCACAATTTCAAAGCCTGATTGGTCGAGCTCGATAATGGCACCGTTATGCGCCAAAATAACGTCGTCTCTATTCATGCCGGCCTCTACTGCCACATCGGCATGATACTTTCTATCCAAGCTTCCGCCGTGAATTGGCAGCAAGAACTTCGGCTTCGTCATTTCAATCATTTCAGCATGTTCTTCACGATTAGCATGACCTGAAACGTGTAGTGGGCCACAACCATCAACAATGTGCGAAGGATGACGGTATACGGTTGCTCCACGATCAATCAAATCGTGACCGATCTGCTGGTAGCGTACCTCATTGCCTGGGATTGGTGATGAACTAACGATGACCGTATCACCAGCCTTCAATTTGATGTGCTTGTGTTCGCCAATACTCATACGCTGTAAGGCGGCATTTGGCTCGCCCTGACCACCGGTACAGACCACTACCAACTGATCATCTTTCACATTCGGTGCCTCGCGCATAGGCACTACGGTACCTTTAGGAATCTTAAGGTTACCAGTTCGCACCGCAATTTCAGCCACGGCCATCATTGAACGGCCATCAAAGGCCACTTTTCGGCCAGCAGCAGCTGCCGAGTTAATAATCATCTGAATGCGGTTCATATTGGTCGAGAAGATCGCCACAAATAAGCGCCCTTTGCTGCGGGCAAAAATATCGTGGAAGCTCTGCTGCAAGGTATGTTCAGTCGCTACACGACCCGGGAAGCGAGTGTTGGTGCTTTCGCTCATAAGTAGCAGCACGCCCTCTTCGCCAGCCTTTTTTAGACGCTCAACATCCGATGGCATCTGGTCAAGTGGCTCTGGATCCAATCGGAAATCACCTGTATCAAGCAACCGACCCACAGGAGTATCAATAATCAGTGCTGAGGCATCAGGGATTGAGTGTGTAATACGCAGGAACTCTACCGTAAAGTTTGGTGTAATAACGTGTCGTTCGTGATTATCCATTGCCAGGACCACCACCTCAGGCATCAGCTCGGTACCACGCTCTTCATTCACGTTTTCAAACTGCTTCTCAACCATCCCCTTACCAAAGTGGCTCCCAATAAAAATTGGCGCTGGGAATTGTTCATAGACGTATGGCAAGCCGCCGGTATGATCCATGTGGGCGTGCGTAATAGCATAAGCGCGGATTTTATCTTTAATGCTTTCTAAGTACGTGGTAGCGGGGATGGCGAAGTTTACCCCTGGCAGATCAACCGAAAGGTCAAAGCCACAATCCACAATAATTGCATCGTTTTGGTACTCAATCACCATCATATTCTTTTCACCAATACCCGTAAGTCCGCCAAGCGGCACGATCCGGAGCTTCTCTGGCTTTGTCAGCGGAATGAAGTTTGCCTTGTGAGCCTCATGCTTTTCAAACACATCCCACCTATCAACTGCTTTGTCAGCCGATTCTAGATTGCGTCGGCCTGCGCGAATTGCCTCACCACGGTTGGTTTGCATCTGCTGGCTGCTGGCAATACGCGGCCGTGGGGTGTTGCTCTGCGCCCTTCCGAAGCCCTGGCCTCTACTATTCGATGGGCCATTTTGTCTGCTCTTATCTTGGTACTTATTTACTTTTTCTCTTCCCTGTTCGGGTGATTTTGGTTGCATTCTTGGTTTCACCATACTTATTTTTCCTTTCAACTTTATTTATCATCACCGTTCGCGCCGGGGATGACAGCTAGTTATGTTTTATTCGTTTCCTTTAATTTAGTTACTATTGCTGGGATTCGGCTGAAATCGTCCACTAAGGTTTCTCTCATAGATCCATTGTAAAGTGCTGCTGCTGGATGAAACAATGGAAGCACTACGAGCTTCCAGGTTGAAGACTCAAGATCGGAGACTGTGGAAACTTTGTCCGACATTTCACCTCGATCTTCAATCTTCAATCCTCGATCTAGCCGCAGGCTTATCCGTTTTGGCTCACCATGTATGGCACTTATTTTCTGATTCGGCAGAAAATATTCCATGCTGTGCCGACCTAATGTCACTACCAATTTTGGTTGAATAACATCAAGTTGACGCACCAGGTATGGCCAAAAGGCTTTCTTTTCATCTGGCTCCGGATCACGATTATTTGGCGGACGATATTTAACAATATTGGTGATATAAATATCTGCCCGCTTCAAGCCTATTGATTCAAGCATTTCATTCAAAAACTTACCAGCCGCTCCGACAAATGGAAGCCCTTGCTCATCTTCATTCTTCCCCGGCGCTTCACCAATAAATACGATGTCGGCATCTGGGCTTCCATCCGCAAACACCAATTGTGTTGCACCTTCAGCAAGCTCCGGGCAGACATTGTTCTTCACGATATCATCCGCAATTTTCTGT
>CAZUOL010000021.1:0-2564 GCA_964621845.1 uncultured Candidatus Saccharibacteria bacterium | reverse complement strand
GAAAAGTTTGACCCAGATAAGGGCTTTAAATTTAGTACCTACGCAACATGGTGGATCAGACAGGCGATTACGCGTGCAATTGCTGACCAAGCTCGTACGATTCGTATCCCAGTCCATATGGTTGAAACCATCAACAAGCTGCTCCGTACACAGCGCCGTTTAACCCAAGAGCTTAACCGCGAGCCAACCAATGAAGAAATTGCCAAAGCGATGGAGATTGACGTAGACAAAGTTGAGCACATTATGAAGATCAAGCAAGATATTAGTTCGTTGGATGCCAGCGTGCGTGATGATGAAGAAGACAGTGTGCTGGGTGATTTTATTGAGGATGAAGATACGATTAGCCCGGAAGATTCTGCTACCAATCAGCTCCTAAAAGAACACGTAAAAGACATGCTCGGCGCTTTGAGCGAACGTGAACAAAAGATTTTGAAGCTGCGATTTGGGCTTGAGGATGGCCGGTCACATACTTTGGAAGAAGTGGGACAAGAGTTTAACGTTACCCGTGAGCGTATTCGCCAAATTGAGGCTAATGCGCTTGCCAAACTGCGCAAGCACAAAGACTCTAAGAAGTTACACGATTACATAAAATAAGATGCAATTTGCAAAGCTCATTTTATTTATTATGCTGCCAAGCATCATTGCATGCCTGGTGCTGATTCCATATATTTACTACAAACGAAGAAAGGGTGAATAATGAACATTGTTGGTATAGCTGGGTTACCGCGTAGCGGCAAAGACTCATTAGCAGAACTGTTTATTGATAAGAGCTATTATGGTGTTTCACTGGGAGATATTGTGCGCGATGAAGCAAGAAAACGACATGTTGATGATCCAAACCCGATTTCATTAACTAATATGACTGAAACCTCAAACTTCTTACGTACGCACAAAGGTCCAGATTTTGCATTAAAAGAGGCATTTGCACGTTTTGAAGAAGCAAAGAAAAGCCAAGATTATAAAGGCCTGGTTGTTTTTAGTGTTCGTGCGCCAGTTGAGGCAGATTTCATAGTTGGTAGTGGCGGGAAGCTAATTTGGGTTGATGCAACCGACCAAGTACGACACGAGCGTTCAATATCTGCACGGCGAGAAGGCGAGGCGGAAGAAGCGCTAGAAGATATGCTTGTAGCCGAAAAGCTACAAGAAACACCGCAGTCAAATTTGCCCCCAGAAGTTCAGATGAACACAAAGTATGTAAAAGCACACGCGACCGACATTTTTGAAAATAACGGTAATGATTTCGAAGCATTTAAGGCGGCAGCCATAAGAACCTTTGGCCTATAGCAAAAAGTAAGAGATAGGTACAGGTTAGAGTAGATTGGTTGAGTGGGTGAGTTGTTTTGGTGGGCGAGTGAGTGGTGGGTGCCGTACGGCAGTAGTTCTTTCTTTTACCATACGGCACCCACAGATCTCACCGTCGCTCGACGAACCCCGTACCTCGGCAGGTTGGGCAGGGCTTTCCATCGTTGGTCATGTTCCAACCGGAGTGAACCCGCCCATCCTTGCACTTGGGGTTTTCGCACTTCACGCGCTTTGACACCGCTCTCACCTCCTTTCGGAAGTAGACAGTAAAAGTGAGAGAGTTGGTGCTACCTGTACCTATCTGGGTCGTCCTGGAGCTGGGCTCAACAAGAGACAGTCATATATTATAACGTGTAGTTTTACTTAAGGCAATAATATTGCAATGTAGTAAAAAAAGTCCTCGGTTTACTGGATAACTGAGCGTATACTTGGTAACAGTGAAATCTCAAGATACTCATGCAAAAACAGGAGTGTTTGCTAAAAAATTGGCCCAATATAAGAAGCTGATTGATTCAGATATTGCGGTGTATACAAAGGTGATTCAAAAAAGTACACTCAGTGGCTATGGCGCGCAGTCTCGGGTTGCTGTTGATGCATACCTAGAGATTTTAGCTCGTGGTGGTAAGCGCATTCGTGGCGCTTTAACTATGGTTGGTTATGAGATGATGGGTGGTCGTGACCAAAACATGATTGTTCAGGCAGCGAGGGCAATCGAGATGGTCCATGCCTACATTCTTATCATGGATGATATTCAAGATAACAGCCCCGTACGCCGAGGTGGACCAACAGCGCATGTTGCACTTGCTGATTATCACCGCAAAAATCATCTCTCAGCAGATGCTGACCACTTTGGCGTATCATTGGCGCTCAATGCAATGGGGATTGGTAATCACGCCGCACAAGTTATCGTGGCAAATTTGGATGTACCCGAAGACTTACGCCTCAAAGCAGTCAGTATATTAAACCAGTCCATAATTGTGACAGCCCATGGCCAAACCAATGACATTATGAACGAGGTAAGCAGCTCTACCACGATGCGTGATGTTGATAATGTACTGGAGTGGAAGACGGCCTACTATACATTTTTGAATCCACTTACGTTTGGTATGGTGCTTGCGGGTGCGGATTGTGCGGCAACTGACGCGGTGCGCGAATATTCACTTAAAGCCGGCCGAGCCTTTCAAATTACAGATGATATTTTGGGCATTTTTGGTAGTGAGTTCGAAAGTGGTAAAAGCCCGCTTGATGACATTAAAGAGGGT
>CAZUOL010000020.1:0-32800 GCA_964621845.1 uncultured Candidatus Saccharibacteria bacterium | reverse complement strand
ACTTATCGCCCAGATGTCGCACGAACCACGACACGCCGTTTGGAGTTTAATTTCGATGGTAATTGGCAATGCAAAAACACTCACAGAGGGTGACGCTGAAACTGAAAAACTGATTAAACATTTCACCAAAAAGTTAGCTTCACCGCTCCATGAAAAGTATGGCTGGGAATCGCAGGATGGTGAGGACCCAAACGCCACTCATATGCGTAACACGTTGATTGGCCTTATGATTGCAGGAGAGGATGAGGAAGCACTTGCACATGCTCACACACTTTATGCATCCGAGAAGAATCCTGCGGACCTGCCAAGCGAACTTCGTTCGATGCTTATGGGTGTCATGGTGCGGCATTATGATCAAGAAGCGTTTGACCAATTGCTAGAACTGTATAAAGCGACCGGTTCGGCAGATCTACAAGAAGACATCGCCTCAGCATTGGCCAGTACCAAAAGTGAAAAACGCGCCCAGCAGCTCACAACATTTTTGACCGACGCTGAAGTCGTTCGACCGCAAGATCTATTCCGCTGGTTTGCCTATCTTATGCGAAATCGTCACACACGAGAGGCTATCTGGGATTGGCTCGAAGAAAACTGGGGATGGGTAGAAATAACCCTTGGCTCAGGTAAATCTTACGATTATTTCCCCTTGTACGGTGCCAAATTCATCTCTACAACTGAGTGGCAAACAAAGTACCGAAAGTTTTTCGAGCCAAAGCGGCTCATCGTTGCCCTAGAGCGCAACATCGACGTTGGTTTAGATGAAATTGAGGCGCGCATTGCCTGGCGCCAACGCGACGAAGCGAACATCAAAACCTGGCTCAAGGAACATTCTAACTAATTGAAGCTATAAAGCTAGATACGGTTGTATTGTTGCAAATTTCTATAGCAGCAAGTTCATAGTCACCGTTGTAATCATGATCATTTGCCCAGCATTCGGCTGCAAAACGCATCTGTTTTAGTTTAGCTTGAGTTATATAATCTAACCCCGATCCCTGCTTATCAGAGCTTCTTGATTTTACTTCAACGAAATATATAACATTGCGCTTTTTAGCAACGATATCAATCTCGCACAGCCTGGTTCGCCAATTCAGTTCGAGCACCTCATAGCCTCGTTTTTTAAGATATGTTGCCGCAACCTTTTCGGCATCATGCCCCCTTTGGTAATTGGTCATGTTGCAAGTAACGCCCGGATTGGTTTGTAATGAACGCGGTGTATTGGCAGGACGCCGTATCGCTGCAAAGCTTTGACATGCTGCCTGGTACCATAGCCAACATGCGCTTCAAAGCCGTAGCCTTGGTATTTCAATGCAATCTGCTGCATGTATGCATCGCGTGCCACCTTTGCCACAATAGAAGCTGCAGAAACCTCCGAAACACTACCATCAGCTCTCACCTCTGCCTTAGATCGTGATATATGGCTAAGATAATTTATGTTGCCATCAACTATGATCTGACACTCACCCGGGAGGCCAGGCAATGCATTGTAGGCTCGCTGCATGGCCACCTGTACAGACTTTGTAAGACCGAGTTTGTTTATCTCCTTCGGCCATACCCAACCTATCCCTATGTATTCAGTCGCATTTTGAATTACTTGTGCCAGCTGCATACGTCGCTTGGCACTCAGCTTCTTTGAATCGCTCAAACCCTCTGGCACACGACCCAAAAACCCAACGGCAGCAGCAACCAATGGCCCTGCCCAGCACCCTCTCCCCACTTCATCAACACCAATAACCATAATCAAATTATAGCACCGCCCAACAATGCGCCAGGGTCCGTCCTTGGCGCACATACTTGATAGATATAAATGTACGCCCTATTTGGGCGCACATTGCTGGCTTCGTATTGCTTATTGCTATTCAGTGGTTTCGGTCGCTTTGTGTGCGTCTTCGACTGCCTTCGCCTTTGCCTCTAGCTCGGCATCAGCTTCAGCTTTTTTTGCAGCATCGATTTCGTGCTGTTTTTCAGCTTCCTCGTGTAGTTTCGCCTCTTCAGCCTCTGCCTTGGCATCGTGAACGTCATTGATTGATTTATCAAAGTCAACACTTGCAAGACGAGCGCTTTTACCACTTCGCTTACGCATATAGGTAAGGTACTTGCGGCGAACCTTGCTTCGTTTCACGATTTCAACCTTGGTAACTGTTGGGCTGTGCATTAAGAAGGTTTTTTCTACACCGATACCGCTCGCGATACGTCGCACGGTAATAGTGCTGGTAAGGCTATCCTTTCTGTCTGTTCTGATAACCAAGCCTTCAAAAATCTGAATACGTTCTTTGGCGCCTTCTTTGATCTTCTGGTGCACTTTTACTGTGTCACCACTACGTACATCAACAACCTGTGATTTACGGAATTTGTTTTCGATGTTTTGAATAACTGCATGCATAACTAAACAACTTTACCTTATCATTACTTTTTTTGCAATTGTTACACAGTTTACCACATCTGTTAGTCTTCAGCAAGATTAATCTAATAACTGCTCGGCTTCAATAAAGGCTATTCGTTTATGGCAAGCAAGACCACTGCCCCTGCCGCTCGTTTATAGCCATCAAGATCAGGGAACTGATACTCTTCTTGATCGCGATCAGATATGTCAGGTGCTTTATGATCCACCTGAACGCCCAGAGCGCGCGCAGTTATGGTTCGTGGTTGAAATAATTGTTCATTTGGCATTGGTGGTAATTACCTTTATCATGCCGTATTATTAACGAATGACTGTGAATAATCAAGCTCTTGAGCAACACAAAAAACTACGTGGCAAAATTGAGGTTACTTTAAAAGATACGCTTGATGTGAAAGATAAGTTGGCGCTGTATTACACGCCAGGAGTTGGTGCGGTGAGCTCGTACATAGCTGAACATCCTGAACAGGCTCGGGAGTACACCTGGTTAAACAATTCTGTGGCTGTTATATCTGATGGTTCTGCCGTCCTTGGTCTCGGTAACATCGGCCCAGTTGGCGCGCTACCTGTTATGGAGGGTAAGTGCATGCTCTTCAAACAGTTCGCCAATATAGATGCAGTGCCTGTTGTTTTAGACGTGCATAGCGCAGATGAAATTGTGAGTACCGTAAAAGCAATTGCGCCAAGCTTTGGTGCAATTAATCTTGAGGACATCGCTGCGCCCATTTGCTTTGAAGTAGAAGAACGATTGAAACAAGAGCTAAACATCCCCATTATGCACGATGACCAACACGGTACTGCTATTGTCGTGCTCGCAGGTCTCATCAATGCCATGAAGGTGGTTGGCAAAAACCTATCAGATTGCAAGATAGTGTTAGTTGGCGCTGGTGCAGCAGGTGTCGCAATAGCAAAATTACTCTACAAATACGCCCACCCTGAAATTGTCGCAGTTGATAGTAAGGGTATTATTGAACCATCACGGGTTAACTTGAATGACGAGAAACAGCTGTTGCTCAAATTTTCGGATAATACTCAGCCCGGTTCTTTGGTTGATGCCGTAAATGACGCTGACGTGTTTATTGGCGTATCGCAACCTGGTCTGTTAACATCCGAAATGGTAAGCACCATGGCAAACGATCCTGTGATCTTTGCCTTGTCCAACCCAACACCAGAAATTATGCCAGATTCCGCACTTAAAGCGGGTGCTAAAGTGGTTGCCACTGGCAGAAGCGATTTTCCAAATCAGGTAAATAATGCTCTGGCCTTCCCAGGTATATTCCGTGGTGCACTCGACAATGGAATAAAAACCATAACAGATGAACACAAAATCGCTGCTGCCGAAACAATTGCAGCATTCATAAAAATCCCCACTCCAGATGAAATCATCCCGTCAATCTTCGTTAAAGACCTCACCCAAAAAATCGCAGCCGTAGTTAAATAACGCGGGCGACTTCTTCTATTGTAGTAATGCCTTGCAAGGCTTTTAATATGCCATCTTGATACATCGTAATCATTCCGTTTTTACGGGCCGCCGCCTCTATTTCTGGCGCAGTAGGCATCTGAAACGCGTTCTTCAATAGCCCCTGCACTTCAGCGCTTAGCTTCAGCTCCTCGAGCACAGAAACCCGACCTTTATAACCAAACGGATTTTCGGCCGACTTCCCGGGCTTATACAATGTAATTTTTTCTAAATTTGGTTTTTCGATATGTTCTGGCAAATCTTTCAGCACGTCCTTGATGTGCTGCTTCACCGCGTCATCTGGTTCGTAGGGCTGCTTGGTAGCGTCGTCTAGGCGACGTACAAGACGCTGACTAATGATTAGTTTAATTGCAGAAACGAGTATTGGATTCTGGCCAATCATATCGATCATTCGGGTAAAGGCTTCCGCCGCCGAGCCGGCATGAAACGTAGAAAGCACCAAGTGACCGGTAATAGAAGCCTGTAGGGCGGTGCGAGCGGTATCAACATCCCGAATCTCGCCGACCATGACAACATCTGGATCTAAACGAAGCACAGCACGCAGTTTATTTGCAAAACTATCACCCTCTCTTGTATACACAGGGATTTGGCTCATACCATCAAGCGCATACTCTACAGGATCTTCTAAAGTGACAATTTTTCTTTCAGGAGTGTTAAGTTTTTGCAAAATTGAGTAGAGGGTAGTTGTTTTACCCGACCCAGTTGGACCTACCATGAGCACCATCCCATGTGGTCGTGAAATCACCTCATCTATTGGCGCTCGTTCGCGCTCAGAAAGACCAAGGTTATCAAGGTTAAGCAAACTGGTATCCATATTGAATAGTCGTACCACAGCATCTTGACCGTACATTGTTGGTACGGTTTCGATGCGCATATTTAGGGTCTTTCCTTTGCCATCTGCTGTTTCGATCTGCTGTGTTAAATGACCAGTTTGGGCATCTGGTGCCGATGTTGAAATGTTCGCTTTCACCGCTATGGATTGCTGTAATTGACGATATTTTTGGTGCGAAACTACTGCAATTAAATGAAGGGCTCCGTCGATACGGAACCGCACTCGCACGCCGCGCCGTGCTGTTTCAAAGTGAATATCTGAAGCACCAATCTTATCGGCTTGGTTTATAACATATTCCAGGATATCGTCTGATTTTACTCCTTCGAGTGTCTGCGACACCTGCATGATATTGTCGCTTGCACCTTCTGATTTCACTGTGATGTCTTCGTAGTGCACCTCTTTTGGCGGATCAAAACGGAGCATGAACTCCTTAAAGCCAGCGTTGCTTATCATGACAAAATTCACATTTTTATCTTCATATCGATCACGTAACTCACGGAGTGTCTGTTGTGGAGTACCAATCGTAATGCCAAACGTATACCCAGACCCAGTATCATAAAGCGGCACGAGCTTTTTCTCGTACATTTCTTGATTCGTCAGTACGTTACGAGCCAGGGCTATATCTGTTAAGCCACGACTATCAACGTATTCGAGCTTTAATAAATCAGCCCGCTTTTGGGTAGCCTGCTCCTCGCTTTCGCGGAACTTCTCTTGATCTGCTGCATCACCGAAAGACATATACCATTATTGTACCCCAAAACATAAGAGGTTTACACTGTTATACTAGTTAGGATATGAAAATAACTTTAGTGGCCCACGATATTCGCAGCACCCACAACGTAGGAGCATTTTTTCGAACGTGTGATGGGCTCGGTATTCAAGAAATACTCTTTAGTGGGTACACGCCGTATCCTACCTTCGAAGGTGATTCACGCATACCGCATTTTGCCGATAAGATAACGCGCCAAATCCATAAAACTGCCCTCGGTGCAGAAAGCACCGTCAATTTTAAACATTATCACACAATCGAAGAGGTTCTTGCCACTCTCCATAATGATCATGCGACACTAATCGCCCTCGAACAGCACGAAGCGAGCAACAACCCAAAAGATATCAGCAAGCGACTCAAAGCATCAGATACTGAGTCGATTGCACTTATCGTTGGCAATGAAGTGCATGGCGTTTCACCGAGCATATTGGTACAAATGGATTATATTATGGAAATCCCCATGCAAGGCAAAAAAGAATCGCTTAATGTTTCTGTTGCAACTGCGATAGCGCTTTATGAGCTCACTAGGGCTATTTAAATACGATGCAATCAGGCGTAAAGACTCCAGAAAGTTTTTCACGAAGTGCGTCATTACGATTTATTTTAAACGGCATTTTCAGTGCCGTCTTTTGCGCATCTTCCCCAAGCACCAATACAAGATCGGCATCGCCCGGGAACTCGCTGGCAATCTGCTTCAGCGCAAGCAGCTTTTCGTTGTCATTTGGATCTTTTAGGTGAACGTACAGGCGTTCAGCCGTTTGATATTCATTTTCAACCGGTCGCGGCGATGGCTGTTTCGCCGGCTTAGCAACCACAGTCGGCTTACTCCCTTTGGGCGGCTTTGGTATCCTCCCTTTCGCCTGATAGGCTTTGGCGTCTTCTTCGGTTACTAAGTTAGCCTGGTCTGCTAATATTTTCAGCTCTTGGCCCATATTACCATCGCGATCTTTATAATTCACCTTACCTTTTACCATTACTACGTGGTCTTGCTGCCACGACGCATTGAGCTTCTCGTACACCCCTGGGAAAACAACAAGTTCACATTCTGCACTTTTATCTTCTATCTTTACAAATGCCATTTTGGCGCCATTTTTCGTCGTGATAGCGCGAACTGTCGACACCACCCCACCAACAGTGACCGTCTTACCCTCCATAGAATTGTTTATACTGGCAAGTGGCAACGTATTTTCAGCCAAGAAGACATCATAGCCATCAAGTGGATGCTTACTCAAATACAAACCAAGTAGCTCACGCTCGAACAGCAATGCATCACGCTCCGCCATTTGTTCCGGTGCCTTCTCGAATACAAACTGCGGCGTGATACTAGGTGAGGCATCGTCTAAACCACCGAAGATATCTGCCTGGTTGGTTTCTCGCTCTTTTTGAATCTTTGAGCCAAGCGCCAATAGGGCATCTAAATTAAAGAGCAAATCGCCACGTGTTTCGCCAAAAGAGTCAAACGCTCCTGATTTGATCAGGCTTTCCCATACTTTGCGGTTTACTTTTCGGGTGTCGACACGGGAAACAAAATCATGAATATGCTTAAAATGTCCGCCTTCTTCACGCACACGAATAATCTCCTCGACAGCACCAACACCGACGTTTTTTATGGCACTCATCCCAAAGCGAATCTGTTTTTTACCTTTGACCACCCCAAACTCAACAAATGACTCATTGACATCTGGTGAGAGCACTTCAATGCCCATATGGCGACACTCGTTAATTTCTATCGCAAGGCGATCGATATCGTCTGCATCACTAGTCATGAGCGCAGCCATGAAAGCGTCGGGGTAGTGGGCTTTAAGGTATGCGGTCCAGTAGGCAATAAGCCCGTAGCACGCGGCATGAGACTTATTAAAACAATAGTTGGCGAACTCTTCGAGTTGATCCCAGAATTTTTCAGCCACCAGTTGGTCAGCACCTCCGTTTTTGATGGCGCCTTCTACAAATTCGATCTTCATTTTTCGCATGAGATCTATCTTCTTTTTACCGACTGCTTTACGCAGGGTGTCTGCCTGTCCGCCCGTAAAACCACACCATTCTTTTGAGATTTGCATGAACTGCTCTTGATAAACTAGGATGCCGTAGGTGCTTTTCAGCGAATTTTCTAAACCAGGGTGTAAATACGTTATTTCTTTTTCGCCATGCTTACGAGCTATAAAATCGCCAATAAATTGCATCGGTCCAGGGCGGTATAACGCCACCATTGCGATAATGTCATCAAAAGCGGTCGGCTTGAGCTCTTTTAAATAGCGCTTCATGCCTGCTGATTCAAGCTGAAAAACACCGGTAGTATCGCCGCGTTGAAATAGTTCAAAAGTTTTCATATCATCAAGCGGAATTTCATCAAATTCAATCGCCCGACCATATACCCTTTTGATAATCCTCAGGGCGTTGCGAATGATCGTAAGGTTAGATAGCCCTAAGAAGTCCATCTTTAGCAGCCCGAGCTCTTCAACTGGCCCCATGGCATATTGGGTTGAAACAACCCCCTTTTGGGCCATTTCGAGTGGCACAAACTTAACAATGTCATCTGGTGCAATCACCACACCTGCCGCGTGCACACCATGTGATCGAATGGTGCCTTCTAGCCGTATAGCTAAATCGATCACTTCTTTAGAGGTTGAGTTCTCTTCGTATTCTCGCTTTAAATCAGGGTCTTCTTTTATACTGGTCGCCAGTGGAATATGTCGACCCTGAACAGGTGGTGGTACCAGCTTAGAGAGACGATCCGCTTCGGCGTAAGGCACTTGCATAACTCGTGCAACGTCGCGGATGGCGGCCCGCGCAGCCATCGTGCCAAACGTAACAATGTTTGCCACGTGATCGTGCCCGTATTTATTGGCACAATATTCTATGACCTCATTTCTTCGCGTATCCTGAATATCAATATCAATATCTGGCATACTGATACGATCAGGGTTTAGAAAGCGCTCGAATAGTAGATCGTATTTGATCGGGTCAAGCTCCGTGATTCTGAGCGCAAAGGCAACAATTGACCCTGCTGCAGACCCGCGACCAGGTCCAAAAACAATGCCCTGGTTTTTGCCCCAGTTAATAAAATCTTGAACAATTAAAAAATACCCGTTGAAGCCCATTTTATCAATGACGCCTAACTCAAACTGGGCACGTTCCAGTATTTCAGGAGGGAGCGTCTTCTTCGCCTCTTCTTCAGTAATCCGATGAGCCCTCGCTTCTTCAACAGCACCGTAGCGCCAGGCAAGGCCGCGATACACTAATTTATGCAAATAGCTCTTTTCGTCTTCGCCTTTCGGAACTGGGAACTTTGGTATGAGGATTTTTCCCAATTCAAGTGTGAGCTCACAGCGATCGGCCAAGGCCTTCGTGTTAGAGATGACCTCAGGATGCTCACCACCCCATCGATCAATCAGTTCGTGAGCCGAAACTACGTGCAAAGGAAAGTCTTTTAAACTCATCCGGCCTTCGTCACTTAAGTATGCTCCCGTGCCAACACAAAGAAGTGCTTCATGAGCCTCTTGATCTTCGTGTTGCAGGTAGTGTGCGTCACACGTAAGCACCACCTGAATATCAAGCTTTTTACCAAGTGCAAGTACCGCCTTGTTTATGTCCCCCTGCTCTTTGTTATAGAGCGAATTTTTCGGGTGACCGTGATCTTGAATCTCCAGGTAGTACCTATCGCCAAACACTGATTTATACCACGCAGCTATTTTTTCAGCTTTCCTAACGTCGCCCTCTTTAAGTGCTTGGCCAACCTCGCCACCCATACATGCACTGGTCACAAGAAGTCCTTCGTTATATTTTTCGAGCAGTTCGTGATCAATGCGCGGATAATAGTAATACCCCTCAAGATTCGCGATAGTAGAAAGCCGCATCAAGTTTTCGTATCCCTTGTTGTTCATCGCAATCAGAATAAGATGAAAACGCGCCTTATCTTTTTGAGGGTCTTTATCAGTATGGTTGCGCGCCGCTACGTAGGTTTCAATGCCAATGAGTGGCTTTATACCCTGAGCGTTTGCCGTTTTGTAAAAATCAATTGCTCCAGAAAGAGTCCCATGATCTGTCATGGCAACCGCCTCCATACCGTCTATTTTCACAAAATCTATGAGCTTTGGGATCTTTGTGAGGCCATCAAGCAAGCTGTACTGCGTATGATTGTGCAGATGCACATAATCACTGGCTTTCAGTGTTTGTTTTACTCCCATAGTACGTTCATTATATCATCTAGCTTAGGAACCGTACGCGGTCGCACATTCTCTCAACTGCTTCATCAAGCATACATCTCCCGAGTATTTTAGCCGCCTCGATCCCTACGCCAGCGTATTCAATGCCAATCGCACATAAGATAACTGCGTCTTTGATTCCCGGGTTCCATTCTACACACTGCACACCTGGCTTATCAGCTTCCACGATTTGCTCTAGTTCAGGTCCGCTTACGGCCCAATCAATGATGCGTGAACCCATGTTACGAATACCTCTCCTCACAGTAGCTAAATATTCAGCTGATTTATACAACATACCTCACTCCTTTTGGGCATTATGAACACCTCAAGAAGCACTGTCAACAGATAGCGTATACTGTATAGATATGGCCGCACAAATAATTGATAGTATAAAACTTCAAGACGTCCGCTCTCACAGGCAATCCTTTTTTCAGTTTCATAAAAACATCAATGCTATTGTTGGTCCCAACGGTAGTGGTAAAACAACACTTATAGAGGCGTTGTATGTACTGTTATGCGGCAAAAGCTTCCGCGGCGGTCTACCAGAAATGCTACGCTGGGGCCGCAAACAGGCGGTACTTGAAGTAACACTGAGCACTGGGGAGACACACGGCGTACGCAGGCTACTTGTCGAACAGGCATCAAAAGGGGTATACCAAAAACGATGGAACATCGGCGAACAAAAGAATGCACGAATGCCGCTCGCCAAGCGCTTACCTGTTGTGTTGTTTGAGCCTGACATTGGCCGCATGATAACTGGATCACCGGAAAAACGGCGAACCTATCTCGATAGCCTGACTTCGCAGCTTGATATCACGGTAGCAGAGAGCTTGCATCGATTTGAACGTATCCTGAAACAGCGTAACAGTCTTCTGAAAACAATGTCTCCGCATGCACAATCAAAAACAGAAATCGATCAGCTTTTTATTTGGAATACACAGCTTTCGGCCTTAAGTGAGATAATTGTCGCGTCGCGGATTGCCTTGCTAAAAGAGCTGCAACGGGGCATTACCAAGGAATACAATAAGCTCGGAGGTACTGATAACATTTTGCTCACTTACGAGAGCAGAGTCAGCACTGACCCGAAAACATATGCCAACAAGTTACTGCATTTCCTTGAAACCTCACTTATGCGAGATATAGTACTTGGCCACACCGGCTTTGGACCTCATCGTGATGACTTTGAAATACGCCTGAGTGACCAACCAGCCCGTGAGCGTGCCTCTCGTGGTGAAATACGAACAATCGTATTGGCGCTTAAATTACTAGACGCTGAATTGCTGAGTCGCCAATATGCACCACACAACATAAAGCCAATACTGCTTTTTGATGATGTTTTAAGTGAGCTTGATCTCCATCACCAAGAGCAGATTTTAGCTGGTTTTAAAAACTATCAAGTTTTTTTGACCACCACTGATGCACATACACTCACTCCGGGTACCTACACCATCGCACTTGACTAGTGGCATTATCGTTCGACAGTGCTTCCTTACTCCGGCGTCGCCTGAGTGGTGTTGCCCTTTACTTCTAGCGCCTTCTGAATGTTTATCTTTAAATTGTTTACCGGCTTTACATCAAACTGATCGAGTACTCCAATAACAACCGTTGCAACAAGCGCTATCCCAACGATGGTACCGAGGCTAAAGAAGATGCCACGCATAAAGTTGGCAAAATACAGGCGCTTTTTGCTTACATAGCCAGCTGCAAGCAAATACTCAAGCGCCTCTACCGCAGCCCGCGTATCTAAACTGTTCGGCGTACCATGTCGTATCTTCTTTTTTTCTGAGATACCCTGTTGCTCTGTGTGCTCCACCCAATACTCGCTATTTCTTAAGTTCTTTTGCTTTCTTAGCAACTTTGTTCTTCAAAGCAACAAAGTCGGCAAGCAATTGGTCAATGGTCGCTTCATCATGATCATCATCACCACTCTTAATTGACGTAATCGCTGCCTTAACCTGCCCCTTTAACAACTCCGCCTTTTTAGCAAGCTCAGCCCATTCATCTTTTGCCTTGCCCTTGAGCTTATCTGCCTGCACACCCGCCTCTGCTGCTAGTACACCGAGCTCTTTATACGCTTCTTTTAGCTTTCGTTCTGCAATCCCCTTCACCTCTTTGGCTTTGTTTTTAATATCTTTGCGCGTTTCTTTGCCTGATTTCGGCGCTGTCAACAAGCCTGCCACGACGCCGACTACTGTACCAATTAAAATTCCTAGTCCAAATTTTTTACCTTTTGCCATTACTCCTCCTTAGAGCCTTTGTTGTGCTTTTTTACCGCTTCACTTATCTGTTCTGCCACGAATTTAGCAACGACAGCGGGCGCAGCTGCTTTTTTCATCATGGCCGCAGCACTGCTCGCGTTATCTACGAGATCCTTGGCCTTATCTGAAATTTCTTTAATGTTTTTTGTAAACTTAACTATGTACACCAGCGCTATGATGCTAAGCAATAAAAATATTGCAAGCATGATTGAAAGTATAATTACTAATATGTCGTATGAGTCCATACATACATTATACCACCCCCGCAGGAACATGACATACTGTCATTAGGCTAATCCAGAGCTATTTCGTGCTGTGCTGGGTTGTATATCTGCCTAGATAATGCTATCTTTGTCAGAATATGAGCAGAGTAGTTTCGGGTGTTCTATTTGAAGAAGATGCGTTGGCAGCACAGGTTGCACGCGAAAAACAAGTGGCAGAGGCTGACAGAGATTTCTTCACTGACGAATCTAACGTGGCAGCACACACTAACTTAGCATTTTTGCTTGCGCGGCTCACAATGCGCCATGGTATAAAAATCGGGACAGGCAGGCTTTGGGATGCATGGAGGAGAACAACAGACTGGCTGCCCGTCACACAAACCGCTCAAAAAGATCGTCTAGGTATAACCAACGACGCTCTTCGCTTCAGGGTTATCGCAACTCATATACCAGAATATCAGCCCGATCAAAGCCACTACAGCTACGCAAGAGGTGGCACACGTTTTGTACGGCCATTAGTGAAAACTGAGGATCATATTAGTTCGTTTGAGAAGATACGCATTAGAAACGGCATGCGCAGAGACTCCGATCAAAGAATTGTTGAAGGTACAGATTTGGCCGTTATATGTAGCAATGGATATGTGAGTAATAGCAACTCAAGAATTTGTGATCGTTCATACATAGAAAAGCCGTATGGACCATTTCAAAGATTTATGGGGCTCGCATTGCCTGAATACGACGATACAGGCCTAAGCCTTCGACCTCAATATCTGCATGCCAGCTCTGAATCGTTTCAACTTGTTGAGAGCCTTGCACATGCACTTATGCAAGAGGCGATTGTACAGTCGGCGGCTCTAGAGGCCTAACTGTCTTTTGATGATTTGCTGGGCAAGACCTGGGTTTGCTTGACCTTTAGATTTTGCCATCACCTGTCCTACTAAGAAGCCGATGGCCTTCATTTCGCCGTTTTTGACGTCTTCAGCGGCCTTTTCGTTTTCGGCTAAAACTTCTGCGACAATGCTTTCAATTGCGCCTTCGTCCGAAACCTGCAATAGTTTTTTCTGTTCTGCAATCTTCTGTGGGTCCTCACCGGTCATGTACATTTCATCAAAAATAACTTTAGCGTTGGTTGAGCTGACCTTGCCATCGATGACCATTTGCGCAAACTTCACTAACTTGTTTACAGAAATATCAGCTTCTGCATGTGAGATAGTTTCATCGTCAGAATGAGATTTTGTTCTCAACAGCTGTACTGCAATCACCTTGGCATGTTCGTCACTGGAGCCAGAAGCTCCAAGCATTCTATGCACAGTCTTCGCACTTTCTGGAACACTTAAGATATCCTCGACAGCTTCGGGAGTGAGGCCGATTTTTGTGAACTCCCTACGATATTCGTTTGGTAAAGCAGGCATTTCGGCCTTTACTTCGGCAATGTATTTATCAGTGAGAACAATCGGCGGGACGTCAGGCTCGGGCATATACCGGTAATCATGGGCGTCCTCTTTTGTGCGCTGAGAGAAGGTCTTTTGTTTTGCATCATCCCAGCCACGCGTTTCTTGAATGATCTGGCCGCCTTTTTCGAGCACTTCAATTTGACGCTGGACCTCATATTCAACCGCCTTTTCAACCGCCTTAAAGCTGTTAAGATTTTTTGTCTCAGTTCGTGTGCCAAGCGTGCTGGTTTTGCTCACAGATACGTTTACATCAAAGCGCATGTTGCCATGATACAAATTGACATCACTTACGTCAGCGTATTTCATCAATAGGTACAGTTCGTGGGCGTAGGCTTTCGCCTCGGCTGCTGAGTGCAGATCGGGCTCTGAAACAATCTCAAGCAGTGGTGTACCAGCTCGGTTCAAATCAACCAGAGAGTAATCTTTGCCAGCTGGGTGGGTTGATTTACCGGCGTCTTCTTCCATATGTGCACGGGTAATACCAATCTTCTTTTTTTCACCATCAACTGCTATTTCAACAAAGCCGCCGAGAATAATCGGCTCTTCAAATTGGCTAATTTGATAGCCTTTTGGTAAATCTGGATAAAAATAGTGTTTCCGGTCGAATTTAGAGAACTTTTGGGGCTCGGTGTTTAGTGCAAATGCCGCTTTGCTTGCAAGGTGAACGGCTTCTTTGTTGAGCACCGGTAGAGCGCCAGGCATACCAAAGCTCACGTGACCAACAGTCGTGTTTGGAGCCTTGCCCCGCGCATCGTTTTCTTCGCCAGAAAACAGTTTGCTTTTGGTTTTCAATTGCACGTGACACTCAATGCCTATGGTAACGGTATATTGCTGCTTTAACTCTTTCGTAATCATTTTGAAAGTTCCTCGAAGGCCTTGGCAAGACCTAGTAACTCTTTATCATGACGCTGCGGTGCAATCAGTTGTAAACCAACCGGTAATCCATCAGCCATTTCGCAAGGTACGCTCATTGCTGGCACCCCAACCATACTGGCACTCACGGTCATTATATCCCCAAGATACATTGCGAGCGGGTCGCTTGTGTTCTCGCCAATTTTGAAAGCAGTCGTCGGGAACACCGGGCCTAATAGAAAATCTACTGATTTGAACGCTTCGTTAAACTCGGTGATAAGCTTTGTTCGCACCGTTTGAGCCTTTTTGTAGTATGCATCATAATATCCGCTCGAAAGAACATAGGTGCCAATCATAATCCGGCGCTTTGCTTCGGCGCCAAACCCAATCTGGCGTGACTTTGCATAGCTTTCATCAAGATCCTTCGCAGTACCTTCAAAATGACCGAATCGCTGACCATCATATCGAGCAAGATTTGAGCTAATCTCAGCAAGGCAAACAATATAGTAGACAGCAAGAGCAAGGGGCAGACTTGGCAGGCTTACTTCTTTTATGTCAGCGCCAGCTTTTTTCAATTGTTCTATTGCATTATCAATACTTACCCTTACCCCAGCATCAAGCCCGTCGCCAAAATATTCTTTGATGACACCGATCTTTTTGTTTTTTAAGCTTGTATCAAGTACCGTATAGTCTTCTTGACGTGGTATGGTGGTGCTATCAAGTGGATCCTGACCGGCAATAATATCAATTAACAGCGCTGTTTCTTCAACCGTATTGGTCAGTACGCCAATTGTGTCAGTGCTGCTGGCCATAGCAATAACACCTGATCTCGAAACGAGGCCATAAGAAGGTCGTAGCCCAACCGTTCCAGTGAAGCTTGCAGGCTGACGGATTGAACCCCCAGTGTCTGTGCCAACTGAAAAGGGCACGAGTCCGAGCGCCGTTGCAGCCGCCGAACCACCTGATGAACCACCAGCAACCCGGGTGACATCATGTGGATTTTTCGTCGTAAAAAAATCACTATTTTCAGTTGATGCACCATGTCCATAAGCATCCATATTGGCCTTTGCTACACATATGGCTCCTTCTTCTTCTAGCTTTTCAATAACAGTAGCCTGGTACGGTGCCTCAAAACCCTTGAGTATGTTGCTTGCTGCAGTCGTTTCAGCTCCAAACACTAAAAAATTATCTTTCGCAATAAATGGTACGCCACAAAGCCGACCAGGGTTTTCGCCACGCTGCACTTGTTCATCAATTTGTGCCGCTCGCTCGAGAGCGCGTGAATGAATAGTTGCTATAATTGCCTGGAACTCTTTATGCTCTTCAATGAGCTTAAGAGCTTTTTCAACATTCGCTCGAGCGGTAATCGTACCAGTGCGAACATCATCAACAATCTTAGCGATAGGTTCCCAATTTGGCATTACCCAATCATCCTTTTTACTTTAATTTGATCCTTTTCCAGTGCTGGCAAGTTTTTAAACAAATCTTTTTGTGAAACCTGAACAGTCACCACATCTTCGCGAGTAGCATTGGGTTCTTCACTTGTGAGCCCTGTAACCTGGTACGTTGGCTTCAAGCCAGCAACGTCAACGCTATCAAGCTGTGCCACATATTCTAATATTTGCGAAAGCTCAGTTTGATATCTTCCAATCTCTTCTTCAGACAACTGCAGCTTGCATAGGCGAGCTAATTTTAATACATCTTCACGAGTCAGTTTCATTGCTAACAGTATATAACAGATTGATACTTTACAAAACTAGCCCACAGAGCTTATGATTTAATGAGTTACTAAGGGAGTGTATGGTTCCAGTAGAGCGCATCGGACATGGGGTGGCCGATCTTGCTGCAAAGGCAGCTCGCCGTGCCTTGCCATATCAGGCGCTTGATTCATACCACAACCCACGCCTTGAAGGTGACCAATCAGGCTACCTCAGCGCTGAACATATTCAGGAACTCCAGCGCAACGCAAACATAACACACATTGAGCTTCTGGGTGAACCTGAGCATATTGCTGGCGTGGGCACCATTGAACGGTATGGATTCACCACCACCCTTGGCTACTCATACGCTGGGATAATCTGCGTTCCTAAAGCACCCCAGTCCGAAGTAGCCATTGTTGGTACATCGCCTTGGCTTACGAGCGATCGAGGACATAATGAGCACACTGCCCGTAATTTTATGCGTGAAGGCAACTATGTGTTCTTCGTGGGGGCCGAAGGGAGCTGGCATAACAAATCAACCCCCACAGGGCCCATCACTCTAGCCGATTCTGCCGCCGCCACGCTGGCCTTTGCTAATTTAGCTGAACTAAGAGTCAACCGTAATGCCGAACCATTAGTGAAACATGCTGAGCGGAACCTTATCGGCGAATCACGTGGCGCAATGACAGGATTCGGCATCATAGCGCTGGCCGAGCATTTTGAACAAGAAATACTATTTGCCGACTTAACTGCTCCTTGCTTTCCGGATAAAGTGAGGGTTGAAACCATCTTGAGGCTACTAAACCAAATCATTGATGAACCCTTACAGATGATGCGGCTCGGAGGAAGAATTGCGAATCGTACCCTGCTCCATTATCCTGCCACAGTCGATCTGTGGCCGAGCTCATTAGAGCACCAGTTTGCGATTGGCTTTGCACTCGGAAGCGGTGAAGCAGGCGCTCTTGCCAAGCGCATCAATACTCATACCCTTGTTCACGTTACGACCTATGAAAAAGACTCCGCCTCTGATCACGCACGTTGGCAAGAAATCTTACCGCATTCAACCTACCCAAACATTCGAATCACTCAGCTAGAGGGTAGTCATCTTACTATTGCCGATCCTGAAACACTCATGTACTTACTTATAAGAAATTCGTTAGCAAAACGTGAAATACAGCGAGAGAGCACCCTCACACAAACAGCCATTTTTGATGAGACCCACGCAGTGGTTGCAATGTTAAAACATCTAGATTCGCGCAGAAAAACAAGCGTCAATACACAGGCTCAGCTCGCTGCCTAGCTTTCGGGGCTCAGCAGCCATTGCACCACTTCTTGACGAAGTTTACGGTATTCCTCTTCAGTAAACTGCATGTTCGCAACACAGAATCGCTTACCTTTTATGTTGTAGCAAAACATGCTGTCTTGCATGTCTGCTGCATCCTGAATAAACAGACAGTTGGTGATCCGCGTTGACCACACCACACCAAAACTGTTCGAACACTCACCGCTATCTTCCACTCGTATACAGAAAGAGTTGGCACCGCAACGCTGGCTGGCCGCAATGAACTCCGAATCTTCAACACCGTCGGAAAAAAGTACGTTTTTTGAACGTCTGATATCTTGCGATCGGTACACATTCTCAGACTTAATGATGTTGTCGCTTTCAGCGACATTCAGACAATCAATCTGGCGTTCAGTAGTGGTTAAGTTAATTCGGTTCCATATATCAAGTAGTTCTTGTAAATTATTGATTGGTTGTTTGGCGTAAAGACCGTCACTACTAGCGGTTTCGTTCGTACGGGCATGTTCTTGGGTGATAAACTTTGTAGGATTTGTAGATGATGCCCACGTAGGTGATCCGTCGGTAGAGTCATACACCTGCTGAGGCAAACGCACATCAAAGGCAAACTTTTGCATAAACTGATCCAGTGAGAGAGTGTTTTGATATCCAAAGACCTGACCTACAATTTTATCAAGCATTTTTTTTGCTTCGTCCGCATTCATTGTTTCTTTCTCCTTACATTATCTCTTGATGATGAGTTGGTTGCTAACAGATCGTGCAAATTCAAAAATTCACGCCTACCCACCTTTGGCTCAGTGCCCGAGGTTGCGCTCGGCTGAGGCTGCGGCGCTACTGTCTGGGATAATCCAGGATCAGGTGCTGCAGCCGCTCCTGGAGCAACTGGCGGCGCCTGCGGTGTAGCACTTGAAGCCGCTGTCACGTTTAGCTCCTGATACACAGCCTGCGCATTTTCAACAAACTTAGAGGGCATCTCTTTTGCCTGAGCGTATTCTTTTAGCTCGACATTTTCGACTTTTGGCGCAGCCGTTACATCTAGCGTACGAGCCTTGACGCACGGCAGCAGTTTTCCGTCTGAACTTAGTCGCAAGAACACCTCACGTGGATGAAGACCCGTGAGCATTTGTACTCTTACATCGCTTTGTTTCAACCCCTTATTCTTCTCAGCCTCTAGAATCTCTTTTGGTAATTCTATTGTGAGGTTGCCCTCCAAAGCCCGTGCATCTTCTTCAGAAACCTTAAACACATAGTAGTTCATCACATTGGTAAAAATAGCGTCCCTAAGATCTTTTTCAATCTGGCCAAAATACTGCTGCGTTAACACCACCGAAAGGTTAAATTTACGCGCTTCAGCCAAAATAGCTGCCAATGCAGGGTTTTGCACCACCGAAACCTCATCAACAATGAGCATCACCTTGTGATTGAATGCACGAGCCTGTGCCAACAGAAAGATCTGTTGTATTAATAGCCCTGCCACGGTTTTAACAACCTTTTCACCCATTGTCACTTTATTGAGTGAAAAGACCGTCAAAAAGTTACTGTTTACAATTTGAGCTAACGAAACAGCGTTCTCACCCTTCCCTGCAAGACTTGGCTGCATTTGCATTTCGTCTACCAGGCTCGCTATAGGAGAGATACCTTGGTCATAATACTTTGTACGAATTTCGTTAAAATCTGTACCAAAAAAGTGCACAATGTTATCTGGTACGTACCCCTGTACGTGCGCTAATAGCTGATTTCGATACTCTACATCTGTCACAAATCGCTTTAGGTTATCGAGGTTCATAGCTTGAGCAGTCATCAGTACATACAGCGAGAATCGCAGTACACGTTCCAGCTTGGGGTTGTGTTGATCTGATAGCAATGATTTGAATAATGTGCCAGTGAGTTCGGTAGCCGCTTGCACATCAGTACCCGCGCCAGCAAATAATTCTGTTTCTTGCTCTTGCCCCTTGAAGTTGACCACCATACTATCTTGTATGCCTGCAAGGTCTTTTTCCAGCGCAGCGTGGGGGTCAATCACAATAACCCGATAGCTTTGCTTCAGTGCCGCGGATGTCGCCAGCCTATCCACAATAAGCGTGATCAGTTTAGATTTACCACTACCACTCATACCTATAATGAAGGAGTGTTTTTCAAAATCATAAGCCTGAAGCGGCAAATAATAGTTTTTTGGCAGATAGGGGAAGGTATCGATTTCAAATACCGCACCGACGTTTTCGCTCTGCATAATATGAAGCGACTTTTGGATGTCAAGATATTTGGTGATCTTTTTTCTTAAATATCGTGTGTTTTTTGAGAAATCGATCGCCAGCAATCCTGCAGGGAACGCGGTCATAATCCGATTGTTCACACTCCAGGCATTGGCAGCGTTTTTAAAGTAAAGCTTGGCTTTTACAAGGCTCTTTTCAACATTAATGCGGCGAACATTAAAAACGGCTACCTGCAAATCTTTTGCTTTTTTCACGTTGTATTTTTCTTTTAAGTCCAATAATGACCAGCCTGGTTTCAGTATGACTAACCGATCCTTGCCAAGCCCGCTACTAGGAGGTAGGCCAATCGCTTTTTTATCTACTGGCCTCAATACTCCAACTTCAATATTATTGGAAAGCACTCCAATATCTTTTTTACTTAAAATAAAGTAGCGGACCGTGTTTTCTTCAACCTTCACAATAAGTTGAAATTCACTTAACACACCGGCATGCTGAGAAAAGACATTATAAAGTCTTCTCCAGTCCTCTTGTGTGACCGCCTCTTTTAAAAGATAGAATTCATAGCAATACTTCATAATCAGTGTGGGTGTTTTGTCATGATTATACTCTATGCTCGGATGGCACACAAACTACTTATGCTACGGCATATTGAAAGCACGGAGAACAACGCAATTAGAATATTTACACTACAGTACGGCTTTATCGGCTGAGCCGAAAGCATCAATTTTTTCTTCTACGACCTTTTGAACAGCTTCTTTGACGTCGTCCATCAGCTTTACCACTGCGAACTCATCTGGATCTTTTTTTAGTGCTGCTTCAAGAGCTGTTCTGAAAGCATAGCGCATATCTGAATTGATATTAATCTTGCTCACACCAATTTTGGCAGCTTCTTCAAAATAATGGAGTGGTGTACCAGAGCCACCATGTAAGCTGATATTACAACTGAGCGCCTCGCGTATTTGCTTCAGCAGTACTAAATCAAGCTGCTTTGGAACGGGGTATTTACCATGCAAATTACCGATTGCAGCTGCAAATGTATCTATTCCTGTCGCAGCCACAAACGCTTTTGCGCCTTGCGGCGTTGAAAAGGTTTTTTTAATCTCATCGTAATTAATCTTCTCATCATGCACATTGGAGCTTCCCCCAAAGTAATGAGGCTCGCTTTCAACTAAAGCGCCTGTATGCTTTGCATACTCGACTACTTCACACGTCTCTTTCATAATATCTTCTTCCGAAGCATCGTGGCGAGCCTGCGAAATGTCGATGTGGATAAACTCAAATCCCGCATCAATACCACGCTTTGCATCCTCAACAGTGGGCGAATGGTCAAGGTTGATGTACATCTCTACCCCGTACTCAGCGATGTAGTTATCAACCATGTCCCGAATGTTTTCAAGGCCAATCGCCTCTACCTCACCGTGGCTGACCTCAACCATAACAGGTGAGTTCTTTTTTTGAGCTGCCCTTGCTACTGCAATCAAAGTTTCTTGGTTATCAATATTAAAAGCACCGACCGCAAAATGTTGTTGGCGGGAACGTTGCATTAAATGCCGCGCCCGTATGCAGTTTTCTCGTATTTCTTTAATGCTTAGTCCCATTGCTAACAATAATACCCGTTATGCTTATTGAACTCAAATAAGTTCGTGGGCGGCAAGTACTATGTGCGTATGAGTGAGACCGAGATGGCGCAACAACTCATCGGGCTTACCACTTTCACCAAAACGATCCTTCACTCCAATGCGCCTCAGAAGAGCAGGATGCGTTTCGCTCAGCAGTTCTGCTACAGCACCACCTAGACCACCTGACACCTGGGCTTCTTCTGCCGTTACTACCCTGCCAGTTTTGCGCACACTTTTCAGAATGGTTTCCTCATCGAGCGGCTTTATAGTTGGGCAGTGAACAACTTCTGCTGAAATACCATCTTTTTCAAGACTTTGAGCTGCTAAAAGTGCCTGGTACGTCATCGTACCTGTTGCCACAATTGTCACATCAGTGCCTACACGATATATATAGGCCTTCCCGATTTCAAATGGCGTCGCGTCTGTGGTAAATACCGGTGTTGCTTCTCGAGTGAGACGCAAATAATTAGGCCTACTATCTTCACTCATGGCAACTGTCGCCTTCTCAGCCTCCTTGCTGTCACCTGGTGCGATCACCACCATATTGGGTAGCACCCGCATCAAAGCAATGTCCTCCAGCATCTGGTGTGTTGCACCATCAGCGCCAGTGTACACCCCAGCGTGCGAACCAATTATTTTTACAGGCATATTATTCAGTGCTGCTGTGGTTTTAATTTGCTCCCAGCTTCTGCCGGGGCTAAAGGCAGCATACGAGCTTGAAAACGGAATATACCCGACTGCAGCCAGACCAGACGAAACCGCAATAAGGTTTTGCTCGGCGATGCCGACTTCAATAAATCGCTTTGGGTAGGCCTCTTTAAACAAGCTCATCTGCGTAGATTCAGTTAAATCAGCACAGAGTGCCACTACCTTATCATTAGCCTCGCCCGCTACCTTCAGGCCTCGCCCAAACCCTTTTCTTATAGGTTCTTGCTCAATATCTTTATCGCCAATATGCGCCGAAAGATGCATGTTCATTCGTTTATTTCCCCCGGCAAGTGAGCTGCTTCAGATCGCGATAGTAGGCAAACACCTTCCGATTGGATGAAAGTGCTCTTGTGATTTGAACTATGGACGCTACTCATGTTCGCCTCTTATTTTTCCATCCAGGGTACGTAGTTTATGAAGTGCCTGTTTGGCTTGCTCTGAATTTGGCGGTGCACCGTGCCAGTGAAAATCGTATTCCATAAACGGCACCCCTTTGCCAGGAATAGTATGTGCGATGATAACACTTGGTTTTTCTACAATGGCTCGCGCCATAGATGCGGCATCTATAACGCTTTCGATATTGTGGCCATCTACCTCAATAACGTGCCAGCCAAAGCTCTCCCATTTTGCTTTGAGATCTTCAAGCGGCATCACATCCTCAGTGTTTCCATCAATCTGAATGTTGTTACGATCAACAATGCCGATGAGATTGTGCAGCTTATATTTTCCAGCTAGCATAGCTGATTCCCAGATGATGCCCTCATCTAGTTCGCCATCTCCCATTACGCAATATACCCATCGATGGTGCTCGTCGTTCAATCGCATGCCAAGTGCCATACCAATTGCCTGACCTAACCCTTCACCCAGGGGGCCGCTGGTTGTTTCAACACCAGGCAGTCGTTCTCGCTCCGGGTGTCCTTGTAGGCGTGTACCAAACTGGCGTAACGTCATAAGTTCTTTTTTAGGAAAGTAACCAGCGTGTGCAAGTGCAGTATAGAGCACGGGAGCACAGTGCCCATTACTCAGTACTAACATGTCACGCTCTTCCCAACTTGGATTTTTGGGGTCATGTTTTAATATATCGAAATACAGGGCTGTAAAAATATCTGCTAAATCTAGAGGCCCTGCTGAATGGCCGCTGCCAGCATGCTCGAGCATCTTAATAATATCCTTTCTGATATCATTGGCAATCTGATCGAGCTGCTTAACGGTAAGCTTACCCATCCGGTTAGAAATCCTTTCCGTTCAAGAAAGATTTAGATTTCGACCCAGTGCTCTCAAATCGTATGTTTCTAACGCGACCCATAATGCTTATGATTATAGCACTAAAAAATGGTCTGCTTTAGCTCTTGATAGGTCCGTTCAGGATTATCCGCGAAGTGGATTGCAGAACCGACATTAATAATTTCAACGCCCGCTTCGGCAATTCTTTTTACATTCTCTATATTTACGCCACCATCCCAGCCAATTTCAGCCGTAGGGTTGATGGTTTTAATGCCTGAAATCTTATCCAGTAGATTAAGATCTGCCATTGAGCCACCCTGATGACCAAGGTTACCGCTAAAGATTAACACGTGATCTGCCTGTTCGATTGCCTCTTTGGCACTTTCAACAGGCGTTTCAGCAAGAAGCGCAACGCCAAACTGCATCTTTGCTTTCTGTAGTACTTCGGCGAAATGCTTGAAATCGCACTCGCTTTCTGCCGGCACAATAAAAGTACGAACGCTCAACTTTTTTACTTCCTCTAATACCTGTTCTGGATTTTGATACATCGCATGTACATCGCAGGTGATGTCTTCTGGCAGCCAGAGCTGTTCTAAATTTATACCTGTGTTTTTGGTGAATATGCCGTCCATAAGGTCGAGATGCACATGCCCCGTAAAACGCTGTAATCGTTCAACTTGTTCACGAAATTGATGCGGGTTTTCCGCTGTAATAGTGGGTACAATGATCGCCATACTGCTATTGTACCACCTAGAACTGATCGAGCTCTTGAATCCGGCGCGAATGACGAGCAGCTCGAGAAAAAGGTGTTTCAAGCCATGTTTCAACAATATCTTTCACTTCTTGCACTGAAAGCTGATCAGCTGGCAAACAAAGTACATTACTATCATTATCTTCGCGTGCCTTACGTGCTGATTCATGATCCCAGCACACTGCAGCTCTTATCCCCTTGAATCGGTTGGCTGCCATACTCATACCCTGACCCCCACGACATATTAAAATGGCGCGCGGTTCGTCGTCTTCGCTGGTAAGCAGTTTATGGCAAGCTTTTTGAGCAAACTGCGGGTAATCATCTTGTGGGTCAGGTGCAGTATCGCCGACATCTTCGACATCATAGCCACGTTTTTTGTCGAGATAATGGACCAGCATCTGCTTTAAATCGAAGCCACCATGATCAGATCCTGCGTATATCTTCATGTCGTTATTCTGAGATGGACTCAGAGTCCCCCTTCTTATTGCGGCTCAGATGAAACGAAACCAAAGCAGTATTTGGTGTGCTCATTTTTGCAGCGCCTTACCAACATCAACCGTGAGCTCTACCAGCCGGTTAGAATAGCCCCATTCGTTATCGTACCACGCAACTACCTTTACCAGGTTCCCGCCGACAACGTTTGTCAGCTTCAAATCAACGATTGCAGAATGGCTATTACCAATATAGTCAGAAGAAACTAGCTCCTCTTCAGTCGCATCTAAAATACCTTGGTAGTACGGTTCTTTCGCCGCTTTTTTGAAGGCTTCGTTCACGGCTGCGATACTTACCTCTTTTTTGGTGACGACAGCAAAATCTGCCAACGAAACCACTGGCGTCGGCACGCGCACGCTCAAGCCCCCAAACACACCCTCAAGTACAGGTAGCGCCTGTGCTGCCGCAATTGAAGCACCGGTAGAAGTAGGTACAATATTTTCGGCGGCCGCCCGCGCTTCTCTCAGATCTTTCGCCGGCGCATCTTGCAGCTTCTGACTGGCGGTATAACTATGCACTGTTGTCATCATAGCTTTTTCGATACCAAAAGCAGATTCAAGCACCGCCATCACAGGAGTAATACAGTTCGTCGTGCATGATGCGTTACTCACGACATCACCGATAGCCGCAATTTTATCGTCATTCACGCCCAGTACAATTGTTTCAGCTCCCTCGCCTTTTGCTGGAGCTGAAATCACGACGCGCTTTGCACCACCGCCCTAAACGTGAGCCTTGGCAAGAGCTGGGTCAACAAAAAAACCGGTTGATTCAATGACAACATCAATATTATGTGCCGCCCACGGTAAGCTAGCGGGTTCTTTTTCAGCGAACACCAACACCTTCTTGCCGTCAACCGTAATTCCGTGTTCATTTGCCTCAATTGTTTCGCACCACTCGTGTCCAGGATAATTTGAATCATACTTGAGCAGATGCGCCAGTGTTTTATTATCAGTAAGATCATTAATAGCCACGACTTCAACATCACTGCGCCCATGCAAAATCTTAAAAGCATTACGCCCAATACGGCCAAATCCATTAATCGCCACTCGCACCTTTGACATCCCACCTCCTGACTTATTGTCATCCTGAACTAGGTTCAGGATCCAGTAGTTTTATGTGTATAGTATATACCGCTTAAGCTCCGGTTCGCAACCTGTTTGCATGTAATGTCAAAATAGCCTGCATGCCTACTGCCAACGCTGAGACACCAAATATGGCCGGTGCGTGCTCAGCATGATCCCACCATGAATCAATATGTTCATGATCATTTAAGGTTGGCACTGGCTCCCCAGAAATATGAGATAAAAACCATTCTATATCAATTGGCAGTCCGCCGGTGGAGCGAGCGCCAACTTGTGTATGAAGATGCAATGGCGCTGTTATTTCTTCAAATTTTGTTTCTTCAATTGCTTCTCGACGTGCGGTATCTTGGGGTTCTTCTGCCAGACCTCGCCGTGAACCTGTATCGTCCACATAACCACCCGGAAAATCTGGCCTGCTTGCCCTGTCGTGCTCAAAGCGTGGCTTTGTCTTCAGGTAAAGTATCCTTCCGGTGGTCGAAGATTGTACTATAAGTTTTGCCACCCAGAGGTTTCCCCGTGGCGAACGACGCACAACTCCTTCATGCCACTCTTTATCAGAAGTACTCACAAGTGAGTACTGTAACAGCCTAGCCAACAGATGACAAGTAGCGGAGTAACACGAGTGCAGATCTCTCTTCGCCTATTCGGCCATCTAATGCCATCTTGCGAGCCTCTTCAAAGGAAGCTTCTACTATTTCTATCTCTTCGCCGTCTTCAGGCTTTTGGCTTTGTCTGGTCCAATTTTCAGAGACAAAATAGATGAGATCCCATTGAACAGTTGTGCCACAAATTGAAGTATGGAAGTGATCAACAGTCTTGAGGTGAACGCCAGCCTCCTCTTCTGATTCTTCGTGAGCTTTTTTTGTGGCTGGCCCTAGAATGACTTTACCTGATTTCAGAAATTCGTTATATTCTTTCAACGAATCGAAGACCTTGCCGCCAGGCAATCGAAAGTCATCAGCACCTATCTCATATCGATGCTCTTTGGTCAGTAGGATTGTTCGATCTTTGTTGTTTACCAAAATTAAGCGTATGCCTGGCGCGCGGCGTGCCCACTCGAAGGTTATATTTTTTGAACCTGTGGTCATTTCTTGGTTCACAATTTCAAGCATCTTGCCCTGATAGGCAATCACCTCGTCTGATGCTGGAACCAATTTTGCCATTATCTTAATACTCCGATAAACCGTATCATCCCAACGTTGCCCTTAGCATCATCTTTGGGATGGCGGCCTTTATTATCAAATAACAGCGGTCTGAAAGTTGAAACAAACGGGGCAAAAGAATCTAAAGTGAAGTAACGCTTAATCAGGCCGTCAACATTTATAAGACCCGAAGCATTTTCAAGCGTTTCGTCATATTCAGGGTCGTCAAGTGAATTCACCATACAGGAGAAGATGCCGCCAGGCTTTAAGACCCGCTCGATTTCCTTGATAATTTGATGCATTGTTTCATCATCAAAATAATGCAGCACCAGCTGTGCGTACACAGCATCAAAACTATTGTCTTCAAAAGGCAATGGTTTTGTAATATCAACGAGAACTGGCCTTTTACTGGTCACTGACCTTGCTTGAATTTCGTTAAACGCAACATCATCGCCATCTGAAATCGTGACATCATACCCTGAAGATTCGAACCAAAGGCCATCTTGAGCAGCACCGGCACCAAGCTCTAAAACTTTTGCACCATCTTTTAAATACTTTACCGTCTGTTTTGCAAAAGGCGAAGGCAGCTTAGACCAATTTTCGGAAAGGTATTGTGGTAGTCTTTTTTGCCAATGCTTCGGATTGTACTTATTATTGTTCATTCCAGCGAGTTTGGCATTCTTTAATCGTTGCCTTTGCCTCTTCGGCGTCGCCCCAGCCCAGCACCTTAGTTGAACCTGGTTTTTTGAGATCTTTATAGTGATTAAAGTGGTGCTCTACCTGCTTGAACCATTGCTCAGGGATGTCTTTTAGTGTTTTTATAGCATCGCCGGTATGACGATCATCCGCTGGCACAACAACAACTTTGTGGTCCATCTCGTCATCATCTTCAAAATTCATGATGCCAATAATCTGGGCTTCAAAAGCTACGCCAGTTGGAATTGCTTCATCGCAGATGCAGAGCACATCCAATTCGTCACCGTCTTCATCGAGCGTCTGGGGGATAAAACCGTAATTACAAGGCTTCGCAAAGATACCAGGCTCAACCCGATCAAGCTCAAAAGCCTTCTTTTTACGATTCCATTCTATTTTCAACTTTGAGCCCACGCCAATTTCGTTCACTACATTGATGACACCACCATCAACATCACCCGTTTCATATACTTCATTAAAGTCTGCCATTTGCACTCCTACGTTCATTGAAAGATTAATGATCCGAATCTATTGTATCAGATTATTTAGTTGTACTTTGTGCTGCTAACATCTTTTTGTACTGTTCGGCACCCATCCATGTTTTTGAGTCGGTTATTCTATCCACAAATAAAATCCCATTGAGGTGATCGATTTCATGCTGAAAAACGTGAGCCTTGAATCCATCTAACGTTTCTTTGTGTTTGTTGCCTTGTTCGTCGAGATAGGTAACCGTTATTTCTTCGTAGCGCTCTGATTGCGCAAACAATGGCGATTCGTTTGAGCCAAAACTCATACAACCTTCCCATTTGGGTACAGGTTTGCCGATGTATTTGGTTACAACAGGGTTGATAATGACTGCCTCGAAGGTCTCCCGCCCCGGATGGCTCGGCGTTGGGCGAATCGTAATAACTGAAAGAGCCAAGCTCTCGCCAACTTGCGGTGCCGCTAACCCTACCCCATACTTTCCACTTTTCGCAAGTGATTTCATAGCTTTTATAAGCTCTTGAATTTCGGTAGATTTTATCTGAGAGCTTGTTAACTTTTTGGCCTTTTGGCGTAATACCCGATCCCCAACCTGAACTATTTCTAAACCTGACATTGGTCTATTCGGATGGTATTGTCTCGTTGGTTCTATGATGGTGCATAAAGCGCCTAAGTCCTTCATACGCCAGACCAGCAGCAGTTGTAGCAAGGCCTAGTACGGCAAGCTTTGGGGATTCCGCCACAGCAGCAATAACAATAGCTCCTACACCAACAACAAAGGCACCGTCACGTAGAGTCTCAGCTTCTCTCTCGACAAAGCTTGGACCTTCCTGAGGGACTTCACGCTTTTCTTGATCAGCCATATACATTGATAATAGCACAGATTTTTTTAAATCACTCAAACGTTATCCAACCACCTAAAAGCCGTGTTTATCCTCAAGCATCAAAAATCCAGTAAATTTATAGATAAAAAGCTGAATTAAGCCAAAACTCGTCTCGAGCAAGTAGTTATGTTAGTAGCGAGAGACTGCTTTAGCATTGTTTTGGCGCAGTTTTTTGTTTTAAATTTACATGACGATTTTTGTCCTGCTTGAGCAGTTTTACACCGCTTTTGCTGCCAAAAGCGGTAAATAAGCTATTCTGGATTCTGAATCAAGTTCAGAATGACAAAGACTACACACTATCGACTAGTCTTGGGGGTGGGCTTCTCGGCCCTCTAGGTATTCGCGAATCTTTAAAGCAGCTGTGGCGCCTTCGCCGACTGCTGAGGCAATCTGCATAGTCGCGCCACTCCGAACATCGCCACTGGCAAACACACCTGGAATTTTAGTCATCAAGTTCGCATCTGTTTTAATAAAGCCGACCTCATCAAGCTCAATTGTTGAATCAGCCAAGAACTGAGTATTTGGCAACAAGCCAACAAATATAAACACCCCGTCTACTTTAAACTCTTTTTTATTGCCATTTTGCGTAACCAAAACTTTTTCTACCAGGTTATCTTTGCCGACAATTTCATCGGTAACCGCGCCAAGATGAACGGTTATTTTACCTTCATGCACGGCTTTCTGCAGTTCTTTTTGCAGCACTTCGCTTGCTCGCAATTTTGAACGCACTAATAAATCGATGTGCGTGGTAAAGCGCGTCAAAAAGAGTGCTTCTTGCACCGCAGAGTTTCCTCCACCTACTACTGCAAGTTTTTTACCTCGATAAAATGCTCCGTCACACGTGGCACAGTAGTGTACGCCGCGCCCATAAAACTCCTCTTCACCGGGCACTCCAATTTTTTTATAATCGCTCCCTGTGGAAATTAAAACTGCTTTGGCTTTTTTATCACCACCAAAGGTACGCACCACAATAGCGCCTTTATCGCCTTGCTCTATCCCTGCCACTTCGTCGTATTCGATCTGGGCTCCAAAGCGCTCAGCTTGTTTCTCTAGTTTTTCAGCAAGCGCAAGGCCGGTTACGCCCTCCTCGAACCCGGGATAATTGTCGACTTGGTCAGTGATGGCAGCCAGGCCGCCAACAACACCCTTTTCAATCAGCACGGTTTCAATATCTTCACGCGTCGTATAAATAGCTGCTGCCAGCGCAGAAGGGCCAGCGCCAATCATTATCACATCATGTACTTTTGTGTTACCCAAAATAACTCCCGTAGATTTTCTCTTCTACCAGTGTAGCTGTTTTTGCAATGAATTTAAACAAGCGCAGGAATAAGCTGGCCTACATTATAACCAACAATAACCTGCTGGTTGTCTGTAGTGTCGTCATGAACCACTGTAACGGGAACGCGCACCTGGCCACTCAGCTGCATAATTTCAGCGTGGCGTTCTGGTGATTCATCAATGTTCACCTCATCATACTGTGCGCCCTTCATAGCCAAAACTTTCTTGACCATTTTGCACTGACCGCACGTGTTTGAAGTATAAATTGTAACTTTTTTAGACATTTTATGTCCCTTTCTATTTTGTTTTAACGCTTATGTTTACATTACGCTTATGGTGTAGTGCTGTCAATACACTACGCTATATATGTTGTTTATTTTACTGCCCACCTCCTATAGCCCTTAATGTGATATCAAACACTAACGCCGAGTTTGCAGGAATGCCATTCTGGGCTTGATCACCATAAGCCATATCAGCAGGAATAACCAACCGCCGCTTGCCACCAACTTTCATGCCCGGGATGCCTTCTTGCCAACCCTTAATGACCTGATCCAGCCCAAAGGTTGCTTTTTTACTTTCATCAAATATGGTGCCATCTGAGGCCAACGTGCCCCGATACGCAACCGTGACCGTGTCATCTTTTTTCACCGTTGCACCTGTGCCGGTTTTCAAATCGATAATCTGGAGTTTTTTGACTTCACCTTTCGGAATATAGGCATCCTTGGCCTTTTTCGTTGGCGCTGCTTTCTGCTGCTGCGCCTGTTGCTGTTTCAAAAGCTCCTGCAACTGTTGATCTTGTTGCACCTGCTCATTATTCTGCATAATGTTCACCACAATACCGCCGACTGTCGTCGCCAAAAACAAAACACCGATGAGAATAATGGCCACCCGCTGGGCGCGGCCTTCCTTCTTTGCCATATAAATTTTTACCCTCCACCTATCTGATTTTTGATCAGCGTACTTTCAAATATACTCCCACAAATTTCACTATACAAGTCTTGACATTACCGCAAAACTTTTCGTTATCTATTTATTCCATTCGAGTTCGTATTTTTGAAGTATTTCACCATCGAATTTGCCAAACGCAGCCCAGTTTTTAACTGTTATTTTATACATTCTACGCCCACCATCTTCTTTCAACTGCTTGGACACTTCGTCAGAATTCCTCCCCATTCGATCACAGTAGCGCTTCACTTCTTGGTCTGAAGCAGATGCCAACATTTGTGCCGTACCTTCAAAATATATACCGTGTGGCAGCTCACTGAGCTCATGAGTTCGCACAATATTACCGGCCACCGCTGAATTTAACGCAATTTCCTGACAATGACGAGTTGACTGCTTAGAAACAAAGTACAAATTCAGGTCTTCATCGTATGCAAAGTGGACTTCACAGACCCACGGTTTGTTATCATTTACGGTCGCCAAAGACATATGCACGGTTTTATTGATATATTCTCGAACAATTTTTTCTACATCCATAATTAAAGTATATACCCTTCTTTAAATTAATCTCTGAATAAGCGACTTATTTTTTCAAAAATGGTTCCAATATTATTGTCAACAATAATGACAGGGTGATATTTTTGCGAAGTTTCCAAGAGGTGCTCTTGCCATTTAAGCAGCCTTGCATGATGAGCTGGGTCCCTACCGTTTGGCTGCTCTCTGCCAGGCTGCATCAAATTACTTATAAGATCGTCTGTATTTTTATAAAGCAGGACTATCTTGTCGAAAAGAGGATAGAAGTCCATTATGTTATCTGCAGAACCGCAAACCGCACAATCCCCGGGCTTGTCAATTAGTTCCTTTAATTTATGCTCATTCCAATACCATCCGCTAGTCTTGTACCACGTTTCACCACCTGTTGGGCTTACTGTCTCCACAGGGCCAACGAGTTCACCTGTTTTATATTTTCGCCACTCACACAACCCCTCGACATCATCAGTATCAATGAATATTTGTTGACCATTCTTACGTGCATAGTTCACTAGAAAGGTCTTTCCCGAGCCAGGTGCGCCTGTAACCAGTATATTCATTTGTAATAGTATACCCTAGCTGGATATTTCGTAGGCTTTGAGCTTCTTTTTAGTGCTTTCATCAGTCCGATTCTGCAACTGTAGCAGTTGAGCATAGATGCCATCAGTTTTAGAAAGCTTGGCCGGGGTACCAATTTCATCAACCCTGCCATTTTTAAGGGTGATAATCTCATCAACATCCGCAATCGTTGAAAGTCGGTGAGCAATAATAATCGTGGTACGGCCTTTCATAAGCTGCTCCAACGCAAGCTGAACCTCGTGCTCTGCCTTGCTATCAAGGCTTGAGGTCGCTTCGTCAAGTATCAAGATTGGTGCATCTTTTAAGATCGCCCGTGCGATGGCAATGCGTTGCTTCTGACCACCCGAAAGCTTCATGCCACGCTCGCCCACTAATGTATCGAGCCCCTTCGGTAGTTTCTGTATAAAGCTCCAGGCATTTGCCGCTTTGGCTGCTTTCATGAGTTCTTTTTGAGTTGCTCGAGGCCGACCGTATGCAATGTTTTCTTGTACAGTACCACTAAACAGTGTCGGATCTTGAAATACCACAGCGATACTTTCACGTAAGCTCGCCTGAGTTACTTCGGCAATATTTTGGCCGTCTATGGTATATCCCCATTTGTTGGATCATACAGCCCGAGCAAAAGATTAGAAATGGGTGTTTTTTCTTCGCCACTTTCACCTACCTACGCCACTTTTTTACCTGGCTTTACAGTAAAACTGACCTTTTTTTATACCCGC
>CAZUOL010000019.1:0-3378 GCA_964621845.1 uncultured Candidatus Saccharibacteria bacterium | reverse complement strand
GGGCCATATTTGCAGTATGCGCACGCACGCGCACAATCAATACTAAACAAATCTGAATTGAAACGTCATTCTGAACAAAGTGAAGAATCTAGATCCTTCATTATCACTCAGGATGACAAATTGCAAAAAGATGAGCGGAGTTTGCTGAGAAAAATAAGCGAATACCCCGAAGTGGTAGAAAAGGCAACTAACGAGCTGATGCCGCATTACATCTGCACCTATCTTTATGAATTGGCTCAGACTTTTAATCGGTTTTACGAAAACAATCGGGTGGTGGGTGACGAGCGTGAAGCCGTACGTATAGCGCTCGTTGCACTCTACGCTGAAAAACTAAAATCTGGCTTGGGGCTTCTCGGTATCCACGCCCCCGAAAAAATGTAAAATCGTATTCGAGTAGCATTTCTGTAATCAAAAACCTGGCTTATTTTGAGCCAGGTTTATTTGTTGGTTTTATCTTACTTCTTTCTGAGAGATCGCTTGCTTTCTACCCAGGCATACAGTGCGTAGATGGTACCACCCGAGCCGAGCGCCATTGTGGCAACACCTTCGCTACCAGTGCTCGGCACAACTGAAACGGGTGCTGGTGGGGTGTTTGGTGTTTCACAATCCTTTGCACTTGTTTGTACTCCAGGTATCTCTGGGCAAACGTCAGTAATTGGTGGCACACAGTCTGGCGAATCTGACGGTAGGCTGGCATCGTATTTGCACGGTTCAAAGCAGTAAGGTGAATCTTTTGGCAGATCCTTGTTGTAGGGGCAAACCTCCTGTGGCTTTGGTTGCAGTTTTACGCTGGTTTCACAGCTTGATTGTCTCGATACGCCGCCAACACTAAAGGTTACCGTTGCCACTGCTTTGTAGGTTGTTTCTTTATCTGGAGTGGCGTATTGGTGGTCAACCGGGTTTTGATTGTTAGCAATCACGACGTTTGAACCATCGCCAAAGTTGTAGCTTACGCTGGTAACATCTACGGTTGCAGATTTGCTGACAATAACGGTGAATCGATACTTGTAGTCACCAAGGCTGAGCGATTCAAGCGCGCTACATACATATTTGGGTGTTTTTACCGTGACGGTATCACAGTCATCCGGGTTACCAGGGGTTTCTACCGCATCAACACAAGCGGTGTTTGTAGTGCCTGCTGGCTGTTCGCTGGTAATTTTGCTCACAATTGTAAAGGTGACAGTTTGATTTTTCGCGAGGCTATCAATCGTAGCTTCAAAGTTTGCTGCCGTGACATTTACAGTGGTGCCATCTGGTTTAGAGCTTGAGATGAAGGCAACGCCAGCTGGTGCAGCATCGGTCACTTTTACATTCTTCAGGTCAATATCTCCGGTATTAGTGACGTTTAGGGTGTAGCTGAACTGTTCGTTGACATCAACAACGGGCTTACTGGCTGTTTTGGTAATTTCAAACTTCGGGTGATGCTCAATCACCACACAATTTACTTTTATGATTGCGTCATCGTTTTTAACCTCAAGGCCTTCAGGCTTGGCGCTTGCGATATTCTTAAAGTCTACTGCCATACACTCACTTGGCTGCTGTGCGGTTACCTTTGCCTCAAAAGTGATTTCAGCGGTGCCTCTGAGTGGAATATTTGCGATGGTGGCGCCAGAGCCAAACAGATCCTGGTTTGATGGCTGTCCGTCTATCTTCAGGCTGCCGTTTACGTAGCTTACCCCTACAGGCTGCACATCTTTTACCAGTACATTTTTCAGCGCAGTTTCGCCCGTGTTGGTGACCACAATGCGGTATTCAACGCTCTCACCATATTTCACCGTGGTATCTTGGCCCCAAGAGCTGGCACCTTTCTTGCGTACATCTTTTTGGATGGTAAAGCTTGGTTTTGGTGGCGTTTTTTTACAGGTTTCGGCTGAGGCATCGTTTTGCTTGGTGTTGAGCCCGGCAGGTTTTGCTTTCGCAACGTTTACAAGCTTCGTGTTGCCAGTCTCACATGTTTTTACTTCTACCGCGGTGCTATCAGCTTTTGGTAGATACGCCTGGAAGGTAATGAAGGCGGTTTCACTTGGTTTCACCGTGGTAATCGTCACCCCTTTGTAGAACAAGCTTGGTGCGTCTGGCAGCGCCTTGTTCGTACCCGTAGAAGTCACTAACCGGGTGGTGCCAGATTTGTAGGTGAGTCCTTTTGGCAGATCATCAGTTACAACCATATTCTTTAAGTCAATGTTGCCGGTATTTTTTACCGCTACCACAAACTCAAGTAACGTGCCGGGTGCGGCGCTTACGTTTTCGGTGTACTTATCTTTTGTGCCAGCAATTTTTACCTGTTTTTCAATGCTAAAGTTTGGGGTGCCTGGTCGGCAGGTGCGTACATCGGCGCCGTTGTTTTTCTCAACCAGATTTGCTGGTTTTGCGTAGGCGGTGTTGTGCAATACGCTTTTTTGGCCTGTTTCACAAATCTTTAAGTTGGTGTTGCTTGCTTTCGGCACGTTCGCTTTAAAGAATACATAGGCAGTGCCCTTTACAGGAACGTTGCCAATTGTAACGCCGTGACCGATGACGCCATCAGGTAGGTCTTTGCTGCCATTATATGAGGTGACCAAGCGTGTGCTGTTATCAACATAGCTCATGCTGTTGGGGAGCTTATCATGCACCAAAACGTTTTGCAGTGTGGTGTTGCCGGTGTTGGTAACGGCAATAACGTACTCAACTTGCTGGCCCGTTTTTACGGTGATATCGTTTTTGAACACATCTTGGGTGTTCGCAAGACGGACCATTTTTTCAACTGCATAGTTTGGTTTTGGCTTTGGTGCTGGTGGCTGGGTAGGGGTGCCGACTACTGGATTGCCGCACGCCTTGATGATGGCAAACAGAAAGCGGCCGTTTTGATCGAGCTTCACAAAAGCTGAAAGAGAGGACTGCTTAAACGAAACGCTCGGTGCTCGTGAATAGCCCGGAGCACCTGGTATAGTGCGGCTGCCTGGTATGTATTGACGACCCGCTGTTACGACGCCGGTTGCAACCGTCTTTCCGTTTACGACTACTGTGTTATTGCGGGTGACCGCACCATTCACATAGCCATTTGCGAGGCTTTTAAATTCACCGCTGGAGATTCCAAAGGTGCTCGAACCGTAAATCTGTTGCGCGCTACTGCTGTTGTTGTACTTGTTGATCAGCGTATTCACATCATACGCACCACAGTAGAGTACTGCGTTCGCATCACAGTCTGCTCGCTCGGCCTGTGCCGTATAGAAGTTAACGCCTACTACAGATGCTGCCGCCACTACTGCAACAACTGCGAGCACGGACTTCTTTTTAAATGGTTTTACTAGCTTATGCAAAAATGATGTGATTTTGCCCATAGAACCTCCCAGTTCGTTTACTTCTTATCTGTTACGAAGCATACAACCTGAAACATAA
>CAZUOL010000018.1:0-10745 GCA_964621845.1 uncultured Candidatus Saccharibacteria bacterium | reverse complement strand
GGCCAGAGTGGTAACACCGAGTGGCATAGGCGGCTTAAAAGAGAAGGTAACGCGAGCCGACTATGCAACGGTAGTGGGGCTCATGTTGCTTGATGAGCATAAAGATGAAACTGCGAGTTATGGTGGTAAATGGCTGGGGGGACACCTAGAAAAAGGTGCTGCCACTGCAAAATCGCTTTTCGGCCGCATCTTTGGTGCCAAATAAGGCACTCTTGCTCTGAAGTTGATCAGGATGCAGTAGTGCTTAATTACCGCTTTTGGCAGCAAAAGCGGCGCAAAACTGCCCAGCTAGAATAAAAAACATGGCGTTTCATTCACATATTTTCTCTCGGGCTCCTGCGGAACTCTCTCAACATACGTTTGGCTCAAACATCCTCGTCACGCCAGGAGAAAACAAACTCACTCCACCCAGTTTTTAAATAGCTGGGGATGGAATTACGATCCTCACGTCATCTAAGTATGTTGAACACCAATTTGGTTCGATGTGTGATAATGCGTGTTCTGCAAAAGGCACCTAGTTGTTCGAGTATTTGATTTTTTTGTTCAAAACACTATACTTTTATGTATAAGGAACGAGGAGGGAAGACGTGCCTGAAGTAAAACCTGCAGATATACAAGCTTTTGCATCTATTAAAGTAGTAGGGGTGGGCGGAGCCGGCGGATCCGCAGTGAATCGGATGGCTGACGTTGGTTTAACGGGGGTGCAGTTTATTGCCGTAAACACCGATGCCCAGGCACTCTATCATTCAAAGGCGCAAGTAAAAATTCACATTGGCAAAGATACTACTAGGGGCCTCGGTGCGGGTGCTGACCCCTCAGTGGGCCAGCAGGCAGCCGAAGAATCTACGGATGAGATAAAAGAAGCACTCAAAGGCACTGATATGCTCTTTATTACCCTAGGTGCCGGAGGCGGTACTGGTAGTGGTGCCGCGCATGTAGTGGCAAAACTGGCAAAGGAAATGGATATTCTCACGGTAGGTGTGGCAACCAAGCCGTTTGCGTTTGAGGGCGAAAAGCGTCGCAAGAATGCCGAGTTTGCTATTAGCAACCTTTCTGATCATGTCGACACATTGATCACTATTCCAAACGACCGTTTATTGCAAACAATTGATCGAAACACTCCGCTTCTTGAAGCCTTTAAGGTAGCCGATGACGTATTGCGTCAAGGCGTGCAGGGTATTTCGGATCTTATTACTGAACATGGCTTAATTAACCTTGATTTTGCTGATGTAAAATCAGTTATGTCGAGTGCAGGTTCTGCGCTTATGGGTATTGGCCACGGAACGGGCGAGAACAGAGCAGTGTTGGCAGCGCAGGCTGCGATTGAGTCGCCGCTTCTTGAGGTATCAATTGATGGTGCACGTGGGGTCGTGTTCAACGTTACCGGTGGTAATGATCTTTCGATGCATGAAGTGAATGAGGCCGCAGAGGTGATCACGGCGGCAGTTTCACCTGATGCCAATATTATCTTTGGGGCAACTATTAAGCCTGATATGACGGACAAGGTAGAGATTACCGTAATTGCAACCGGTTTTGACGGCTCTTATTTTGCAAAACGAGGCGCATCGCTTTCCGACGATAGCAATGATGATGATTCTGACGATGTATCACCACTAGAAGGGCCGGTGACTGACGTTGAAGCTGATGAAGTAGAAACGATTAATATGGATGAAGATGCTGCCGAGAACACAAGCCTACGTGAAGAGGTCACTCCTTTTCATAAAGAGGCTGACACACACGATCCGAGCATTTGGACAAGCGACGATGATGAAAAGGCCGCAAAAAATGATGAAAAACAAACAGCTGAATCAACTACTGATGAAAAAGAAGAAGAGCATGACGTTCCTGCCTTCTTGCGTCGCTTCCGTCGCAAAAAGCACAACGAAGAAAACGAAAAAAATGATTGACGACGCTAGCATTAGCGTTATAATGAGATGGAAGTACACCACATGAAGCGTAGTACTTGGAATATTCAAATCAAAACTACAAGATCGGAGTGCCAATGAAGTGCCCACAGTGCCAGTCATGCGAATCAAAAGTTATCGAATCTCGCGATGTAGCGGGAGGTGATAGTATTCGTAGACGGCGCGAATGTGAGGCCTGCCAGCACCGCTTTACTACCTATGAGCGTATTGAACGCCCACATCTAACGGTCGTAAAGGGGAGCGGAGTGCGCGAGTTGTTTGATCGTGACAAGGTGCTTGCTGGTATTGAGCGTGCAAGCGAAAAAACAACCATCTCAGCCGTTGCTCGCGAAGAAATGGTTGCGCGAATTGAGCGCGAGTTGTACGATTTAGGTAAGCCGGAGGTTTCAGCAAAAGAAATTGGTGAACTCGTGATGGACGAGCTCGCCAAGGCTGATGAGGTTGCCTATGTGCGGTTTGCAAGTGTCTATCGGCGCTTCACGAGCATTAAAAGTTTTGAGGAGGGGTTAAGCGCCCTTAAAGCGCGACGCGAAAAGCCCTAGGCTTGGACATTGGTCCCTCACCTATTGTGCGCACAATGAAATATACGCTTCATTGTGCTCGATACAAAAACGAGCCTGGTATAAAATACCAGCGCACACAAAAGGTGAGGGGGGAGTGGCCAAGGTGGAGATCGGTTTCGCTCTAAACAAAAACTTTAAAAAACAATAAAAAAAGAGAGGGTATAATTATGGCGCAGGCAACTGCGCTCCAATTGGAGCGCTATTTCACAAAAAAAGGAACACATCCGTATGATATGTTCACATGGGTTGAGCGGGATGCAAAAATTGATAATCCCACAACCGGCAAGGTGGCGTTTGAGCAAAAGGCAGTCGAATTTCCTGATACGTGGAGCCTGAATGCTATTAATATTGTAAGTCAAAAGTATTTCTCTGGTACTCCTGGTACCGACGAGCGCGAGGCAAGTCTGAAGACGCTCGTGAACCGAGTTGCTGATACGATTACGCGTCATGGTCAGCAAGAAGGTTATTTTGTAAGTGATGAGCAGGCCGAAACTTTTAATGCCGAGCTCAAGTATATTTTAACTGCGCAGCGTGCAGCGTTTAATTCTCCGGTTTGGTTTAATATCGGTGCAAAAGGCCGTTCTCAGCAAGCAAGCGCCTGTTTTATTTTGGCGGTAGAAGATACCATGCCTGCTATCCTGGATTGGTATAAAGAAGAAGGTATGATTTTTAAGGGTGGTTCGGGCTCGGGTATTAACGTGAGTTCCATTCGTTCGAGTTATGAAACACTTGGTAAAAGCGCCGGTACGGCTTCTGGCCCCTTAAGTTTCATGCGTGGTGCCGATTCATCAGCAGGGGCAATTAAGTCGGGCGGTAAAACACGCCGGGCAGCCAAGATGGTGGTGTTGAATGTTGATCACCCTGATGTCGAGGAATTCATTTGGTGTAAGGCTATCGAAGAACGTAAGGCACGAGTGCTACAAGAAGCTGGCTTTGATATGGACCTTGATGGTCGTGATTCCTTCAGCGTGCAGTATCAAAACGCAAACAATTCAGTACGTGTGACCGATGAGTTTATGCAGGCGGTTGAAAATGATGATGACTGGAATCTAGTTGGTGTGACTGATAAAAAGGTCTATAAAACACTGAAGGCTCGTGATGTATGGCGTCAGATTGCTGAAAGTGCATGGGAGTGTGCTGATCCAGGTTTGCAGTTTGATACCACTGCGAACTACTGGCACACGACGCCAAATGCAGGTCGCATTAATGGCTCAAACCCTTGTTCTGAATATATGCACCTCGATAACTCGGCCTGTAACCTCGCTTCAATTAACTTACTCAAGTTCTTGAATGAAGATGGCACCTTTGATATCGAGGCTTTCAAGCAAACGGTTGAGGTCGTCTTTACGGCTCAAGAGATTTTGGTAGGCTACTCGGAGTATCCAACGGAAAAGATCACAAAGAACGCCAAAGCATATCGTGAGCTTGGTCTTGGTTACGCCAACCTTGGTGCATTGCTCATGGCCCAGGGCTTGCCATACGATAGCGAAGAGGGGCGTGCACAGGCGGCTGCCATCACCGCCTTAATGACTGGCCATGCCTATGCCACCAGCGCAAAAATTGCCAAACAAGTCGGCCCATTTGCAGGATTCCATAAGGATCGCGAGGGTACGATCCGAGTGCTGAAGCAGCACCGAGATGCCGTACGTGATGTTGATGCGGGCCAGGTTGCTGAAGATTTGCTTTCAGCTGCCGCCGAAGCCTGGGATGAAGCAGTTGAACTTGGTGAACGCTATGGGGTGAGAAACGCCCAGGCTTCAGTATTAGCGCCAACCGGTACAATCGGCTTCATGATGGATTGCGATACAACCGGGGTTGAGCCAGACTTCTCGCTCACCAAATTCAAGAAGCTAGTGGGTGGTGGCAACATGATTATTGTGAACCAAACCATTCCACGCGCTTTGGCGACGCTTGGCTACAGTGAAAACGAAACGAGGGATATCGTTGAGTATATTCACGAAAACGGGAACGTGATTGACGCACCGCACCTTAAAAAAGAACACTACGATGTATTCGCCTGCGCAGTTGGCGAAAATGCCATCCACTACAATGGCCATGTGAAGATGATGGGTGCCGTACAGCCATTCCTTTCTGGAGCTATTAGCAAAACGGTGAATATGCCAGTTGATTCTACCGTTGAGGATATCGAAGAACTGCACATGCTTTCGTGGAAGCTAGGCCTTAAGGCAGTGGCAATTTACCGCGACGGTTCAAAGGTTGCTCAGCCGCTTTCTTCAAACAAGAAAGAGAATAAAAAAGAGGACCTTACTGCTCACACGGCTGAAACAGCAGAACAGATCACAGAGCAGTTAGTGGCAATGACACCAAAGGTCCGCCGCGAAGTACCACGAATCCGCAACTCTAAGACCATGGAGTTTAAGGTTGCGGGTAGCAAGGGCTTCATTACCGTAGGTGAGTTTGAAGATGGCACACCAGCGGAGCTGTGGCTTAAGATTGCCAAACAGGGTTCAACTCTGGCTGGCGTGATGGATGCACTGGCGATTTCAGTGAGTTATGGCCTGCAATACGGGGTGCCACTTAAGAGTTACGTCCACGCGCTGACAAACATGTCTTTTGCACCGGCCGGCATGACTGATGATCCTGAAATCAAAACAGCTACCTCGATTGTTGATTACATCTTCAAACGATTGGCAAAACAATACTTGAGCCTCGATGATCAGCTTGAGCTTGGTTTAGTGAGCCTAGACGATCTTGATGCCGAAGCGCTTAGTAACCAATCAAGCCTACTTGAGGAGGATCTTGTGCCAGTCGCTGAGCCTGAGGCAATTGCTCCAGTGGTTTCGCAGCCTGAGCCAGTGAAGAAGCAATCAGTTGGCACGGCTGATGTAGCACCGCTCTGTTCGAACTGTGGTAATCAAACGCAGCGAGCTGGTAGCTGTTATGTCTGCCCGTCGTGTGGCACCACCAGCGGCTGTTCGTAAAGATCTGACAAGATAGATCTTTAAAGAGGAGTCGTCGGCTCCTCTTTTTTATACCGACCTGATCGCTATGGGAAGGTGCGCCAGGGTCCGTCCTTGGCGCACCTGGTATGGGTAGGGTTGGTTGAGATGGTATACTGGAAGCATGAAAGTGGTTATTCTTTATGAGCCGGACAGCGAAACTGATACACCAGTGCAACAATATGTGCGCGAATTTGAAATGCAGACTGGTAAAAAGTTAGAGCTACTCGATTCGCGTAAGCCGGAGGCCGTAGCGCTTGCAAAAGTGCATGATATTCTGCAGTTTCCGGCAATCCTGGCAACTGAGAATGACGGCGGTTATTTGCAATCATGGACAGAGTTAGAAAAATGGCCCACTATCTCTGAGCTAAGTTACTATACTCAGTAAGATGTTCAGAATAGCTATAGCATCGATGCTCAACCTACCCTGGAGCCTTTATGGCACAGCTTTGGCGGTCGTCTCTATACCTAGAAACATACACGTTCACAAAAAAAGGGGCGCAATTGTGTTTACGGTGGGATCGCTGTGGTGGGCAAAGGTACTACCTGGCTACAAAAACGTGAGAGCAGTTACAATAGGGCAAGTGATATTATTGGGCAAGGCGCTAGATCCACATGATCTTCAACATGAACTAATTCACGTAGATCAGGCTGTCAGAACTCCACTGTTGCAGCCGATTCTCTACGCGTTTGAAACAACCCGTTTTGGTTATAAGAATAACAAATATGAAAAAGAAGCTTACAATAGACAGGAAGACTTGTAATTCTATCTGTTAAGCAGTAGTATGTTAAGTAATCCGTTTGTGTAAACAATAAGCAGCTATCAACTGCGAGGAGCAAGAAGAAATCGTAAGAAAGTAGAACTTGCCGGGTAAGCCCGTAATAGCAGCAAGTAAGCGCTAAAAGAATCACTTCTTTTGGAAGCCAGATGGTACCATCCGTTCAAACGGATTCTGGCAAACAAAAGCAGTGATTTTTTATTTCACGAAAGGCAAGTATGACGTTCTTTGGTCAGAAACGTACTGTAAAGGTTGACGAGAATTATAGCCAGATTGCTGAGCTGACAAGTTTTTGGCATGAAATGCGCCAGAAGTATCCAGAGGAAAACTTACTTGGCCTTGGGGCCAATCTGAGCGGGGTGGAATAAATTGACTATTACATTGGTAAAATAGGTGAGGCATTAAAAGGTGCATCAGATTCGCTAGAAATACCAGATGAAGGATGGGAAGAATTCAATTGCAAACTGAATGATAAAGAAATAGAGAAAATGTACAGAAATGTATATAAGCAGGGTACGCCTGATTACGAAATCGAATCGATGACGAGCGATACATTTACAACAAAAGTGCATTTTGAAGACAAGGGAGAAAAGGCATGAAATTTAAGGCAGGGACTAGAAGGCGAGCATTAGAATACGAAAAGTACTGGGTGGAGCAATGGAAGAAAGATAAAACTTTTGAAAAATCTATTGAAATGCGCCCAAAAGAGAACAGTTATGTTTTCTACGATGGGCCACCGTTTATTTCTGGCGTACCACATCACGGTACGTTGCTGAGTTCTATCATCAAAGATATTGTGCCTCGCTACCAAACCATGAAGGGCAAGCGAGTTGAGCGTGTGTGGGGTTGGGACTGCCACGGCCTACCGGCAGAACGCTTTACCGAGAAGAAGTTGGGGATTCATTCGCGCCAAGAGGTGCTTGATTACGGCATTGAAAAATACATAAAAGCGACTCGCGAAAACATGGTTCAAACCAGTAGTTTATGGGAAGACTATGTTGAACGGATTGGTAGATGGGTAGATTTTAAGGGCGCCTATAAAACCATGGATAAAGATTACATGGAAAGTATTTGGTGGGCCTTTAAGACGCTGTATGAAAAAGGCAAAATCTATGAGGGCGAAAAGGTTTTAATGTACTGCACGCTCGATGGCACGCCGCTTTCAAAAGCAGAGGTTACGATGGATGCTGGTGCATATCAAGATGTCACCGACCCGAGTGTTTTCGTGAAATTTAAGCTAAAGGCATACGATCTTCCAGGACAACCAAACAGTAAGCCAACATACCTTTTGGCTTGGACCACCACGCCATGGACCTTACCTGCAAATACGGCGATAGCGATCAATGAGAACGTAGATTACATGGCGTATGAATTTGAACACGAAAATCTTATAATAGCTGCCGAACTAGCTAATAAAGTTTTTATCGATGAAAAAAAATCGCCCCTTCAATACATAAACTCCTGGGCAATTGATACAACACAACTTATAGGTCAAGAATACGAGCCGTTATTTGTTGACCGTGGTGGAAATGCTCACAAAGTTTGGCATGCTGATTATGTTGAAACAGAGGCTGGAACTGGTATCGTCCATATAGCTCCGACTTATGGCGAAGAAGATTTCGATTTAGCAAAAAGAAATAAAATCCCAATCATTCATACGCTTGATGAAAACGGCATCTTTACAGAGAGTCAATGGGAAGGTGCGAATGTCTGGGAAGTAAATAAGCAAATCGCCAAAGACTTGAAAGAGCAGGGTATTGTTTGGAAGATTGACTATATCCGTCATAGTTATCCGCATTGCCATCGTTGTGGTACTAAGCTTATGTATCGGGCACACCCAAGCTGGTTTATGGATATTGATGGCCAGCGAGAACAAATGCTAGAGAAAAACGGGCCGATCAACTGGTTCCCGAAGCATGTCAAAAATGGCCGCTTTGCCAAAACAGTGCAGTCGGCACCAGATTGGAATATCTCTCGTGACCGTTTCTGGGCCACAGCGATGCCGGTTTGGAAGTCAGAGAGTGGTAAGGTCAAAGTAGTCGGTAGTTACGCTGAGCTCAAAGAGCTAAGCGGTGTTGAGCTAGAAGACTATCATCGCCCGTGGATCGATGACGTGAAGTTTACGATTGATGGAGAAGAATATACTCGCATTGATAAAGTCATGGATAGCTGGTTTGAGGCCGGTTCGATGCCGTTCGCCCAGTTCCACTATCCATTTGAAAATAAAGAAAAATTTGAAGCCAACTTCCCGGGTGACTTCATTGTTGAATATATCGGCCAGGTTCGGGCCTGGTTCGATTACATGCATGCCATGAACATTGCACTGTTTGGTGAGAACTCATTTAAAAATGTGATCGTCACTGGCAATGTGGCAGGCAATGATGGCCGGAAAATGAGCAAAAGTTACGGAAACTACACGGATCCAAACGAACTCATGGATAAATTCTCAGCTGACAGCCTACGTTTTTTGCTGGCTTCTAGCCCACTCCTCAATGGGGAAGACTTTGCGCTACATGACAAAGAGGTGGGTACGGTGGCTGCCAAGCTCAGTATGATCTGGAATATGTACGATTTCTTCACGATGTACGCTGAGGTCGATGGCTGGGAGTATGAGCCGGAGGCTATGGATCTAGAGTCGCTCAAGAATCCTCTTGATCGCTGGATTGTTTCACGTTATCGTCAATTGCGAAACCAGGTCACAAAGCATATGGATGAATATAACCTACCCGATGCTATGAGCGGCATCATACCGTTCCTTGATGATGCCAGCAACTGGTATGTCCGTCGTAGTAGGCGCCGTTTCTGGAAGAGTGAAGATGATAGTGACAAGCATGATGCTTACAGGACACTACATTATGTGTTGCGTCACTTGAGCTACCTGCTGGCACCATTTACGCCGTTTTTAGCCGAGGAGTTGCACCAGAATCTCGTAGGAGGTGAAAGTGTTCATCTTCTTGATTGGCCGCAAGAAGGTGAGATCGATGAGTTGGTGCTCGATGAAATGGCCAGACTGCGCCAGTATGTGAATGAAGGCTTAAGTTTGCGTGCTCAAAATCAATTGAAAGTCCGGCAGCCGTTGGCTTCGGTAACAATCCCTGAAAACAGCGAACTATTTGATTTTACCGAAATCCTGAAAGAAGAGTTGAACGTGAAAGAGGTCAAAATTGGCGAGTTTGGCTTAGATCTGACGATCACGCCAGCGCTGAAGCGGGAAGGCCTGATGCGTGAAGTGGTCAGAAACGTCCAAAGTGCGCGTAAGCAGGCAGATTTGCAAGTGGATGATAGAATTAAGCTTAGTTTGGATACTGATGATACCGAACTCAAAAAGGCGATTGAAGAGCATCTGGATACGATTAAAACTGAAACGCTCACGACTGAAATAGTAGATGTGAAAGATGGTTTTGAGACAACTGCCAAAGTTGAAGGCTCTGAACTACGCGTTACCCTGAAAAAGGTCTAGCGACATGAGTAAGCAAACATTTTTAGAAAAGTGCTATAAAGACAAAGAGGGTAGGGTAGTTTTATACCAAACACCGAACGCGCCCTTGGTGTTGTGGGTGGTATCCACCATTTTTAGTCATCTTATTACGAACGGTGTGTTTCATCAAATATTTAGTTTGATTGCCTTCGGCGCGATTTTTACATGGAGCTGGCTTGAGCTGTTTCAGGGGTCGAGCTACTTTCGACGTCTACTTGGAGCGATAGTATTAGTGGGCAGCATTGTAGGCAGGCTTTAGCAGCGGCGTGCATGCTGGAGCTCAGGTAGCAATGCTCAGCTCAATGGGTTTCGCTATTTAAGCCAAGACTGCCTTGTATTCGTGCAATTTCCTCTTTGCTTCGACCTGAATTTCGGGGTGTGAGGCCTTCGATATGAGCTATTTGTTCGTCAGCTCAGCAGAGTTCTTCTAGTGGCATGCGCTGGGTTATTGCATACGCTTCTTCAGGGGACATTCGATTTGATTCACGTAATTTTAACGCAGAGTGTGCTCGTCGTTGCTTTAAAAACAGGATGGTAGGGTCATCAAGATCACAGGCGGTGCTGCGTGGTGTACGTGTGATGAATCGTTTGAAACCTGGCATTCGAGATACTATATCATTAAAACGAGCTATGATCAATGTATGATTAGCACTCTCATTGTGCTAGTGCTAACTTAAGCGTATACTTAAACATGTGCAACCCCCATCAGATAAACAATTTGCTCAATTAATTTCCGAGGCGCTCGACGAGCTGCCCGAAAAATACGTTTCAGGGCTCAAAAACGTGCTGATTACCTATGATGACCTGCCTAGCGACTATCAACGCAAAAAAGCCAAGTTGCAGCCAGATCAGAGTCTTTTTGGGCTGTATGAAGGCATACCGCTGACACAGCGTGGGAGTGGACACTCGGGTCAGCTGCCAGATAAGATAACATTGTTTAAGTTCCCCTTGTTTTATTACGCAGCAGGGGATGAAGCAAAGTTTAAGGCTCAGATAAAACACACTCTCTGGCATGAAATTGCTCACTATTTTGGCCTCGA
>CAZUOL010000017.1:0-6807 GCA_964621845.1 uncultured Candidatus Saccharibacteria bacterium | reverse complement strand
ACCTCAGATGAAGGGGTAACTGAACAGGTTGCACAAGCAATGAGTGAAGAGCCTGCAACAGATATTGCTGCAAGCACGGTGGGTAAAACTGCCCTTCAAGCTGATCAAACCGAAATGGCCCCGCAAGCAGAAGAAGTTGAGCTCAGTACTGAGCAGACACTCGTTGCGTCGGCGGAGCTCGTAGAGGACGAACAAAATAATCTAAAAAAGTCACCCGCCAAGAAAAAGGAAATACCCAAGAAAACCTGGTGGCAAACCGCTTTAATTGCAACTGGTCTTGCCTTGACTTTGCTGATCTTTGTGGCTGGTGGCTTTGCGCAGCTCTATAAGGCGAAGGTGTTACCAAATGTGAGTGTAGCTGGCGTTCCAAGTGCTGGGGAGAATCAACAGGCTGTTCAAATGCAAGTAGATGAACAGACCAAAGCATTGAGCATTAACCTGCAAAGCGGCAAGACTGTTTTGCACCCAACCCAAAAAGAGATTGGTTTCGAAGTAGATACCGAGAAGACAGCCGAAGCAGCCATTGCTGCCAAGCGCAGTGGATTAGTGAGTCGCTTCTTATTTTGGAAGAAGGTGGAGGTTCCTGCAGTCGTGAGCGTAAACGATACCCTACTTGCACAGTATCTAGAGAATAAGCTACCAAAATTAACGAAAGCGGGCCAAGATGCACAGCTGGTATACGATCCAGCACAGGCAAGCTTTAAGGTCACCACCGAAAAAAATGGCTCAGGTCCTGATGTGGTTGCAGTAAGGCGTCAGTTGACTGCGGCAGCCGATCATTTAAACAGCTCAAAGATCAACGTTAAAACAACCAACAAGCCAGCCAAAATCACCAAAGAAAAACTCGCTGACTTGGTTGCACCTGCCAACGAGATCGTAACAACCAGTATTGTGCTACAAGGATCAGCTGGTACTTTCCAGGCACAACCAGCAGATATCGCGGTCTGGATAACTCCCACGCCGCAAAAAGATGGCACTATAAAACTTGTCATCGATCCGGCGAAGGTCCAAAGTTATGTTGAATCAATCGGCCAGCAAATTGCTTCCGCACCGCAAGATAAAAAGGTCATAAAAGATAAAAAAACCGGCAAGCAGGTGGTGCTGCAAGAAGGTCGGGACGGCACCCAGCTTTCAGATGCTGGTGGTTTGGCAGCCCAAATCACTGAAGCAATCAAAAGTGGCCAAGGCGTCACATTGCAGATGAATATTAAAACAGCCAAAGCCAAGACGATTAATCTCGAAGGCTACGATAAATGGGTTGAAGTTGATCTCACCAAGCAAACGGCGACAGCGTACGAACGCGCAACACCGCTAAAAAGTTTTGTTGTTGCCACAGGCTTACCGGGGCATGAAACGCCAACGGGTGAGTACGCGATCTATCTGAAGGTTCGCTCGCAAACTATGACAGGCGGCTCAAAGGCTGATGGCAGTTATTATAATCTGCCAAATGTGGAGTGGGTTAGCTATTTTTACCAAGATTATGCGCTCCATGGTGCGTGGTGGCGCAAAGTATGGGGAGTGCCTGGCTCACACGGGTGTGTTAACATGACAAATGCCGATGCGCAGTGGGTCTACAATTGGGCCCCCATTGGTACAAAGGTGATAGTTCACTACTAACGAGTGAAGGGTGGCGGCAAATGGATAACAATGAACCAGAAAAAGCACTGCACCTTCAAGATGTAGCGATTGACGATGTAACACTAGAAAACGAAGATAAGCAAACAAAGCAAGAAAAAAAAGCTGCTAAAAAACGAGCAAAGCGACTCAGAACGCCAGCTGAAGTAAAACAACAGAGGCAAAAGAAGTACCTTATAGGCATTGGGGCAATTGTAGCTGCAGTTTTGATACTACTGGCACTTCCGTTTACTCGCTGGACGCTGCTTAACAGTTTAGGCTTCCGTGGGAGCATGACAGTACTCGCCCAAGACACAAAAAGCTATGAAACAATCGGCGACGTAGACATATTATTGGATGGCAATAGTGTAGGCACCACCGATGCTTCAGGCCAACTCAAGCTTGCAGGTCTGCGGCTTGGCGCTCATGCTTTGAGTGCAAAAAAACCAGGCTACTCGCTTTATGAGTCGAATATAGGTGTGGGCTTGAAAACAAAGCAGGTAAACGCGAGCCTGGAGCCAATCGGTCTCAAGCTTACGGTAAATGTCAAACACTGGCTTTCCGGTGAGGCTATCTCCAATGCAACGGTGCAGAGCGGTGATAGAAGGGCCATCACTGATGGCAGAGGTCAGGCTAACATTGTTGTACCGCCCTCAGAGCAAAAAATTCCGGCACATGTGACTGCACGGGGCTATCAGAAGCGAGTCATACAGCTTGACCCAACCGTTATGAGTCGTGATGTCTCACTTGTTGCAGATGAGAAGGATTATTTTATCAGCAAGCGTAATGGGACGTTCGACATCTATTCAAGCAATCTTGATGGGAGCGATCAGAAAAAAATAATCAGTGCTACCGGGAATGAAAACCCGAACACGCTTCAGTTTGGCATACATCGTGCGAACAAGCGTGCGGTGCTTGTTGCGACGCGTGAGACAGAGCGGAAGAACGGGCACATTATAGCTGGTGTATACGATGTTGACTTAAAAGGGGCAGCACTTAAAAAGATTGACGCAGGCAGTAACGTGTACCTGGTTGGTTGGGCAGGTGATACAATGTTGTATCAAAAAACTGATCCGAATCTTAGCTATGATGATAAGAACGCCACCAGCCTAGTTGGATATAACATCAGTACAGGAGCTCAAGTAACGGTGGCAAAGGCCAACTATTTTCAGCTTGCGGCGGTGGTGGGGCAAAAAGTGTTCTATGTGTCTGCCGATGCCTATCGAGCTTTCAAGCCGCAACTCATAAGTTTTGATCCAGTCACTGGTAGCAAACAATCGTACCTAAAGAACAGTGGCATAAGCTATGGTGCTCAGGATCAATACGGCATACTGCAAGTTGAGACAGCTGAAGGCGCGTACTATGAGGTAAATGCCACTTCAGGGAGTGTGCAGAAGATAGACCATCAGCCAAACGAGAATCAGCAATATGCTCTGAGTCAGAATGGGCAGTTTGTTATTTCGCCGCAGCGCCGTGACGGGAAAGGCTCGTTGGTGCGGGTAGATGCGGTAACTAACAAAGAAAGCGTGATTGTAAAAATCGGCGGTCTTTCTGCGCCAGTGCGTCTTGTTTCGAATCGACTTGCCGTGGTCCGGGTTGCGACCAATCAAGAAACGGCCGATTACATTGTGGATTTACCAAGTGGAAAGTTTTCCAAAATTGTTGATGTGAGCAATGTGGGCCAAGCCACTCTTTAGTATACTGAGGCTATATGAGACAACAAGATTACGGGTTATTTATCCAGACCGTGTGGCAGTGGTATCACAAAAATAGTCGGCAGCTGCCGTGGCGCCCGCCAGAGCTTGAAGAGCATGACGGCCAGCTAGACGCATACAAAATCTTAGTGAGTGAGTTTATGTTACAGCAAACGCAGGTTGCACGGGTTGTTGAAAAATACCGTGCGTTTATCACACAGTTTCCAACAATCGAGGTACTCGCCCAAGCGTCAGTGGCTGAAGTGCTTTCGTATTGGCAGGGGCTTGGCTATAATCGGCGGGCTCTCTATTTGCACCAAGCCGCACAATCTTTGTGCAATGTGAACGGAATGTGGGAAGAGACATTTCTCGTGACTCTAAAAGGAATTGGGCCGAATACGGCGGCAGCTATTTGTGTGTATGCATACAATATCCCTCTTATTTTTATCGAAACCAATGTTCGTACTGTCTACCTTCATCATTTCTTTCGGGATCAGGAAGGAGTAAATGATAACCAGCTCTTGCCCTTGCTCAACAAAACACTTGAAAAAGAACGGCCTCGTGAATGGTATTGGGCATTGATGGACTACGGCAGTTATCTCAAAAAGAAACTACCCAACCCAGGCCGTGGTTCGCATCATTACAAAAAACAATCAGCATTTGAGGGGTCTCAGCGGCAGCTACGCGGCAGTGTTCTTGCACTATTGCTCGAACAGCCGCGTAGCATCACTGAATTAAAAATGCTCCACAGTGATCCGAGGCTTAAGCGCGTACTTGCCGATCTTGAAAAAGAGGGCTTTATTCTCATGGAGAAGCAGCGTTTCAAAGTTACCTGATGGTATACTTATAGGGTGAATAGGCCAAAGTTTATTGTTGCAGTGTTGCTTCTCGCAGTAGTGATTTTACTGCCGAGTGCCACGCACCATACAGTCGAAGCGCAAGGAGCAAATGCTTATCGTTGTCAAGACGCACAAGCATTTCTTGAAAACACGGTACGAAAAAATGATCTTGCGACACGAGTCAATCGTACCCAGCTCTATGAGTTTATTTACGATAACCTTGAGACACTCACGAAACGTTTGCAAGAAAACGAGCAAGCAGGAGCTGAACCAATGAGCACCGCACTCACCCAGTACCAAAAAAAGATTAACACTTTTAAATCCGACTATGAACGATATGATGCAGCTCGACAGGCAGTCATTGAGATGCCGAACTGCTCAGGTGACCAGCAAAGATTTGAAACATTGTTAAAGGATGCTCGAAAAAAGCGGACCATAGTTGCAAAAGACATTGCAAACTTGAAGGCTGAAATTTCCAACGAGCTCAATGATTCCCTCGATTCGTTATACATTACATTAGCTCAGAAAGAAGAACAGTGATGTCAAAACAGAAGAATGATCAAATGACGGAAATCGATGAAGCTCCACATAATAGTTTAAGCCTGAAGGCAGTACTCTTGTTGGTGGTACTTCTCGCGGTCGTAATGGTTATTTTCAGCTACTGGCTCTATATGCGTAGCCCGAACTATAAGTATGATCTAGCGCGCCCTGATGTAAAAAAGCAGGTAAGGTTGGATCAAGAAAAACAGTTGATTGATGAACATTCAAAGGTCGACAAAAAAACAGTGCAACAAGTGCAAGCGATTGTACAAGAATCACTCAAAGAGCTCGACGGTCTTGATAGCTACAAGCCGGCACCGCTGAGCGATGGGTCCTTCTCGATCAATTAATTTTTCAATCAAGATCAGCTACGAGATATCTTGGGTTGGTGAGGCGCACCCCAAGGAAACATCACGTATAATGGTTGTATTGGCACACAACTGACAAAGGAGCAAAATGACATTTGATGAATATCAGCAAAAGGCTAAGACAACGCTACTGAGCACCGGAGATCAATTGCTTGATGTGCTACATATGGCACTCGGTATTTCAGGCGAGTCGGGCGAGGTGAGTGAAAAGCTGAAAAAAATCATCCGTGATCAAAAGGGCGATCTCGCACGGCTTGATCTTGACGGTGTGAAAAAAGAGCTTGGTGACGTGCTATGGTATCTTGCGCTGATGGCGGATTTGCTTGGGCTGAGCTTTCAGGAGATTGCTGAGTTAAATATAGAAAAACTGGCAAGCAGAAAAGCGCGCGGCAAGTTAGGTGGCTCTGGGGACAACCGCTAATGCAACAGCTTTCGAGCAAGGGGCTCGTTATTACGCGCAAGCGAAAAAAGTGGAAGTTTGCCCATTTTGATTCCTGGGAAAATTGCTTTGCGCTCGCCCGAGGCGAAGACCCGCAAAACGTTGCTGAAAAGATACAACACTACTTTGCGCCAAGGACGGACCCTGGCGCAGGGGGGCGGAGGTTGGTGCTGGAGCTGGCGGCTGGGAATGCACAATTTAGCTTAGAATTGGCACGACGTTATCCTCAGGTGAACTTTATCGCGATTGATGTAAAATCTGATCGTCTCTACACCAGCGCCAAAAAAGCTTTGCAAGAAAACGTATCAAACATTGCTTTTCTTCGCCTTCATCTAGCGCCTATGTTGCAGCATATCGAAATTGGTGCAGGATCAAGTAGGCCAGAGGACGATGGAATAGGCGCCCTAGAAGGGATTTTTGGCAGAAACACAGTTGATGAAATCTGGATTACCTTTCCAGACCCATATCCGAAAAAACGCAGCGCGAAACATCGTTTGACACATATGCATTATTTGCGACAATATCGCAATATTTTAAAAAAAACCGGTCAGTTGAAGTTCAAGACCGATAATCGTGAGTTATTTTTATGGAGCCTAGAGCAGTTTGTTACCGATAAATGGCAGTTTGACGAGCTCAGTTTTGATTTGCATGAATCCCTGCTTGCAGACGATTACAGAATAATGACCTACTACGAACAAAAGTTCTCTGCACAAGGCATACCAACCAACTTTGTAAGCCTATCTGCTTGCCAAAAATAGAAACGAGAATGTGTGGGTCTCGCTGGTTAAATATTCCTGCGGAGCCAGGGGTCAAGATCGCCGGCAGACATACAGATCACTAAGTCACCGGCCTTCTGATGCTGTTCTATGGTTTTCGCCAGAGCACCATTCATGCGAGCAACTTCTCCGTCAATATTCATCACCGATTTCAAAATTTCTTCAGGAGCCAAAATTTTCAGCGCTTTGTCTTCACGGCTTAAGTAGGTCGGGAGCCAGTAGAGTTTTTTAATGCCCGCAAAACAATCCCTGTAGGCTTGTTCATGAAGCAATTCGTGTTGGCGAATATTTTGGTGTGGTTGATAGACAACAACAATGCTTTGGTTAAGCTCTCGAGCAAGCTGAATGGTGGCAGCAATCTCTGACGGGTGATGGGCATAATCGGTGTAAAGATTATCTGCTAGTTTTTCAAACCGACGTGAAGTGCCTGGAAAGGTCGATATTTTTCTCAGTAAATCGTGCCAGGCATCGAGCGTATCTTCGCTTAGTTTGAGGCGGTTAATGGCTGTGGCTGCTAACCAGGCATTTTTACGATTA
>CAZUOL010000016.1:0-21627 GCA_964621845.1 uncultured Candidatus Saccharibacteria bacterium | reverse complement strand
TTTATGTCAAGAGGTTTGTAAGATCATCTTCTTTAACTACCTCTACATTTAGTTCTACGTAGCTGCTATCCAGCTCTTTCGTGGCTATGCTTTCTACTTTCTTCTTCAGCTTATTTGATTCGTACACAAATAGGATTGTGGGGTGAGGTTGATTCGGTTTATGCTTTTGCCATATGCCAAGTTCTGCATACGTAATGTAGCGTTTCACGGCTTTTCTAAGCGTCCAGAAGCTGGCAGCATCCTCCAGGTAGTCCATGAAGTAGTGCTGGTTGGTCTGGGTGTCTATGATCTGAGCATCAGGTTTGGTTTTGGGGGCGTAATTTTTATTCATCAGCTCGGTTTTGCTAAAGAACTTGAAGCGCCCAGGATAAGTATTCTTGAGACTAATAAAGACTCTAAAAACATTAAGCCTGTGGGCTATCTGGCTCGGGGTCGCACGTTTATCGTGGTAGATGCTTCTGAGTGCTGATTCCTGTACGTACGACTGCTGTCGTAAATATCTGACACCTTTAGGCAGTAAATAATAAGTAGCCGGCTGGCCTTTAATTCTGTAGCTACTGTCATAATTCATGCCGATATATTCTTGTTCTACCAGTATCTTTAGTCTATTTGAGATAACCCGTACGTGATTGGCTCTTTGGTTATCAGCAAGTAGGTTAGCGGTTACAAAGCGAAATTTATAGAGCGTATTTAAGATAGCAAGTTGATGGTTGTTTAATGGTCGTCGGTACTTTGGTTGCACGTTCAGTATTACTCCCTATACGTAGTATAGGTAATTATACAACAAATGATTACAAATATAACAGATAGAAATAATGTATATAGATAGCCTAACGATGAGATATCCACAGTTTTACTAACAAAGCCGTATTTCATACTTGAACTATCTCTATTATCCATAGTATACTATAGGTATAATCAATAGTTTCTGAGGGTATTATGGCAAGTAATAGAGGGTTAGCCGAAGCAGAAAACAAGCTCGATGCAGTCGAACAGGAACGTCTTGAGCTGCTGGCGGATATCCTGTTGGAAATAGCCTTGGAGGAGGGTCAGGATGAGGCAGCAAGCTAACCGTAATGCCGTTGCCGCCATCCGCGTTTCGACCACTAAACAGGGTCGTGACGGTGACTCGCCCGAAGCTCAAAAAGAGCAGATTGAACGGTTTGCGCAGAATAAAGGTATTACTATCAAGAAGTTCTTTGTTTTTATGGAATCAGCCAGCAAAGAACAGCAGCCGATGCAGGAAGCCATAGATTACTGTAAGAACAAGGAAAACAACGTAGATTTGTTTATTATTAAGTCGATAGATCGTTTCACCCGTGGCGGGTCACTATCGTATGACCTGCTCAAAACTCAGCTGGACAGCTGCGGCATTACCCTAATAGATACCTACGGCGTGATTAGCCAGGAGCAAGTCAACACACTGGAGCATCTTGGGCATAGCTACAAATGGAGCACCTACTCACCGAGCCGTAAATCAGAAATGCTGGAAGCCGAACGCTCTAAAGATGAAGTTAGAGACATTTTAAGCCGGGTGATTGGTGCCGAAATCCGCTACACCCAAATGGGCTACTACATGCGTAGACCGCCCTATGGGTTTATGAGCGAGAAGGTGGAGACCCAGCACGGCAAGCGAACGATACTAAAGCCCCACCCTGAAGAGTCTAAGTTTATTATTAAGCTATTTGAACTCAGAGCCAGCCGACAATTTACCGATAAGGAAATAGCCGGCAAACTAAACGACATGGGCTACCGTGGACGGACGCAGTACCGCCGTTCTAAAACAGACCGTAGCCGTGTTGTTGGCAAGACCGAGGGTGTACTGCTAGATGATAAGAGAGTCTGGAGAATCGTCAGAAACCCCATCTATACCGGCATTATTGTTGAAAAGTGGACAAAGTACCAGCCAGTTAAGGCTATGTTTGACGGACTCGTATCAGTTGAGCTGTTTAACCGAGCCAACAAAGGTAAGCGCACTATTATTGAAATGCCCGGCAACAAAATCGCCATTACTGACAATGTCGCTACCAGAAACGCCACCCCGCAAGGTACACGCAACAACGACTTTGCTTTTAAGCACTACGTGATGTGTCCGCAGTGCAACAAACCGCTATCCGGCAGTACCTCACGCGGTAAAACTGGAAAATACTACTCGTACTACCACTGTGACAAACGCGGCCATAAATTCAGAGTCAGTAAAGAAGATTTGGAAACTAAAATATACAGCTTCATTGATGGCATGACCTTCTCTGAAGAACGTATCGATAAGGTATTTGCCATTGTTCAAGAGAAGTACGAGCAGCACATCGCTACTTACGAGGCTCAAACGGCAGCACTGAACGGACAGATTACCACGCTTGAAGCCAAAGCCAGAGAACTCGCCAGAAGCTTTGCAACCATCGCCCCATCAGCCCAGAAATACGTTAACGAGGAGCTGGAGGATATAGATATACAAATTAAGCGTTTAGCGCTGGAAAGGACGAATATGGAGAGCAAGAAACCCATGGATATAGATAAAGTGTTAGAAAGAATCAGGAAGTTTTCCGAAAACATTGGTCAGGCTATTGCCCAACAGGGGAGCGACATCAAAAAAGCCCAGCTTTTTGGACTACTGTTCAAGACTTTGCCAACCTATGAAGATTTAACTTTCCGAAACCGAAAAACACCCCTTTTTACAGGGGTGCATCCGGTCTTCAATCTTCTCGCCACCGATAATCTACATTTGGTGATCCCACGGAGAATCGAACTCCGGTTGCCAGGATGAAAACCTGGTGTCCTAACCACTAGACGATGGGACCTTGAAGACTAAGAAACTATAGCATAACAGATGAAAATTTCCAAGTAGCAATCGCACGATACATATTCCTTGCTTCCTCGGTATACTAGGCAGAGACTCGTGGGAGCTCAGACCAACTTGTGGTATAGGTGGGGCTCATAAGATTCTTTTTTCCTGGCCAGGCACGATACTTCGGATCAATTGTGGCAAGCTGTATTTTTGATGCGCCAAAGCGTGCATTAATTGCATCAATGCTCCTCATCAATCGTTTTTGTTTGGCGCGTTCATCTTCTGTTTTTTTGTCGAATAATGCCTGTTGCTCACGCCGAGCTGGCGATAAATTATATGCATAGACACCGGCTTTTTTATACACAACTTCTGGTAAATACAGAGTGTTTAAAATGTTCAGTGCTGTCGAGGTCAGTTCAGCAGTGTCGTTTGAGCACGGCATCATCCTTACCGCACCGTTCAAATAACTGTTCTGGCCCTCTTCATTTTTATAGCGTAAAAAAACACCGAATAGTTCTGCTGTTTGGCTGAACTTTCGCAACCGAGCAGCGGCTTGTGCTGCAAACGAAGCCACCGCACTCTCCAACTCATACTGTGAACGAACATGATGCCCAAAAGAACGCGAAGCAAGAATACTCTTTTGCGGTTTTTTTTCGTCTTCAAACGTATGTACAGGTACACCGTTAAGCTCCTTGTGCAAACGAAGGCCGTTTACACCCATCATATCGTGGAGCCAATGTTCGCTTGTTTGGCTCAGCTGCCATGCGCTATGAATGCCTGCGGCATGTATTTTTCTACTCAGTACCCGTCCGATTCCCCAGATATCTGAAACGTCTGAACTTTTCAGGACTTCTTGATATGTTTTTGAAGATAGTTTTGGGTTAAGCAGACACACCCCCTCATGCCTTTTTGACCAATCACTCGCGAGCTTTGCAAGCGTTTTAGTAGGGGCAATACCAACCGATACCGGTATACCAATGTGTTTTTGAACCCGTTTTTTAAGCATAGTCCCCCATTCGTCATAATGCTGTATGGGCAGTTGAGATAGATCCATAAAAGCCTCGTCAATTGAATATACCTCGAGTCGAGGTGAAAAAGCGCGAAGCTCTTCTAGTATTCGCTGTGAAATATTGCTATACAGCGCAAAGTTGCTCGAAAATAAGGTCACCTTGTTTTTTTCTAAAATGTCACGCACTTGAAAATGTGGTGCGCCCATCGGGATACCCAACGCTTTCACCTCGTTGCTGCGAGCCACAATACAGCCATCGTTATTAGAAAGCACTGCCACGGGCTTGTTAGCCAGCTCAGGCCGAAAGAGCCGCTCACAACTAGCGAAAAAGTTATTGCAGTCAACCAGCGCAATCACGGCCTGAGGCTCCTGATTACATGCTCTACAACTCCCCAGCATTCCTGATGCGCCAACCGCTCCTGCCAACGCACCACTTTGATGTCTGGTTCGCCGTTTTCAATGGCAATAACAATATCATTCGGCCTTGGTGTCAGCGATCGATCAACCTGCAAAATATCACCAGCATTCAGCTCCAGGTGCTTCGCATCGTTTTCAAGCCGCATGAAGAACGTACTGCTCGCGTGACGAATCAATAGAGCATTTAAGTCAAGCCCATGAGCCGAGCTATCAATCCCAAACCGAAAATCTTTCACATTTTTGGCCATAAGACCATTGTGAGGCTGCCGTTTGATAAATTCAATTGTTATCTAGAGGTGTTTCACCAATACTAAACTATAGTTATCTTCTGCACCCTTCTCAATAACGATATCTAAAATGCGCTTTTTTAAATTTGCTAATGACTTTGAACATGCGGTGTGCCACGCCAAATCCTCCATTGATATTGTCGGCTTTCCATATATACACTCATCTATGCCATCACTAAAGAGTAGCAATGTGTCACCTTGCCTAAGCTTCATCCGACTATATTGAACCGTATCCTCTACCGAAGAACGCCCCCTCAGACCTAACGACGAAAACACCCCCAACCACGTACTGTTTTGTTCTAGAGAAAATATAATATCCCCACCTCTCACCACCATAGCTCTGCAATCCCCGTAAGAAGCAAGTCTGAGTTCGCCATCATCAAATAGGTCGGCAGCAACAAAGGCAGCCTCTGGAGTAAAGTCTTTTGAAGCATCCATATTCAGGCTGCCCCACTTTTTATACAGAGCATCCTCTACTAATTTTGTCTGTACAATTGCCTCGTCTCTGGAGCGGGGGAACTTTTCAACCGCAAGCCAGTGCTCTAATACTGCCCGAGCCGCATCATCACCCCAATGGCCATCGGCAACGATAAACCGTGCTGAATGAAACTCATCGGTAAAGCCAACGCCGTCTTCATTTACACGTTTTACAAGCCCGGGATCGGTAACGATGCTGTAACCATATACCCCTTTTTTGCCAGTACCAGAACCACCCTTACTATCTTTTTTGGGTAGCGAATCATTCATTATTCGTCAAACTCTATAGCTATACCGAAACTTTCAACAATATTCGCGAAGTGACAGGTCGCAGGGACTCGCCTACCCAACCTGAGCGAATGTAGCTTCCCATTGTTGGCGACGATCCACCTAAAGAATGGCCCCTGAAACTTATCGAGATCAATTGATTTATCAATAGAGAGCTGTACGGCGTGTTGTTCTGTAAAATCGCTGAGTTCGGGTAGGTCGTTGATATTCACTATGCTCACAACCTCAGGATCTCTATCTGTATGGATAACGTTATCCTTCACAGGCCGCTCTAGTGAACGCATCTGCAGTATGCGGATCTTTTGCTCCAGCGGATCGACAACAAACTCCACATCAATCGGACCAAACAACTCTCGGGCTTTTTTCATAATAAACGTTAACTCTTCAAGTTGAGAGGCACTAAGATAGCTGGATATTACCCCATTATTCTCCCCTATCGAAAGCTCTTCTACCACATGATGGTGATGTGCTTCGTTCAGTTGGCTCGGTCTTTGTGCAGTGCTTATTGTAATTTCATCATTGTGCAGGAATGCTGATCCACCAACATTATCAATGTAGGGCTGGATGAGGACTGCAAACAACGGTTTGTGTCGCAAGCCTTTAAGCTCTCTGTAGCTTATTGCTTTATCCGAGAAGAACGAGGCAACAACGGCTTTGAACGCCGCCTCTACCTCTTGTTTATCACCTGTAGGCACATTGGTAATACTCTCATATACCCCTGGAGCCGGCCCGATTATGTCGACATCTTCGTCGAAAGAAGATGACCGAAGAACGATGCTATCTTGACCAGGAAAACCACTGATCATTGTTTCGATTAATCTTGTTGGCACACAAGCTGTTGCTATAAGCTCGCTGACCTGTTCAGCAGCTTGCAGCTTTTCTTCAATTGGTACATTGCTGCCTATTATGTGCAGCAGATCAGATGCACCGGGTATCCCCTGTACCCAGTTGCTCACAAACTCACCACTCACAACCGCACCATCCACAATTCGTTCTGATCCAAAAACGCCCGCGGCAAGCCTTAACCCTTCAGCTTTCCCCCCTACCAGATATGTCGGGTGAATGGCGGTAATATCAAGAACCGCTTCATCATCTGCAATGCCTCTGAGTGCGGTCAGTACTTCGTCTGTAAAATACGGTGTATTTTCTATAATTTTCTGTGCTAGATCATCCCTCAGCCCACCGTCCTGCAGTATTTGCAGCATAAACCGACCTTTGGCTGATGTTGCGTCTAAATTTTGCAGCTGGGGTAAAATTTCGTCTACAAAAATTTCCGCCGTCTCCTTTTTCAAAAAGGCCTCGGGAGAAGCCGCCACTAGATCAAGGAGCTGTGCAGCGGTATCGCACACCGCATCGTAGCTCCACATCTTACCGGAAAAGTTTTCAGGCGATTTGATTGCCGGGAGCCAGTTATGGAATCTAATTAAGGCATTCGTGTTTTTCGCAACTGACTTAGTCGAAATCTCATCGCCAATGTCAGTTCTAAAAAGCTGCTCGATGCAAAGCACTGCCTCTTCCTGGGTGAAACTTTCTGTTTTGCCACCAACATCTGTCGGTATAAACTCCAGGGCATTGGCGGCGAATAAGATGTTTTCCGCACTTGTGCCAGCCAATTTTGCTATTTGCTCAAGTAAGGTATATTGCCGAGCTCGCATCGTATCTTGGCCGTCAAAGAACTCGACTCGCATATCGTTCACCGCTGATGATATCTTTTCCCAACTTGCATCACCCCAGTCGAGCTGTTTTGTAAAAACATAGTCCCGAAAAGCAGCCGGTAAAACAAGTCCCACGACGTCTAATTTACCGCCTCCAGAATGAACCTCCGAAGCGTCTATTGGATTACCAGACCTATCCTCTCTGGGGTCGTCAACCAAAGCTTCAATATTATAAAACGGGGCAGCAATCATAAACGCCACCTGCATACGGTTGTACAGCTCAATCACCTTTGAGTCACCATCTTCTGGCAGCTCTCGCTGCTGAAACAGTAGTTGCAACCTGCGGTCGCCGACCTGCGAAAAGGCTCGCCATTGTTCTAAGCTTTCAAATAGGCTGAGTGGTCTATCTTTATGCTCTTCAAACCACTTCTTATTCGCCTCCATAGTATCCAAAGAAGGGTTGTCTAAGCTCGGCAGAACGTGATGTGCCCAGACCTTAAGTACGCCATAGGTAGCATCGCCTACTGTAACCTGAATTTCATCGGCTTCATCGGTGGTATAAAAGTCAGCCCTGGCCGAGGTAGCCTTCAGCACCTCGCCTTGCCTCACCTCCCAGTCGTTGTCTACAGCTCTGGTAGCTTCGCCTAAAACTAGTTGATCATTTTCTGCCATATCTTTTACACACTTATTCTGCGTCGCTCACGAGCAATCGGTAGCTTTCAGGAGTACGCTTGCCAACCTGCAATACGCTCGTTGACCCCTCTGGCGAAGCAGATGTCGTCCAGTCTATGCCAACTGTGTCACCATTTACGCGTACTGCACCTCCCTCAATAAGTCTGCGAGCTGCCGACTTCGATGATGCAAAGCCGGACCTTACTAACACACTTACGATGTCCTCTGAATCACTGGTAACGCATTTTGTCATGTTTTCAACGGGTGGCGTTTCATTACCGCTCGCAGCGATTGCCTGATAGGCGGCTTCTGCGGATACTGCAGCTTCAGAACCATGAAGCTCTTCGACGAACGTACGAGCTAAGTAGGTTTTGGCGGCGAGACCAGTCATCTCCCCAGCTTCTACTGCTCTATCTATTTCATGAACTTCTTCCATACTGCATGTAGTGCACAACTCTAGTGCGTGAGGTGCAATAGCATCCCCCCACCTCATAACCTTAGAGAACATGACCGTTGGTGCATCATTAATAGTCACCATATTACCTTCTGTCTTACCTATCTTTTTGCCAGATGGATCAGCCAAAAGTTGACCAGCTACAGTAAATTTCTGCTTTCCTCTATGCCTTTTCAAAAGCTCTGTACCAACTAACATATTAAATATCTGGTCTGATCCACCAAGCTCTATGTCAACATCTAGCGCAACACTGTCCCACCCTTGCATAATGGGGTAAAGAAATTCATGAAGTCCAACTGGTCTTTCGGCATCTATGCGATCTCTAAAGCTTTTTCTGGCAAGCATTTGCTGAACGGTAAACTCACTCGCTAACTCAAGCACATCTGCAAAATCCATTTTACCAAGCCACTCGCTGTTATATCGTAGGCCCGCTGGGTTTGTAGCGTCATCAAAATCTATAATTTTTCCGGCTTGCTCCTTATAACCCTCCGCGTTTTCTAATACCTGATCCCTTGAAAGCTTCACTCTTTGAGCGGAACGATCAGTTGGATCACCGATCATCGCCGTAAAGTCACCTATTAACAAAGTAATGCGATGCCCCATTGCCTGCAAAGATCTGAGCTTACGTAGCTGACTGACGTGCCCCACGTGCATGTCTGGTGCAGTCGGGTCAATCCCCATATAAGCGTGTAGCTGTCTTCCTGAGCTCAGCTCGGCGGCGAGTGCCTCAGGCGACGGATATATTTCTGCTATGCCTCTTGTTGTAAACTCTGCTATCTGAGCTTCATCTATGATGGTTTCACCTATGTTGCCTTCAGCCATATCGTTACACCTCCCCGTGTGCCCATCACTTTAAACCGATTAGTTGATTTCTAACTTACATTAATATCATGTATTTCTATGTATAGCAACTATTTGACCTCGGCTCGTCCGTCTGTATACACGCCGAGAAGCTTGAGCTGTTGTGCAAGAGGCCGGATACCTTCTATCACGTTAGTGATATCCGCATTGGTATTATCATAAGAAAAGTCTATATAAAAGGTGTACTCAAACGGATGATCATGTATGGGACGTGATTCTATCTTCATCACGTTGCAGTTGTTGTTAGAAAGATATGAAAACACACTACTCAAGCTGCCGGCAACGTGCTTCAACCGTATGTCTATTGTGCATTTATATTTGAGAGAGCGAGGCTTGGTGGCCTCCCTCGATATGACCAAGAACCTCGTGTAGTTTATACCGTCATCTTGTATGTCGGCCTTTAGAAGCTTGAGGCCGTAGGTCTTAGCGTTCACACGAGCTGAAATGGAGGCGATTGAGTCAGCCTGAAAACCCGCTACATACTTAGCCGCCGTGGCTGAATCACTATAGGCCATTCGTTCCATTTTTGGGTATTGATTCAGAAACACTGAGCACTGCTCGAGCGCCTTTGGGTGAGAATACACTCTCTTGATTTTTGAAATATCGCCAGTTTTGGCAGCGAGACTATCTTTTGGTACGAGCAAGCAGTGATCAATTTTTACGTAGGTTTCACCCGTTATGAAAAGATTGCACTCGTCTAGTAGGTCGTAGTTTTCATAAATTGAACCTGCAAGCGTATTTTCAATAGGGATAACCCCGTGCTGTGCTTCGCCATCCGTAACTGATGTAAATATTTCTAAGAAACTTTTTTTGCCAATTAATTCATCGCCATCAAACAACTGTTTTGCAGCTGTGTGAGTAAAGGAGCCTGGTATTCCGAGATACGCAATACTGTTCATATAAAGAATCTACACTAGTTGAGAGAATTTTTAAAGTGATTCTGGTTCTCAAACACTAATTGCGGCAAGCGCAAAGCGGAAGCCAAAAGTCGAGCCCTTGCCTTCTTCGCTTTCAAAGATGATTGAGCCGCCCTGTGCCACCACTACCTTTTGGGCCATAAATAAGCCAAGACCGGTGCCATCAGGCCGCGTTTTACGAGCATTGCCCGCACGGAAGAACTTGGTAAAGAGCTTATGCTGCTCCGCCTTTGGCACACCGATACCAGTATCAATCACCTTAAATACAACGTCCTTACCATCAATATAGAGTTGCACGGTAATGGTGCCCCCATTTGGCGTGTAGTAGATGGCGTTATCCATCATATTCATCATAACCTGATGCATTTTATTTTCATCAAGAAGCACCATTGGGAAGTTGGCCGGCGCATCATACACCATTTTGAGCTGTTTTGCTTCCGCCATTTCACGAAGCTGCAGCAGCTCTTGACTTACCATTTCAGCGAGATTCACCTCTTTAGGCTCAATGACAAACTTACCTGTTTTAATGCGTGAAACGTTAAGAAAGTCAGAGATCAAGAACACCATTCGCTGTGAACTCGTAAAGGCCTCCTTCAAGGCTTGATCTTGTTGTTTCGTTACTTTGCCTAAATCACCTTCCATCAACATAGAAAGGTACCCCTTAATCGAAGTGAGCGGTGTTCTCAGCTGGTGAGAAGCCATGCTGATGAACTCATCTTTGGCTTCATCGAGTTCAAGTAGCTTCTTGTTGGTTTTCTTAAGCTCTTTCGTTGCTTCATCAACTTTCGCCTGCAGCGTGAGGTTAAAGGCTTGGATTTCTTCAAAGCGTTGGGCGTTTTGCAGGGCAACAGCAAGCTCGTTAGCGGCAATGTTGAGCATACCTCTATCTTGCTGAGTAAAGATATTGCCACTCTTTTTTGGACCTGAAACAAGGTAGCCTATGGTTTCATTTTTGGTGATAAGCGGCATCACCAAGCTGATATCGTTTTTTCTAAGTAGCTGGGCTTTCTCGCCGGTTGACTGTTCTAGCTCATCATACACAACCTCTTTGCGGCCAACGTTGGTTAGTGCTTTTTGAAGAGCCGACTGATCCAGTCGCGGAGCCTCACCGATAAAATCTTGTGCTATCAAGCCAGCTTCACCTTTAAAAACGAAGCCCATGTAGATAGTTTTTAAAGCTTCATTTAAAACAGTCAGTGAGGTTTTTTCAATTTTATGCAGATCAATGTTACCAACAATAATCTTACCAATATCATCTAGTACTTCTTGTGTATCATACGCATCCCTAAAGAATATCTTGCTGCTATATTTATCGAAGAATTTGATAATAGGCGCGTAAGTCACCGCAATAAGTAACGCGAGTGCCGACAAAAAGAAGCGTTGGGTATTAGTTATGTTTGATAGATTAATGAAGAGTGTTCCTATTGTGAAAATAACTGCCGTATACATTACACCTATGAACGCTATCGAAAATATATATGCAAGGGCACGAGCTACCACAAGACGAATATCAAGAAACCTGTGCCTTGCTATAGCAATGGTCATAAAAATAGCTGTGAAAATAATCGCATTTGGTCCATAAAATACGGCACTGTTATAACCAAGGGCTGGCATGACACCATTTAGAACCACCCCTGGCACAAACCCACATGCTATACCAATGAAGATATATTTTATCTGCTGTTTTCTCATACGTTGATTTGTATGACGATATGCTCTAACGAGCTTTGCAAAACCGATTCCAAAATAAATAACTAGAAAAATAATTAGTGCCGTATATATTGGACCCGCAACTGTGTTACGACCGTATGCTTCGATGCTAACAATATTTAACCTTGTAGGCATCGTCATCATCAGTAGTATTGGGAAAACTGAAATTTTAATTAGTTGTTTCGTGGAGTAATTCTTGCCTTTAGCAAAAATCTCGGTGAAAACCAGAAAAAAGAACCCCATCAGTACAGGCCCTATTAGCGTTAACCTCGCAAATAATAGTGACGCGCCAGGATCCTTTGAAATGTTTGTTAGAAGATTTGTTAGCAACCACAAAAATATGCCTATCACAAATAATGCTAGTGAACGATTTAAATCTCTTTTTGGATTGCTTATATATACTAAACCAGCAAGCATCAGCGCTATAACGGAAGTCAAGAGTAGTGTACTATTAGCAAGATTCATAATGCTCTTGCTTATAGTGTAGGTAATTTAGTCTAATAAAGCCAGTGAAGACAAAGAGGCACTGGCGCGGGCCTTTGCCGAAGGCTTGAGCTTAACAGCCATATACCTTTGCATGCCAATTACCTCAAACTTTATGTTAGCTTCTGGTGTTGAGTTAATTAGATCCTCGAGTACTGCAGCAAGCGGAAACACATCTTTATTAAAATCACAGCAATCAAATGCTACTACAATTTCATTGTTACCGTATTCAACCATCTGTGCAATCAGATTTACAACATCAGCCGTTTTACTTTCACCTTGGTGTGCTGGGTCAGTAGCTATAGCGGGGAAGTATATAATCTGTCGTGATGCATATTCTTCAGGAATCTCTCGCTCAAAAAATTCAGTACGTAACCATGGATACTTATCAAGGTCTTCTCCAAGCAGACATACAGTGGCCGGTCTTGCTACAGACTCACCGGTATTTGGATCTTCAACTGGAACGCTACATACAAGCTTTGCAACCTCGTCATCTTCTGCCATTAACCTCCTGAATTCTTGGTCGTCAATGCCTTGTCTGCACGGGTGGTCATTAAGAACTACGAAAGCGCGCTCGTAAAGTTCTCTCATGCGCTCAACGTCTACAGGGACGGTAATTCTATCTTGATAAGAGGCGCCGTCAAATAATTGTTCTGAGCTGATTGTACCATCAGCTAGCATGGCTTTGAATGCCTCGTGAAGACCCATTATTGGCTTATCTTCATCGTAGCCAACACGCTTGAGCGTAACTTTACCTGCATAGTAAGTTTGCGTGCCAATTTCTTCGAAACCTTCGTGTTCAATGCCTTCCTGATCTAAAATCTGACTAACTCTATCTACGGCTTCTTCATCACGTTCTGGATAATCGAAAACCAACACGCCCTCTGCGTCTGCTAAATCGTGTAGAGCTTCCCGAACTTCTGGGCCTGGCTGAAGATTGCCAAGATTAAGCAGGTGTTTAATAGCCCCTTTGGACGCCGCCTCAGGGAATCTACCATCATAATGGTCTGTATTAAGCCAATCATAAGTGCTAACTGGTGAAAGGTGCGGGATTGGCCATACCCCCCCAAACCTATCGCCAACATGAGTGGAGACAACTTCAGGGTCTGCAAGTGCTCTAAAATACTCTTCCGATCCTAAGCCCAAATCTTGTGGCGAGATTGCGTTAGTTGGTGCAAGCACTTCTTGGTATGCCAAAAAGGCACGATTATCCTCTTGCCTTCTGTCTAAATCACCTGGGGAAACTAACTCTGACATAACTTATCCTAATAAAAAAGCTCCGCACACACCCTTACTGAGTATTATGCTAGAGCTTATTTGTAAATATATTCGAAACTTAGTCAATTTTAGCAAAAATTAAGACTTTTGTCAAGTTACTACGTACTAACTCAAAACCTTCGCAACATTTCAGCAGGTGTCCGATACTGCAAACCTGAGTGTAGCCTAGAGTTGTTGTAAAACTCAAGATATCTCTTAAGTTTTGGGGAGATGGACTGCGGAGCAGGCCAGCGACCCAAGCATTCATCTTGAAGAGTTCGGTTGAATCGTTCAATGTGAGCATTGTCATTCTTACGACCCAGTCGGATTCTCCGTTGGGTAATGCTCACTTTGTTAAGCTCCTGCTCAAAAACCGAGCTAAACTCTTGGCCGTTGTCTGTTTGGATGAGCTTAAAAACAAAGGGCGCAGCCCTTTGTGCCTGTTTAACAAACAGCTGGCTTTCGGTCGCTGAGATGTGTGAGCTGTAGGCAGCGTAGGTCCAGCGACTCTTGAGGTCTATGATGGTGTAGACAAAGTAGCGCTGTTTCGTTTTCCAGTCAGCGAAGTGAATGGTGTCCAGCTGCAAGAAGCTACCTGGGGCAGCTACTTTGGGTCTCGGCATCCTTGTACGTCGTAGTTTGCCTGGTTGGCCGTACCAACTAGAAGACAGCTTCAGCCGAGCTAACACTCGTCCGACACTGGCCAAGCTAACATGAATACCTTCTCGAGCCAGTAGAGCATGAAGGTAACCAGCACAGCGCTTGTATTGGTGTCTGAGCTCTTTAATTCTTTCCGCCACTGCTTGAGTGAGCTGGTGAGGATGAAAATGTGGCCTGGATGAACGAGTGACCAGTGTTACTCGTTGGTCTTTTGCTCCTGGCAGCTTCAGCCACCGACCAATGGTTGAGCGGTGAACGCCCAGGTGTCGTGCAGCTGAAGCTGCACTCCACCCAGATACCAGTACAAGGTTAACACCTGTACGTCTTACATTTTGTATGTGTGGATTGGTAGAATATGCCATGGTAGGCACTCCTTTCTGTTAGTTTGACTCTTACAGTGTAGGATGCCTACCGTTTTTGTTGCAAAGCTATTGAGACATTACGGAGCTATTGACTTAATATCTGTTTTTTGTTATAGTATAACCCATGATCGAATTAGCGGCTTCGGCTGCACAAACCGTAAACGATGTTGTCGTCTCTAATCCGAACAGCTTGCCCGAAGCTTTTAGAGTTATGCGCGAAGAAGTAAGTCCATTCCACAGATTAGTTTCTGATGCAGCCAGATTGGACACTCAAGGCGAAAGAGGAGCCGGTCGTATAGCTAAACCATTAGCGGTAGCTGCGGCTATGACTTCAGAGTTAACTATAGGGAATGAGGCAGCTGTAGTTTTAGCTGGCACCACCTTTATACATGAAGTTACTCCCCTAAATCTGTCGGGTAACCCTGTCTTAGATGTTATTGTGATCGGTTCATCTGCCGCCGCAGCAACCTATGGGTTCTCATACTGGCAACAGAGAGCTTATGGTGGAGTAACTCGTTGGGGACTTGGACGATACCCTACAGCGGTAAAAACAGCTTCGCTATTAGCAGGATCTCGTGAAGAACACATGAACGATAACTATAAATCGGACGGGAACGCTGCGTTGTTTTTAGGCACTAGTCTTGCTTTTCTTAGGCACAAAGTTCGAAACCCAAATAGCCCTGAAGAGGCTGAAACAAACGTTATAAAACGTGGGGCACGTGCCATTGCCGGATTCTGGGCAGGAGTCATAGGCGCTTCAGCAGTAATTGCAAAAGGCACACAAAATGCAGATTCTGTACCATTAATACAGGGTATCGAGAATCTAACCAGTCTACCTAATCTGGCTTTAGTAGCGGGCGTGGCATACACCGGTTACGAATGGTTTAAATTATTGACTAGTAATAGTACCGAGGTTGCTAACAATATCGCTGACAAAGATGAACCAACTAGATCCTCTTAGAAATGGTTTGGTTTTTGGCTACGCAAACTCGCATGTTCTCTTAATTTAGTGGAAGTTACTGCTTCGCTACGTTTTGCCAGTCACTGACTTGGTATACAGCAACCACCATAGCGCAGATTGGGTCGCGGTGGCACATTGCACCCACCACCTTCATTTCAATAGGACCGAAGTCCACGTTACGAGTTGCCATAAGTGCATTCAAGCTATCTCGAATATCTTCGCGAACCGTCTTTTCACTTTCACCCTCATGTTCAACAAACAAGCCTTTTCCTGTCTTTTTGTCTTGAACCCAACCTATGCCAGCCCATGCTTCACGATTTGGCGTGCTTTCGCGTTGTTCAGCCATAACAACATAAAGCTTATCGCCCCATTCTCCGGGCAAATCTTTCAAAGCGGTTTCTTGGGGTTCTATCTCTGTTTCTGGCGGTATAACTGAGCTAAGACGTATTAGGTTATAATTTGCTACGCCAGCGTGGTTCAATGCAGAATCAAAGGCCGAAAGCTTGGTAGGACCCGAGCCAATACCTGATGCAACTTTTATAATCATTATTTCTCCTGTTTCTATTAAAAAAGATGCTGAGCAACTACTATTAATCGATAATGCTGCTCGCATCTTTATTGTAAATGTTTCGTGTAACTACTGTTAAATGTATACGCTTAGCACACATCTGTCAAGCCAGTTGCTTGACGTATCCTTAGTGCTAGGGGTATAGTTCATGGTAGTTATTAGAACATTTATTAATTGCGAGTCAGCGCATACCATGAGGTATAATGCTGGCTTATTTTTATAAGAGAAGATATGAAAAAAATAACCATTGTTGAAGACGATTACGCCATTCTGGATATGTACAAACTCAAATTTGAACATTCCAATTTCGAGGTAACGACTGCCGTGAATGGTCTTGAGGGCTTAGAGGTTATTGAGCGAGAAAAGCCTGATATTGTCTTGCTTGACATCCGCATGCCACTGATGAGCGGCGATGAGATGCTGCGTGATCTGAGGGCTACCGACTGGGGGAAGGATATACCGGTCATTGTACTCACCAACATTAGCCGCGACGAAGCCCCACGCACCCTCTGGCACTTAAACGTCAGTGATTATATTGTGAAGGCAAGCTCAACGCCACAAATGATCCTCGAAAAAGTCGAGAAAACCCTCGAGATTAATTAGATGACGACCCCTTGCAACCGTGCTACTATAGTGGTGTAGATGAATTGTTTTATATTATGAGCTTAACAATCGGCATTATTGGTTTTGGCAATTTCGGGAAGTTCATTACTGAACAAGTCCCCGATACGTGCAGCGTACTCATACACGACCCTCACGCTTCGGATCATCCTAGCCCTCATCAGCGCGTGAGTATCGAGGACTGTATTACCCAATCAGATATTATTTTTTTAGCGATCCCTCTTTCTTCATATAGAACAGTGCTGCATACAATAAAGCGGCACATTCGGCCCACACAGCTGATAGTTGATATCTGTTCTGTCAAAACAGTGCCTTTGAGATTGCTCGAAGAATATCTTCCAAAGCACAAAAACATACTGGTGACCCACCCCTTGTTTGGCCCCCAAACCTTCGATAAGTCTAACCCGAGCAATTATTCGCTTATTTTGTGCAAGAGCAAGGGCACGCTCGCCGAAAAAGTACTTTCGTTTTGCAAAAACGAGATGGGGCTTACAATCACCAAGATGTCTGTTGCTGCACACGACAAACTGATGGCTGATATTCATGCTCTGACCTTTTTTATTGCCAAGGGCTTAGCGAATCTTAATATAACGCCGCATGCAATCACCACCCCCTCATACAAAATGATAACCGATCTAGTTGCCTTTAGTGGCTTCCACACTGAGGATCTACTGCATACTATTGAAAACGGCAACCCGTATGCAAAACATACTCGCAGCAATGTCCTCAAAGTATTCAACGAACTGCATGAGCAGCTACTTCACACAACAAACACATGGGATGAAACACATGACCAATGAGCTTCAGCCAGCCGAGCATATTCAACCAATGCAGCCCTATGTGCCAGGGATGTCTTTCGAAAAATTAGCCGAGCTGTACGATCATGACCCTCGTGACATCATTAAGCTTGCCTCTAACGAAAATCCCCGCGGCTGCAGCCCCGTGATTCAAAGCGCAATCAATCATGCGGCCGCCACCTTGAACCGCTATCCTGATCAGGGTCGGCTCACCGAAGCTCTTGCGCAGTTCTATGGCGTTGAACAAAATCAAATTACGATAGGGAATGGCTCAAATGATGTACTCGATCTGGTTGCACGTGCCTTTCTAGATGCTGATTCGGAAGCCATCTCATCTGAGTATGGGTTCATAGTATATCGGCTTGCAACCCAAATGACCGGTGCAAAAAATGTCTTTACAAAAGACACCCCCACCTACACCCACGATCTAGACGAAATGAAGAATGCCATTACAGAAAAAACTCGTGTGATTTGGATTGCAAACCCCAATAACCCAACCGGCACCCTACTCACCAACCAACAGCTACGCTTATTTATTGAGACGGTGCCCTCAAATATTGTTATTGTACTTGACGAAGCCTACTACGAATATCTGCCAAAAAATCAAGCTTCTGATAGTCTTCGCTGGGTTGAACAGCACCCCAACCTGGTTGTTGTACGAACCTTCTCGAAAATATATGGTCTTGCAGGCTTGAGAGTTGGGTATGCTATTGCGTCATCAAAAATAACAGAACTCTTAAACCGCGTCAGGCAACCCTTTAATGTGAGCGGTGTTGCGCTCGCCGCAGCGGAGGCAGCCTTGAGTGATCAGGCTTTTGTGAAAGACTCTTTTAGGGCCAACCAAGAAGGAAAGCAGCAACTTGAGCAAGGCCTTACTCACATGGGGTACGAATTCATCACCAGCAGCGCAAACTTTGTAGCGGTACAGTTTTCGGATCCTGAGGCATGTAAACAATTTTTGCTGAGCAGAGGTATTATTGTCCGACCAATAAAAGAATACGGCCTTCCTCAACACCTGCGTATTACGATTGGCAGCAGCAAAGAGAACGAAGCCCTCCTCGCAGCGCTTAAGGATTTTTCAAAGAATAGTCAGCCATGAAGAACTCTCTTGTCTTTACCAGTGGCCTCGATAGCCTCCAAAACGTAGCTATTGATATGAACTCAGCGGGCCAACTTGGTGATGATGAGCTAAAGAAGCAGGCACGCATTAAACTTTCACTCATGCACACCAGTGCAAAACTTGGTTTTATGCACGCCTGTTTACTCCAAATAAACGGACGTGTATACGCCTTAGCGGGGAAATCAGGGGTTGGAAAGTCAACCATCGCAGCACTTTTGGCAAAACAAAACGGGGTTCAAATACTCGCCAACGATTGGATTGCAGTGGAGAAGGATACTGGCAACTTGTTTGCAAGTGATCTTAATTTTGCATCAAAAGCCCCCTTTAAAAAGTATCCGCTGGCTGGGATTTTATTCATTGATATGGCTGATGCGCATCAACGAGATGCCTATACTCCGTTGGTGCCTGAGTTGACTGCGATGCTCGGTACCGTATTTGATGACATGCCCTCAAAAAGTAAAAAAATCCTTTCGGCCTTCTGGCTCAATGCTTATTCGATGCTTGAGCTCTGCTGCATCATCCCACGCTACCAGCATACTGCTGAACAATTACTTAAAATCATTCAGCACGTTATCGAAAATAGCGCCCACTTTCACGGGGGCGATCCGCCTGAACTACCCCCGATAAGAGTGGGCGTTGTTGGCAGTGGTAGAATTGGCTCAGCGCTAGCCTTCAGGCTCACCCAGCTCAGAAATGTGACAGAAATCATGTTGCTCGATAGAAACCAGCATCGGGCCCAAGGCATTGCACTGGACTTGCACCAAGCCTATCCACTGCACGGCACGAAAGTGAAGGCTACCAAAAGCATATCCACCCTCCTGAACAATGTTGATGTTTTATTTTTCTGCTTCAGAGACAGTCACATTGCAACATCATTGGGCACAGACATAAACCCGTATGAACAGCGGCACCTACGGCTCAAATCTCACACGCTGGCCATAAAGAAGTATGCAAAAGCTATTTCTAATCACGGATTCAAAGGTACGATTTTTGTTATTACCAACCCAACAGATGCATTAGCCGCGACGCTTTATCAAGAAATCAAACGCATGGACAACAAACCACTTTATAGTCATCAGGTATATGCAATTGGTCTAGAAATTGATTACTGCAGGGCACTAGAGGCGGCCAAAAAGCACCATCTTTCCTCAAAGAAGGTTGAGGTACACGGAGGGCACAGTACACAGCTGTTTGTAACCGTGGATGGAAAACCAAATAAAGAGGTGCAGTACGAAACGGAGCAAGGCTCGCTTACCATTCAGCAGTACCAACATAGTAGTCTGTACGGGCCGGTAGAGGCGGCTGTACGTAATCTAGAATGCTTTTTATCGAATCATTGCACTCATGTTGCCACCATTGCGGGCGACCAGGTGGTTGGCGGCAAAATTACATTCAAATCAGGCATCCCTAGCATGTATGATCCTGTCGCTTAAACCCATGCATCACTCAAAACCGGTCAGCCTGAGCCTTGCAAAAATAAAAAATACAATGTATAATGTTAGTATATGAGCATGAATCAATTTTATTTTGGTCAATTTACCCAGGAGGCCGTGTAGGTAGCTCATTTTTATCGTACACATAGCCTCCACACGACGGAGGCTTTTTTAATAGCCACCATCATAATAATCACTTTTTACACACGAGAGAAAAACAATGATAGAACAGGTCATACAGCAAATCCCCCACGAACATTCCAAACAGGTTGCTTTGTTAAGTGATTTCGATTATACGCTCTGTCATCGATATGTCGAGGATGAAAACGACAATCTTGCACCATCCATTGACTCTGAGGTCGCACGGCAAGCTCAGCGCACCGATCTATACATTGCGACCGGTAGACGAGCTGAGAGTGTAGCGCTTGCAAGCATATGGAATAGCGGGCTGTATCCAAAAGACAGGCCATTAATTGCTGAGAATGGCGGGGTGTTAGTGTACAACAGCGCAACCGGTAGAAAATTTCTTGACCTTATTTATCCATGGCAGACTAAAAAGTTGCCGGGTATCAAGCAGCTCATGACCGAGGCGCTAGAAGATCTCGACGACGATTATATTATAAAAACCGGCCGTACCATGATCGTAGCACGGCTAAAAAAAGAAGCTGAAGAGGCAATTAATCCTGAAAAACACCAGCAATTACTGGAGACTGTTGAAGACACACTCTCTACCCAACACGAGTTTCGGGCTATCGATAATCGAACATCAGTTACGGTGCAGCACCGTACGGTCAGTAAACGAGTCGGTTTTGCCGAACTCTTAAAAAAACGTCGCATAGATCGTAAAGGCATGTTTCTGGTGGGGCTAGGAGACGGCCTCAACGATACTGAAATATTTTCAGCTGCAGACCTGAGTATCGGCTTCAACCCGATAGTGAGAGCAATGGTAGATACCTTGGTGGAGCCATCCGATCAAATGACGGCCTCTATTTTGCAAGCCATAGCCGACGTCAGCAATCAAGAAGCGAGTTAGCTTTGATCAGCTCGTTTTGCATCTTTTTGCAGACGCGTATGTTCTTTTACCACCTCGTCAATGATCATTCTCAAATATCGTTTTGCGATATCTGGATCCAGCCCGGCCGCGCCGGCAAGCTCCTCAATTCTTTGAAACTGCTTCTGTTCACGAGAAAGGTCCACGGGCGGAAGCTCGTTATCTCGCTTGTATTCACCAACTTTGTGCGTCAATCGAAACCGCTCTGCCAATAGATAAATCATCGCCGCGTCTAGGCTATCCAGGCTGACCCTGAGCTCGTCTAAGTTATGGTTACTCTTCATTACTACTCCTTTTTAATACATGACTCTGAGCAATATCTAAGCTCAGCTCCACTTGATCCCCATCATAACCGCTCGACCTGAGATCATCAACCCATTGTTCTGCAACAGCATCCTTACCCGCATCATCGCAACTTGACCATGCAAGCAAATGTGTCGTGTTCAGAGACCTGATACATGACTCTACTGCTCTTTTATTTTTTGCGCCCGTGCCTACCGTAAGGTCAGCGTCTTTTTTATCGTAGACAAAAATACCGCCGCAAGCGTCACTGCCGCCATCCCTTTCAGGAAGCGCCTCGGCAATTAATCGCCCCTCAACGAGTGTCTTTACAAGCGCAAAACCGGGGAATCGCTCCGTATGATTATTCCAATAACCAGTACCGCTCGCATCGCCTGCAACAAATAGATTTTCCATGCCAGAAACACTTATACCATCACTTGTTTCCACCCCCATATGTGAGTAGTGATGCGAAACACGAGCGAGTCTCTCTGAATTGTCTG
>CAZUOL010000015.1:0-2851 GCA_964621845.1 uncultured Candidatus Saccharibacteria bacterium | reverse complement strand
AAACTCCCTCGCGGGAGTTTATTAGTGTTGGTTATCAGAATACTATTTCTTCTTAAGTACCAAGAAACCGTTGCGTGGGTTTTCTTCAACCTTGCGGTCTTCTGGAAGATCGGTTGGTTCACCCTTTGCATTCTCAGCGCTCTTGCTAAAGTAGTAGATTCGCTGCTCTTTGCCACCACGGAGCTTAGTTACTGATGTGAAAAGGTAGTATGTTACACCTTTCGAGTTTGTGTGCGAATACTGTGCCATTTGATTTACTCCTCCTTAGGTTAGTTCGCGTACCCCTAGAGTAGCGAAGGGCCTATCTGTTGTCAACTGTAATATTTTAAAACGGCTTCCTCAGTTGACGCCTCACTGCAAAGCGAACGAGAATGAATTCTAACAACCTGACAAGCAACCACACGATTATCACTCCTGTTATTAAGATGCTCCAGCCGGCCCTATCAGGGGTCCAGCGGGGGCTTACAAAGCTATACACAAACCGGCTTTTATCAGGTAATGCGACCTTCTGCGGGGTACTGTTTTTACTATGAGAAAGCGCATACTCAGCAGCACACTCTGCAATACTAGTAAGCGGTATGCCTCTTTGTTCACAGGCAGCGGCTGCTTTTTGATAGGTGTTACTTGATTTTGTACCACTTGCCAACTGAATGGCAGCCTGGGCCTGGCGATTATAGGTATACACCAGCTCAACTGGCCGCACGGTTGTGGTGTTCATATGGCGAAAGATGTGTGCATTTAACGCCACCAACGCCCCCTCAAGGCCTTTGCCCGTTCGATCGGCTGCTATCACTTTATTCCTCAGTTCCACCATCTCAAGGTTATTTTGCCGTAGTGAATATACTGACAAGAAGAGCGTGAAAGGCAAAAATAGCAATAAATAGCCAGTTTTTACCACATGAGATTGTTTCTGCTTAACGCGCTTCACCCCGCCCTGTTTCATGTTCTTATTGTAACAAACTAAGCCTTGAGTGCAGGGTATCGCTCAAGGCGAATCAGCTGCGAATAGAGCGCCCCTAGCACAAAGGCCACCACGCACGTCGCATATACCGAGAAGTGCAAACTGAGCAACCCAAGGGCAGCAAACGTTACGGTGCGCACTATGTCGGCTGAAACCTCGTTCATGATGATAAAAGCAATGCGTTGGCCAGGATAATCATCGGCTCTATCATAATACCCCTTCAAAAAGGCAATCCGATATACCAACGTATCGGGTTCGTTCGCCAATGAAATCAACGCAGCGCCAAAAAGTGAGCTTACCCCAATACGTAGCAAATGAATCACTGAATTAATCGTAGTGCCATACGTAATCATGGCATGCCCTTTTTTGTTATCAAGCATTTTACCAAGCGGAACAGCAACAAAAATGGCAATCAGAACCGAGATCGTCGCTACTAAACCAAGCTTCAGATACACCTCACCACTAAATACCGCCAAGGCAAGAAAGAGTGGCCACACCAACATTGAAACAGCGTTTTCAGCACAGAAAAATGCAAATGCACCATATTCGCGCAAGTGTTTTTTGGGGCTTAAGCCAGAAAATGTAATTTTTTGCCGTGTCCGCACTGGCTCTGGACTCAGCATGAGGACAACTGATGCAATAAGCATGGCAAGCGCTGCTATAAAGAATGTCAGTTCGGGGCGGGCAATCGTTGCAAGAAGCCCGCCAATAACAGGCGCCAGTACTGCGGCGGTCTTTTCAGCCACTTGCAAAAAACTCACCTCTTTACCCCCGTGACGTTTGTGTTTAATCTTTGAAAAATCAATATTATACGGCAAAAAATAACAGGTTGAAGCGAGTGCTCCTAGAAATGCGATCGGCACAATCGCATAGGGTATTTTCGTAATAAATGTCAGCAGCAGCGCAAAGCCAGTTGAAAGCAAGAAGCTGATGCGCATCACATGCTTTGGGCCGACATAAGCAACCAGATACCCCACGGCGACGTCAAAAAACATGCCAAAGAAATAAAACAATGCATAATAGCCGAATATGGCGGGTACCGAATAGCCATTTTGATATAAGTAGATGGGCACAAATATGCTCGTCATGCTCACCGAAAACGTTCTCAGAAAGCTCGAGAGGTACATTTCACTCAGTTCAGAGAACGAAACAGTTCGCCAAGGATGACGAGGTGCAAATAGACGATTGAATAGTTTTCTGATCATTTTTGTGTTCTTTTATACATTTCAATTATAACATCTGTTTCGTTTTTGTTTCCGCGCGAGTTTGCTAAATGCCAAATGATAAAAGATAATTGTACACATGCATGTCTACTTTTCAGGTATTGGTGGGGTTGGTATTGGCCCCTTGGCGTTGCTCGCTCTTGATGCAGGCTACACGGTTTCAGGGTCAGATGCACAGGAATCAGAAATGACCAAAACGCTCATACAACGTGGGGTGAAGGTTTATATCGGTACCGACGAGAGTAACGTCAAAGCGGTGGACCACCACGAACCGATCGATTGGCTGGTGCATACCGCTGCCTTAACAAATAACCACCCGGAGTTACGCTATGCCAAGGCACGCGGCATTACAATCTCAAAACGCGATGCATTTTTAAACCAGCTCCTCAAAGAGCTAGGGCTAAAAATGGTAGCAGTTTCAGGCACACACGGCAAAACCACTACCACGGCCATGATTGTATGGCTGTTCAAAAAACTTGGACTGCCCGTCAGCTACTCAATCGGCACCACTGTGCCTTTTGGGCCAGCAGCCCAGTATCAAAAAGGTTCAGAGTACTTTGTGTATGAAGCCGATGAATTTGACAGAAATATGCTCGCATTTCACCCGGAAATCAGCGTCATCCCTTCACTTGAGTATGACCACCCTGACACCTACCCAACAGTTGCC
>CAZUOL010000014.1:0-2465 GCA_964621845.1 uncultured Candidatus Saccharibacteria bacterium | reverse complement strand
AGTGTACCCAGAAGAAGATCCGGGCCGTTGGTCACAACTTTCAATTGCTACAGGGTCAATTCTCCTAGCAGATTATAGTTATTCTTCGTAGAAGCTTTCTTTGGCGGCCAGCCATTCATTGAGTGCTTTTGCGTATGGCGCAACTTCGGGCGAAACTGACATCTTCTTGTTTTTCTCATCAGCATGCATTTTTTGTGTAATGTTGTTGCGTTTCCAAAACTTGGTATCTCCACTCAGCACAACCATGAGTGGGTGCAGTATTTTATCTACTGCATACACAAAACGTGCTTCGGCATCGATTTTATCTTTATAGTTGCTGGCGTACGAGACTACTTCTAAAAAGTCAGGGAGGTCTTTCTTGAGCTGCTCAAGTGCGGCATCTTCTCGATCTGATTTTGTTTTAACGTTTTCGTGATCAAATATATACGTATCACCAGCGTGCAGTTCAACCAGATCATGGGCGAGGGCGTACTTTAGAATTTTGCCAATATCAAGTTGCGGTGCAAGTTGCAGTGCCAAGTACCATGCAGTAATGGCGAGTCCGTAGCTGTGCTCAACATCAGTTTCTAAATGGCCCTTATCTGCAAACTGAATATAACGCTGTACGCTCCCAAAATTTGCAATCAGTTGCTGTAGTTCGGCAATTCGATCAATTGAAGGCGTGGATGTATCATCAGCTTTCATCTTGATACAATTATGGCACAGATGAGTGATGTGCAAAAAAAATACGTTGTAGCAGTGAGCGGCGGAGTGGATTCGGTGGCGTTGCTGCATGCACTGGTACATCATCAGATGCATGAGCTAGGTTGCCAACGACCGAATGCTCACTACCAGCTTATTGTTGCCCATGTAGATCACGGTATGCGGGCAAATTCAGCAGCGGATGCCCATTTTGTGCAACGTTTAGCTAAGCAGTACGGCCTGCCCTTTGAGCTGTATCAAACCAAGCTTGGTGAAGACGCAAGCGAAGCTCAGGCGAGGGAAGTGAGATATTCATATTTGCGACAGTGTTGCAAAAAATATGGCACATCAACTATCCTCACTGCACATCATCAAGACGATGTAATCGAAACGGCAGTCATCAACCTTATCCGCGGTTCGGGTTGGCGTGGCCTCGCATCTTTAAATGAAACGACCAGGATTATCCAACCAAAAAATAAGCAATGTACAATCTTGAGGCCATTACTAAACACTGCAAAAGTTGAACTGATCGAATACGCAAAGCAGCATAAACTCGAGTGGCACGAAGATACTACTAACCAGAATCAGGACTATCTACGAAACTACATTCGTCACACGCTGATCCCTCATGCTCAGAAGTGCGATTCAAGTTTTAACAAAAAAATATTACAAAGTATCAAAGGGGTTAAGAATGTACGTGCTGAGATTGATACAGAACTAGAATATATTCTGGCCAAATTGAAACGATCTGAAAAAAGTTATGCCGTACTGCGTTACCAACTTGTGATGTGGCCACCAGAAGTTGCCAGCGAGTTCATCTACACCATGCTGCGAAAGTTGGATCCCAGCTGGCATCCAGATCAAAAAAGCATTGCTGCAGTGCTCCATTTTTGTAAAACAGGCCTGCCAGGCAAAAAACATATCGTGAGCGGTAACATACAGGTACTTGCAGCAAAGCGCGAGCTTGTTTTTGTGCTGCGGCCAATCGGCAGCGATATGGTAAAATAAACAAGATAACGAACAGGAGAGTGTGTGGATAAAAAAACTCAATCAATGCCCCCAAAACGCAAAAATACGATCAAGACCGTTGGGCTGATTGTTATTTCACTCATTATTATTGCATTCGTTTTTGCAGGCAGCTCCCTTACGACCCCGCAATATAAGGCTGATACGCTGAGCTACAGTGAGCTCTTGCAAAAGGTCAATAGCAGTGAAGTTAAAGCGATAGAAGAAACCGGGACTGATTTAAAAGTAACGCTTAAAGAGCCTCTGCAGGTGGACGGCAAAGATGTGGGCACCCAGTTTGTGGTGGTGAAGCCTTCTGGTGAGCTCAGAGATGATCAAAAGCTCGATATCACAAAAGTTGAATATACTACGACGAAGCCATCAGACACGGGGGCAACCCTTGGATTTGTAGCGCAGTTGATTGTACCTGCATTTTTGATTCTCGGCTTCTTTTACTTTATGATGCGCCAAGCTCAAGGACAAAACAATCAGGCGATGAGTTTTGGCAAAAGCCGGGCCCGTATTGCCGGGAACGAAAAAGACCAAGTACTTTTTAAGGATATTGCTGGCAATGAAGAAGCCAAACAAGATCTTGAAGAAGTAGTGGAGTTCTTAAAATTCCCCAAAAAGTTTGAGGCGGTCGGTGCCAAAATTCCAAAGGGCGTGCTGTTGGTTGGCAACCCTGGTACCGGTAAAACAATGATGGCCAAGGCAGTTGCTGGCGAGGCGGGCGTGCCCTTCTTTTCAATCTCTGGTTCAGAATTTGTAGAAATGTTTGT
>CAZUOL010000013.1:0-25807 GCA_964621845.1 uncultured Candidatus Saccharibacteria bacterium | reverse complement strand
ACATCAAAAAATTTTGACGTTGACGCTGCACAACTCAATTTTCAAAGAGCTTTCTCCCTGTTGATACTGACCTCGCAGTTAAAAGTTACAGACAGACTGAGGGAAAGTATAGACAATCTCATCTTAAGAGTCAAGTATTATTGCAATTTATGTTGTAATTTATGTAACGATAAGCACGATCAACGGTACCACCACACCGATCAGTGCGCCCGCGGCAACCTCTGTGGGTGTATGGCCATACGACTGGTGAATCACCATTCTCTGCTCTGTTTTCTTGAAAACAATCGGCATAATGCGGCGGAGCGCCTCAGCATGTTCGCCAACAGCATGGCGTACATTAAGAGCGTCATACATAACAATAACTGCCAAAATACAGGCAATACCAAATTCTGGGCTCTGCGTACCTGTTCGGTAGCCAATCACCGTACACAACGAGACAATAACCGTTGTATGTGCGCTTGGCATGCCACCAGAACGATAAATATAGCGCCAATCCCAGTCACCATCTTTTGCTCCTCGTATCAATATTTTCGCCACCTGGGCAATGATCCAACTGAAGAGCGGTAACACAAAGTACGCGTAACTACTCAGAAATGAGCGCACCTTGCTCGGGCTCCTCTATAGACTGTTCGTCAGTCTCGGTTTCATCTTTACGTACCAGCGCCAATGAGGCCACTTTGTCATCTTCGCCTAACTTCATAATACGAACGCCTTGCGTGGTTCGCCCAAGCGTTGGGATATCATTCAAGCCCAGCCGAATAGTCTGACCATTATGCGAGATGATGATTACTTCTGGCGTCTCATCAGTAAGCGATTTCACTGAAACAAGATTCCCGGTTTTAGCGTTGACGATCGCTGAACGGATGCCAACACCGCCTCGCTTGTGTGGTGCGAATTGTGAAATCTTGGTGCGTTTACCGTAGCCTTTTTCGCTTATCACAAATATTGACGAGTCTTCGGTGACTACATCCATACCAACCACCTGATCATTCGGTCGTAAACGAATACCGCGAACACCTCGAGCTGTTCTCCCCATTGGACGCGCATCGCTTTCATGGAACCGTATAGCCTGTCCCATCGAAGTTGAAATAACCACTTCGTTATCGCCGGTGGTGAGTTTAATCCATTTCAACTCATCACCTTCATCAATCTTGATAGCAATCAAGCCGCTTGTTCGAATATTGTCGTAATCTTCTAGCTTGGTTTTCTTTACAGTACCCTGCTTGGTTGTCATAAAGAAGTAGCCACCCTTATGCTTTGTATCGTGTTTGATAATTGCTGTAATAACCTCTTCGGGGTGCATTTGCAGTAGGTTCACGACCGCCACGCCCTTCGCGTTAAGACCAGCTGCAGGTACCTCATACGTCTTTAGCCTAAAGACACGCCCCTTGTTCGTGAAAAAGAGCAGGTAATCATGAGTACTCGCAAGCACTAAATGCTCAATAACGTCCTCTTCCTTGGTGGCCATACCGCGCTTACCCTTACCGCCCCTGTTCTGACGACGGTATTCACTTGCCAAGCTCCGCTTGATGTAATTTTCTGATGTAAGCGTAACAACAACTTGTTCATCTGGTATGAGCTCCTCGTCACTAAACTTACCGAGTTCTTGAGGTACAATTTTTGTCCGTCGCTCATCGCCATATTTTTCTTTCATTTCTTGCAGTTCGGCCTTAATGATCTGTAAAATCTTCTTTTCGTCTGCCAAAATGCTCTGTAACTGTTCGATGAGTTTTCGCAGTTCAGCAAGTTCATCTTCTATCTTTTTTCGCTCGAGCCCTGCAAGGCTTCTTAACTGCATTGCTAGAATAGCTTTTGCTTGCAACTCAGAAAGCTTGAACTTTTTGATCAAGTTATTTTGGGCATCTTCGGTTGTTTGGCTCTTTCGTATGGTGTCTATCACTTCATCAATATGATCAAGCGCGATCGTAAGGCCTTCGAGAATGTGCGCTCGAGCCTGCGCCTTTTTCAGCTCAAATTCGGTTCGACGGCGAACCACATTCTGACGATGTTTGATGTATTCGGCGAGTATATCGTGAAGACCAAGCACTTTTGGCTGGATACCATCAATCAGTGCCAGCATGTTGTAATGATAACTACTTTGCAGAGGGGTCAGTTTGTACAACTGGTTCAGGACCTTTTTAGGATAGGCATCTTTTTTAAGATCAATAACAATCTTGACGTCGCCTCGGGCGCTTTCGTCTCTCAGGTCGGATATGCCACCGATCTTTTTCTCTTTCACTAAATCTGCAATCTTTTCAATAAGCGTAGCCTTGTTGAGTGCGTAGGGGATTTCAGAAACAACAATGCTAAAACGGCCCTTTTTACTTTCAATAATATCGGCAACGGCGCGAACCACAACCCCACCACGGCCACCCGCATAGGCCGCTCTCAGTGACTCTTTGCCATATACGATACCACCGGTCGGAAAATCTGGGCCCTTGATATGCTCAAGTAAGTCATCGGTGGTCGCCTCGGGATTATCAATAAGTGTTGTCGTTGCATCAACAAGCTCGCTCAGGTTATGCGGCGGGATATTTGTAGCCATACCAACCGCAATACCCATCTGCCCATTCAGCAATAGATTAGGTAGCTTCGCGGGCAACACCACCGGCTCCTGCTTGCTCCCGTCATAATTATCACGAAACTCAACAGTTTCCTTTTCGATATCGGTCAGCATTTCTTCCGCATGACGGTCCATTCGCGCCTCGGTATACCTATAGGCGGCAGGCGGGTCTCCATCCATTGAACCAAAATTACCCTGCCCTTCTACCAGCTGATAGCGCATTGACCAAGGCTGCGCTATACGAACCATAGAATCATAAATAGCGGCATCACCGTGAGGGTGATAACCACCCATGACATCACCTACTACGGTAGCGCTTTTTCGGTAACGTGAAGAGTGCGTAAGGCCGCTCTTACCCATGACGTACAGAATACGTCGATGAACAGGCTTCAGTCCGTCGCGCACATCAGGCAGCGCGCGAGCCACAATAACACTCATAGAATACTGCAGGTAGCTTGTTTCCATTTCGTCTTCAACAGTACGCACTACTACCGTCTTCGAGTGCTCCTGAGAATCAAGCAAGTTTCCTGTTTCTAGAGTTTCGTCTACATCACTCATTTTAAATATCCAAATCCTTTACAAACTTAGCGCGTGCCTGAATGAAGTTCTTACGTAATTCAACCTCGGTGCCCATGAGCTTATTGAATATTGCATCGGCCTTCTCGCCATCTTCTACCTTTACTTGTATGAGAACACGATTCTCTGGGTTCATGGTAGTATCCCATAGCTGATCAGCATCCATTTCGCCCAAACCTTTATAACGAGCAATATTAGCACCCGCCTGTTTCGCTCTTTGTTGTTCAGCCTCTAGATCACTCTGTGGCTCATCGGATTCACTATTTTCAGTCGTTTCAACAGTAGCAGGTGTTGATTCTTTTACACTGTTGTCGATTTTAGAACTAGCAATCTCTTCCAAGATCTGCTCTTTTTCTTCGTCGGTATACGCATAGAATTTCTTCTTGCCCTTCATGATAGCGTAAAGCGGTGGCTGAGCAATGTACAAGTAACCAGCTTCAATAAGGGGCCGCATATGTCGGAAGAAGAAGGTCAGTAACAGTGTACGGATGTGGCTACCGTCAACGTCGGCATCGGTCATAATAACAATGCGATGGTACCGAGCGCGCGAAAGATCAAAGGCATCCCCTATCCCCACACCAATGGCAGTGATAAGGCTTTTAATTTCGTTGTTGGCAAACATTTTATCAAGACGAGCGCGCTCAACGTTTAGTACCTTACCGCGAAGGGGTAGAATTGCCTGTGTCTTGCTGTCTCGCCCAGACTTAGCGGAACCACCAGCGGAATCACCTTCGACAAGGTATATCTCGGAAAGGCTTGGGTCTTTACTTGAACAGTCAGCGAGCTTACCCGGTAACGAGGTGCTCTCAAGCACACCTTTTCGAATAACGTTGTCGCGTGCTGCGCGAGCTGCTGCGCGGGCACGGGCCGATAATATAGCCTTGCCCACAATCTTTTTTGCAACATTCGGGTTTTCTTCAAGATAGTAAGCCAACCACTCATTCATAACCTGCTCAACATACCCTCGAACCTCAGGGTTCCCCAGCTTATTCTTGGTTTGACCTTCAAATTGCGGGTCAGGCAACTTCACCAAAATGACTGCAGTCAATCCTTCTCGACAATCCTCGCCGGAAAGATTTTCCTCCTTCTCTTTGAGCAAGTTATTCTTGCGTGCATAATCGTTTATCACCCTCGTTAACGCTGCTCGAAAACCAGTTAGGTGGGTACCGCCGTCTGGGTTTACTACATTGTTCGCAAAGCACTTGATTGTTTCCGTATATGAGTCGGTGTATTGTAGTGCAATTTCTACAACACTTTCTTCAACCGTGCGCTCTACATAAAAAGATTGTTCACCAATCGCCTCTTTGCCATGATTCAGGTGTCGAACGTAACTCTGAATACCACCCTCAAAATAAAAGGCGTAGCCTTCTTGTGTACGCTCATCGCGCACCTCGGCTCTTACGCCCTTTGTCAGATAGCATTGGTGTCGCAAATATTCAAGCACCCATTTGTAATCAAGTTCTACTGTTTCTTTGAAAATTTCTGGGTCAGGGTAGAAAGTAATGCTTGTGCCCTGTTTTCGATCGGTTTTACCGAGCTTCTGTAGCCCACCTTTTGGCACGCCGCGCTCAAACTCGATACGGTGCAACTCGCCATCACGTACTACCTCGGCAATGAGCTGAGTAGAAAGTGCATTTACCACACTAGAGCCAACACCGTGCAGCCCAGAGGATACCTTATAACCACCGCCACCAAACTTGCCCCCTGCGTGAAGTACTGTAAGAACCGTTTCAAGCGTACTCTTGCCTGTCTTCGCGTGTTTATCTACAGGAATACCACGGCCATCATCAGTAACACGCACGCCGCCATCTTCGAGCAATACGATCTCAACCTTAGTAGCGTAACCCGCAATTGCTTCATCAATACAGTTATCAGCAATTTCTTTAATAAGGTGGTGCACACCGTCGTAACCGGTACTACCGATATACATGCCAGGCCGTTTACGGACCGGTTCAAGACCCTCTAGTACTTGTATTTGGCTACCGTCGTAATCTGACGCTTTTTGTTTACTCACCTAAAAAGGCACCCTCTCTCCCACATATTTACTATACCCATAGTATAGCAGTCTCGAGATACAGATTCAACCGCACTCCGACATTGGTCAACGCAGCACGTGCTCTTATAAGCCCTCTTCATCCTTAGAATGATGAATGACCCCCTGAACGTCCACCGCAATCTCCCCAGAGGCGAGCTGGCTATTCTGTATAGCATTATTAACTGCCTTGTTCTGATCGCCTAATGACGGCGTGGTGGGCAGTGGTGGTGCTGCCGCACTCTGGTTTACAGACGGGCGAAGCTGGATTGCAGCACCCTCAGCGCCAACACCTTGTGGCACATTAGAACTATTTGATGGTGTCGGAGCTATTGGAGTAATGGGTGATGCCTGTGGTGCTGCGCCGCCTACTGGTTGTGCTGCAGGAGTTGATTGGTAAGCAGTACCGCTGCTTTGCCCAGGGGGCTTCGTTGCCATTTCTTGCCGCCTTTTTGCAAGCCATTCATCTAAGAACGAGCTTGAAGCAGGCTTGGACGGTGCAGCAGGGATGGATTGAGATGGCGAACCATACGGGCGTGGAGCCCCGTTATTGGCGCCAAAACGATCCTGAGCGCCAAAAGTTGTTGGCCGTGGCGGTTCATCCGTCTTAAGGCGGCCAAAGATCTCCTCTTCCACCTTGGCTCTAGGTCGGCCATATTTAGCAGCTGAGAGGCGCTTGAGGGCGGCTGTGAGCTGTGGGTTTGGCTCAAGCTCAATACGCGCGCTCTCCATACTAAATGGTTGCGTAGGCACGCCATTGACCAGTGTCTGTACTACCCAGTTTTGATTTGGCATTTTGGTAAGATCTTCGGCATCAAAGGTTGGGGCAAAGTATTTCACTAAAAATTCCGCATCGCTCGCACCGGTACGCGAGCTAATAACCGTACCGACATTACCAAAAACAGCGTCACGCACCTCGTCAGTCAACTGGCCGACAAACTGATTTGCTACCGTAAGACTGAGATGATATTTTCGTGCTTCAGAGAGAATATCCGAGAATGTTTCGGTTGAAAAGTTTTGAAACTCATCTACGTATAGCGTGAAATCTCTGCGCTCACTTTCAGGTATGTTTGCTCGCCCCATGGCTGCAGCATAAAACTTCATCACAAAAATCATACCGAGTAATTTTGCATTCAGTTCACCCGTCTTCCCCTTGCTCAGGTTCACAAGCAGTATCTTGCCATCATCCATAACTTCACGAAGATCAAAGCCGCTTTTCGTCTGGCCAATAATGTTGCGCATCATCTGGTTCGAAAGGAATGCGCCAAATTTACTGACAAACCAACTCTTCACCTCGCCGAATTCGTTCGAACGTTCACTGCCTGGCATTTCTTTAAGCCAGAAGTCACGCACCACCTGATCGGAAACGTGCTTTAACTTTTGATTTACGTATTGCTTATCATTAAAAAGCTTCGGGATATCAATAAAGGTGCCCCCATCGGGACCCGCCATAACCGTCAGCGCAGCGCTACGAAACAGGTGCTCGTAACGGGGGCCAATAATACCTTGACGTTGTGGATCATACAACTTATATAACATGTTGATCGCTTCTTGAATGAGAAAATCTTGCTGCTCTTTATATTGAAATTCAAATAAATTAAGTCCTACAGGGTAATCCATTTCGCCCGGCGCAAAGTAAATAATATCTTCGGTGCGCTCCTTGGGTATCATCCCTAATATATCTTCAGCAGCATCGCCATGCGGATCAATAAAGGCAAGCCCTCTCCCCGAAAGAATATCCTGCATAATCAGACTCTTGAGCATCCATGACTTGCCTGTACCCGTCTGCCCAATAATATACAGGTGTCTGCGGCGGTCATCATCCGATATCCGAATCGCCTTTTTAGTGCCGCGAAACACATTGTAGCCAAGCAACAAACCAGCATCAGGCACCGTTGATGGCCCGTCTACCTGTTTCGACGCCTGGCGTTGCAGCTGGGCCGTTGGGGTATTCTTTTGATCAGGGAAATGGAAGAGTGTTGCCAATTCTACGCTATTGAGAATATTCTTGTTGTTTTCGGGCGGGAAGAAGCGAAAAATAAAGGCGGTTACAAATTGTTCAATATTTTTTGCTGAAACAAACTTGAAACCATTCCTTCCAGGTGCATCAAATAACGAAAAGGCTGCCACCATATTACTAAGTACCGATTGCGACCGTGCCGCCGTGTTAGACGATGCAATCAGGCGGATCAACACCTCGTATCCTGGGTGCCTGGTTTTATCTTCAATCGAGTCAACCGTTGCCTGTTCGAGACTTGAAAGCTGCTTATCTTCCGGCTTTGTTTCAGCTGATTCTGGCGGCTTCCAGAGCGCCTCGCCTAATTGCTTAACAGATAGTACGGCCGCGATACCCGTCTTCTTCCCTTTGTCTTTACGTTTTTTCCCAGCCGTAGCCTGCGCTCGCTTCACCCAGCTATCGTTTGCTGGCCGTAGCAGAATCTGTATGCCTGCACCGTCCTCTTTCGTCAGGCTCGCCAGTGAATTTAAAATCGCTTGCATTGAATCCCGCTTCGACTCCTGAAATGTCGCGATAGGGTAGGCAAAATCTTTTTTAAGTACCAATTCTCCACCAATCGTTCCGGTGATCTTGCCAACATCACTAAAAAGGTTATGTTCTTCAACCTCTTCTAAGCGCGCCGAAGGATATGCACTGGTAACCGCCTGCTCCACTACCGAGACCATTGCCACTGGCACAGCCGCATAGTAGTTGATGAGGCCATTCGCGCTTACAATCTCAAGTGCAATATGACGCTGACCGTAAAATTTGCTCTTGAAACCTTTTGTAGCAGTGCTTGCAATGATGTTATAAAGCACCTCTGCCTTAGAAAGTGACTCTTCTGTCACATCGCGCGAGTCACGCCCATTCGCCTGAATATCATCACTTATAGGAGGGAGGTGGATCAGCAGTGGAACCATTTTCAGACCACGCTCATAATTCTTCGCTTCACGCATGACCTTTCGATAATGCAGTGCCACAAACAAGCCAACCCCCAGGGCACACACGGTGATAGTTAATAAGATAATAAATAACATCTACTACTCTGCTATCTTAATCTGTTTGCCATAGCGCTTCATGAGGTAGTCAGCTTGTAATCTTCCCACCTCCTTCTCCTGTTTCCTAGGGTCATCCTTGGTTGCGTGCACTATTTTTTTTGCCTTATCAACCCACTCCTTCTCGATAACATCAGCATCGTCAGCTTGAGCGGGCAAAGAAGCCTGACTGTTATCGCTCACGGCAGCAATATCAGTTGCGTCTGAAGCAGACGGCACTTGTAGCGCAGGGTCATCCGCAACGGTACTTGTGGCTGCAAGAGGTGGCGGCGTTTGTGGGAGCTCGTGCTTTTCAGCAATAAGTTGTTCTGCAGGTAGACCGCCCCCATCTGAGATGCTTGACTCGGGGTTAGGGGCGGCTGTTGCGTTAGGGTTTGGTAATGTTGGTTCCATACTTATGTTTAAGTATAGCAAACCACACCAGGTAAAGAACAGTTATAATCGCCTCAAAATATAAAAAACGATCATCAATTCAAATAGAAAAACCAGTATGGCATCAACTACTTGTAATTGCCCTACCGTCGCAAGTCCCAGTAAGTAGACAACCCCCGAAGCAATCGCGAGGCCAGCATATCTTTTCGCCTGCTTTGTAATAACAATACCCTGTCGCTGCACTTCAGGTAACACGTTGAGACATAACAAAATCAAGCTATAGATAACAAAGAATACGAGCGATAGGAAGATGATAATAACGAAAGGTCCACCCTCCACAGGGCTTGTAGAAAACAGGAAGAAAATTAAAACCACAACACTCGATACAAAAACAAAAAAAGGGTATTTTATGCGTTCGAACATGGTTATATTTACTTTAACACGTCATACTTTCACAATAAGAAATAACTAAAGCGGCAAATCTGCTGAACATATTATTACTTTTGTAGCACTTGCCGCTCTAGCGTAACTGACCGCTCTTCAAAAGAAGAGCGACGATTTTTGTTTCTCCAACCTCTACGAAACAGCATAGCAAATATGATTGCATTTGTCAATGATGACTTTGTAGTAATTATGTCTACTAAACTACTGTTAATTATGTTTATACTGTGTAGTATTATTTACATTTTACATATTGTGAGCGTGTACGACTCATGATTTTTCTGTAAAAAATACTGCTCTATTCGACTCGTCATACACACGCTACCGATTGCGCAAACATGTAAACTCATGCAGTGCTTCAACCGTACAGCCGCCGTCTTACCGTACGCGCCAACAGCACACCACCTTGCCACACCCTTTCAATAAAAATGCGATGCCCTTTATTTACCATTCAATCGAAATTGACTTTATAACGCGAACATACAACGTATTCAAAATACAGCACCCACCCCCAAATCATTCAGTTGTACTATTTACTGGGTCGACGAGACGCAGGACAGTATTGTCTTTTGAAGAAGCACTTATACGTAAAAGCCTAAATTTGCGTGCCGTATGCTGATTCTATTTTTCCCTTACATACAAGTAACTTCAATTCAGCGCAAATATAACGCATGTAATTTGATTTAAAATTACGGTTGAACTATCGATACCTACTTTTTTATGCAGCACCAAGCAAGGGGCCTTTGGCCAACTTTTAAGCTGTGGAAAACTTTGCCAATTTTTGTGTCAATTTATTGTTGACATAAGGATTATGGACGCCTATTATTAGAGTGGCACTTGAATAAAAAAAGTGCTCAAAAACAAAAAGATAAACCCTTGAAACAACGGCTCCTCGCAGGCCGTTGTTTTCTTATTTATATCTGTTAGTATAAGAATAATATGACAGCAAAAATCTACTCAGCGGCGTATATTGGTTTTGATGGTAAACTTATCGAAATAGAATGCGATACCTCAAACGGCCTGCCTTCAATAATTATTGTTGGGCTTGCAAACAAAGCAGTAGATGAAGCAAAAGAACGTGTACGAAGTGCGCTAAAAAACAGCGATCTACTCCTCCCTCGTAAGCGTATCACACTAAATCTTGCGCCAGCCGACCTGCCAAAAGACGGTTCAAGCTATGACCTCCCCATGGCCATTGCCGTGCTTGCGGCCAGCGGCCAAGTTCAGCCAACCTTCTTGTCCGATTCGCTATTTGTTGGCGAGCTATCCCTTGACGGCAAAGTAAGGGCAGTACGAGGAATAATTAGTCATGTTGAGGTTGCAAAAAACCAAGGCTTTAAACGAGTATTCGTTCCTCAGAAGAACATTTCACAAGCAACACTCGTAGATGGAATTGATATCTTGCCCGTCACACATCTAAAGGAGGTGGTGGCTTATCTGACAGCCGGGAGCGGCATTTCTCCTGCTACCCTCAATACTGCCCCTCACCCAAAGTCATATCCAGTAGATCTTTCGGATATATTCGGCCAAGAACACGCAAAACGAGCTCTCGAGATTGCCGCCGCAGGCCACCATAATATACTTATGAATGGACCTCCAGGTGCTGGCAAAACCATGATGGCACGCGCGATGCTTTCAATCATGCCCCCACCCAGTGCACGTGAGATTATCGAAATCACTAAAATACATTCTTTGGCAGGCGAAAAAACGGGCGAAATCTGCATGGATCGCCCTTTCCGAAGCCCGCATCACACCGCAAGCAGCATTGCACTCATTGGTGGCGGGAAGAACCCAACGCCTGGTGAGATTAGCCTTGCACATAAAGGTATCTTATTTCTTGATGAGCTGCCAGAGTACCCACGCTCTTGTCTCGAGGCACTCAGGCAACCATTGGAAGATCGTCATGTCACCATTGCCCGGGCAAATGAAACGGTAAGCTTCCCCGCAGACTTTATGCTAGTAGCGACTCAAAACCCATGCCCTTGTGGTTATTACCTCGACCCAGATCACGAATGCACCTGCACACCACACCAAATTAACCAATATAGCCGCAAGATATCAGGTCCGCTACTCGACCGCATAGACCTTATCGTATCGGTGCAAAAGGTGGCACATAAACACCTTTTAAGCGAGGCTCCCGCAGGAAAGTCGAGCCAAGAAGTAGCTCGGCGGGTGTCTCATGCGCGCAACACACAACTTGAGCGATTCCAGCTTCCTGGAAAGGCAAATGCTCATATGAATGGCAATGACATCAAGAAGCTCGCCCGCCTCGTACCCGAATCCCGAGCCTTCCTCGAACAAGCCGCACAAAAGCTTACCCTTTCAGCACGTGGCTATATAAAAGTGATCCGTGTCGCCCGAACTATCGCCGATCTAGAATCAAACCCGGACATAACAATTGCTCACATCAGTGAAGCGCTACAGTATCGGCATCGATAATTGAGCTCTTTAACTTTATTGACCCCTGAAGTCACTTCTGGTAGAATGATGGAAATATAGCAGCAATAATCTAAAAGGAGCTATCATAGCCGGAAAACCAGATCGCGTTCGCATGAATCATGCTATTCGAGCACATGAGCTACGCGTTATAGACGAGGCAGGCAACCAACTGGGTGTCATCTCAAAAAGTGAAGCACTCGCTGCCGCTGAACGAGCAGGGCTGGACCTAGTTGAGGTGTCCCCTGCCGCCAATCCACCTGTTGCAAAAATTATTGATTGGGGTAAGTATAACTACCAGAAAACTAAACAGTTGCAACAACAAAAGAAGCAACAGAAGTCAGTTGACATAAAGCAAATCCGCCTTGGCATGCGTATTGGTGAACATGATCTTGAAATAAAGCTCAACCGAGCCCGTAAGTTTCTCGAGGCTGGTAATAAGGTGAAAATTATGCTACTCTATAGAGGTAGAGAAAACGCTCATAAAGATCTGGGTTTTGTTTTGTTCGACCGCATCACTGAAATGCTTTCAGATGTCGCCGCGATTGACCAACCTGCTCAGCTCAGTGGGCGTAATTTAACGATCACCTATAGGAGAAACATCAATGCCAAAACTTAAAACCCACAAAGGTACCGCAAAGCGAGTAAAAAAGTCTGCGTCTGGTAAACTTATGCGAGAGCGCGCCTATGGCAACCACCTTCTGCAGAAAAAATCAGCTGGTCGAAAACGAAAAATCAGCGGCGCTAACCAGGTAAGCAGCGCCAACAAGGGCAACATTAAACGAGCCCTAGGGAAATAATTGAGGAGATAAGACATGCGAGTAAAACGAGGGGTTACCACCCACAAAAAACATAAAAAGATCATGAAGCAAACAAAGGGCATGAGCCATGCCCGCCGCAGCTCTGTAAAACTAGCAAAGCAAGGTATCGTTCGATCCCTTCAGTATGCCTATCGTGATCGTCGCAACAAAAAGCGAGATTTACGCAGCCTATGGATCACACGTATCAACGCTGCCGTCCGAGAGAATGGCCTCAATTACAGCACCTTTATAGCAGGGCTGAAAAAGAACAGTGTAGAACTTGATAGAAAAGTACTTGCCGAGCTTGCAGTGAGTGAACCAAAAGCAATAAGTGAACTCGTAAAAGTTGCTTCGAAGTAAATAGTTGGAAGTTTTTTGCTCATTATTAAAAAGCACCCATATAGGGTGTTTTTTAATGTAAGATCACCTATAAGCCGGGTTCTGTCGAGCACGATCATCTATCTAGCGAGCTCATTGCTGAACACATCAAGCGGTTTTTATGATCTGGCTGCGGCGGACCACCGTATGCAACCATATCTCCTTGCAGCAGACAGGGTTTACCTCTTGCCTATGTCACCATAGTCAACTGCGGGCTCTTACCCCGCTCATTTCACCCTTACCCCTCACCACTTTCTGCAGACCTTAACTTAACTGGCCCGATCTGTAGAAACTGGTGAGGGGCGGTATCGTTTCTGTGGCACTTTCCCTAGGGTTACCCCCGGTTGCCGTTAGCAACTGTCTTGTCCTGTACTGCCCGGACTTTCCTCCTGACCCTCACCCTATTTCTACCCGAAATTTATATGACTAGAAACAAGGCTAGGGTCAGGCGACCGTGTAGTGATCTCACAAATATATTATACCACTACCCCTGATGAGCGTCGAGTATTTCGTTCACCTTGGCATCTGCCTTGGTATTATTCTCACGGTAAATATGACTGAAGTGCACTGCCTTAAAACTCTTCATGAGCTCTCTGATCTGCTCATGTACCGGCCACAGGTCTCTATTCTTAATTTTGTACACGCCGTTCATTTGATTTACTACCAGCATGCTATCTATGTAGAAGCTGACTGTTGTATTACTATCGGCATGTTTTTTGGCCGCTTCAAGCGCTAATGCTACAGCCGTATATTCAGCTTGATTATTACTTGCAATGCCAATATACCGTCCTCCAGATTCTATCTGCTGCTCACCTCGGTAAATCACGAAGCCAGAAGCAGAGGGGCCAGGGTTACCCCTGGAGCCGCCATCAGAATAGATAGTTAACGTTGTATTATTATCATCACTTTTATCAGATGGAGTTACTTCTCCCAAGTATCGTGACAGCACCTCTTTTGTGTTACCCGCAAATTTTTCTGTTTCAAGCTGCTCCTTGCCCACCCATAGATATTCGCTATGGTTTGCCGTTAGCTTAAGCGGTGCTTGTTGATCATACTTTACTTCAAATACCACCCTTAGGTACGGTCCGTGCTGATCATTTTGTGCAGTACTCGTGAAGTAAAGCGGCGAAGGCGCTGGCAACCCTAGTTCTTGTTGCAGTTTTCTTTTGAGCGCATGCTCAAGACTCTCTCCGGGCTGTAGTCGACCCCCAGGAAGCTCTAGATACCCTGGTAAATAGTGGTCGTCCTCGGAGCGTCGAAGCACCAGTACCTTTTGATCGGCATTATGTACCAACCCATTTACAAAAATTGTTTGTTTTTCTGGATTATTATTCACGTACTTATTCTACTACACGAGCTCCTTCTGATAGAAGATAACTTCAATGGGATAACCCTCTGTTTCACGTCTTACCTCTTTGTACCCTCGTTTCTCATATAGCGCGCAAGCAACCACCTGTTTTATAGTCGTATCCAACTCAATTTTCTCATAGCCCGCTCCTCGAATTGCATCTTCTATCGTTACAAGTAGCCTACCACCTATACCCTGGCCCTGAAACGATGGCTTCACCCTCATCCGCTTAATCTCTGCTGTACCCTCTCGAATTTTACGAAACGCCCCCATAGCAACCAGCTGGCAGTCTGCGAATCCAACAAGAAAATCACCGTCTTTATTTATATAGTGAGCGTGAATATCGTCAAGATCGCTATCCCAGTTACCTCTTTCAGCAAAAGCATCAGTAGCTCGAAGCGCTTCTTCATGAAGGGCTCGAACCTGGTCGAGGTCAGTTGTCTCAAATTGGCGAAAGGTTATCTCGTTGAAAGTATGAAAAATAATACTATAGAAGTGTCGTCTAAGCAATGTGGTCAGGGTGAGAGGACTTGAACCTCCGGTCTCACGACCCCCAGCCGTGCGCTTTACCAACTAAGCTACACCCTGCTATCTTGAGCTTTGTGATTGATTTAACCTGGAAAAACCAGGTGGGTGTTCTCACTCATTGCCCACGGTCAATGAAAATATTGAACTCCCGTTTGAAAATCAATCAGGAAATCAACCACGCCACTCAAGACTCTTCTATTATAGCAACCCTCGGGAAGAATTTGCCTCTTGACCTGGAGTTAAAAAAACAGTAGTATAGACACTTGAACGTTTAATTTTTTAGGAAGAATCATGGCACAAAAATGTGAACTCACCGGCAAAGGCAAACAGTTTGGCAACAATGTCAGCTTTTCGCAGCGCCACACCAAAAAAGTATGGAAGCCTAATTTGCAAAAAAAGACCTTCGTGTTGGATGGCAAAAAAGTTACCATGAAGCTCAGCACACAAGCTATTCGTACCCTTAAGAAAAAAGGTGTTCTTTAGGCCTGTAAGTACTTTTCCGAAAAATAAAGCGGCACCAGGCCGCTTTTTTTATTTTAACCACCACTCGCTTAAACGCTGTATAAATGATGTTTAACTCACTTTGATGGGCTGGACGGTCATCTGTTCGGGGATATTCTTAAGCTTGAGCTTATCAACCGGGTCCTCTACAGGAGCGCCGAGCTCTTTGGTAAACGCCTCGAGATCAGCTGGCGATACTTCATACTTCACCCCATCTTCGGCATAGTATACGGGCACAACCAACTTTGGTTCCACTGCACGAGCAATCGTAGCTGCCCCAATAGCGTCGGTTGCATATCCATTGCCACCAACCGGAACAATGAGCACATCAACCATACCGATAGCTTCAAGCTGATCTTCACTCAGCTTCTCATTGACGGCCCCTGTCAGCAATACAGACGCATCTGTCGTACTCACTCGATACATGGTGGCACTTTTATCACCCGCAGCACCCTGGAAAGGTTGCGCAGCAATGCCTTTTACCGACACGTCTTCAAACTCATATTCACCGGGCATATCAATAACAAATAGATCCTCCTGCGATTTTGGTGCATTATGAGCCTGGCTCACCAAAATAAAGTTTGCCTTTTTTGTATCCACCTTAACCGTTGCGACCTCTGGGTTGGGGTCGCTCACTGCCACGGACTTTTTTGTGCTCATTCTTACTGCCGTTGCACCAAAATACTGAATTTCCACGAAATACGCTCCTTATTTTTCGTTATTTTCTTGATACTTTTTAATCATGCCACTGGTATCAGCCAGGACAGTGTGTTTACCACTTAGGATTGAAACGATAAACCGGTCTTTGATTTCAAGACGATACTTGAACTCACTCTCCGGGATAACAGTATATCCAATAGAAGCACCTTCTTCTATCTCAACGGTACTCATTAATTTTTCTAATTTGGGTTTATTGCTTGACCCAACTAAGACTAAATCAACCTCCGAACCCTGACGACCAACAAGCTTGCCCGTCACAATCACAATATCAAACGAGCCGACTGATTGAAGGCGCTTGAGTAAATCTTTTTGCGAGGCAGGCGATACATCTTGCTGCGGCACTTCTACTGAAAAAATTGATTGCAATGCCTTAAAATGTTTATATCCCTGATTGACCTCGTAATACAGTTTATTGTTCACGCTATCGGATTTAATAATACCGATACCCATAAGATTAGCGAGCTCCCGGCGCACCGAATTAATCTGTTCGTCGATCTTTCGGGTAATTTCGCGCACATAAAACGACCTACCTGGGTTGGCAAGAAACAGCTGCAGCAACTTCACCCTCGTCTTTGAACCAAATAACTGCTCAATCATCTTATTGATTGTACCAAATTGTACTCAGACTCGCTAGCGGGGGCGTTTGGCAGCAATTACGGCTGCTTGCTTTTCGATCGTATCGTCAAGCGTTATCAACTCAGTTGATTCACCATTATTTTGGAGTGCCCGCTTTATAAGCTCGTCGGCAAACTGAGGATTTTTGGCCAACATCGGACCATGCAAATACGAGCCGAACACATTGTTATATACCGCTCCTTCGTCTTTTGTAGCACCGTTATTACCCGCCCCTTTAATGACTTTGGCAAGCGGCTTTACGCCTGCGCCTAAATGAGTCCTCCCCGAGTGGTTTTCGAAGCCAACCAATTGGCCCCAATCACTTTCAGCTACTACGTTACCAATGAGCCGTGTGTGATCGGCCTTGGTTTCGAGATCTAAAACACCAATGCCCTCAATAATATGTTCGTCCGAGACAATAAACCGATGCCCAAACAGTTGATACAGACCGCAAATCATCAACATCACCACACCGTTGTCCGCCAGGTTGTTTAATAAGGTCTTGTTCTTCAATAGATCGCTCTGAACTATATCTTGGTTTGAATCCTGCCCGCCGCCTCCCACTAAGATATCTGGTTTAGCAATCTTAAGCTCCGCTACGCTATCAACTGGCCGATATTCTACTTTTATGCCACGAGCGTCTAAACGGTATTTTAAGGTAATAATATTCCCCATATCGCCATAAACGTTCATCTGTTTAGGATAGAGATGGCCAAGTGTAATCTTTACCATATTCGAGGCACCTTTCCGTACTTGGTTAATGCGGCCCTGGCCTCATATAATGCTGTGTAGGTTGGAATAATAAGAGCGCTACTGTCACTACTGTTCATGAATCGTGCAACAGCCTTATCAACATCAACTTCGACAAATGATTCGTAGCCGTCATGCTTTAACCGAAGAGCCATGTCATACGCCCGTAGACCACTACAGGTAATTTTTGATTTATTTGATATGACGTGCTCAAAGTTTACATCCCACAACCACGAAACGTCTCGCCCATCGGCAAACCTGTCGTTTATCACAAAAAGAATGTGTTCAGGCGGATCATGCTGCACAAACGTTTCGAGGTTATGCGTAAAGCCGCTCGGGTTTTTAACAAGAGCAACCGTTACATTTTTGTTATTCAATACCAGCTTTTCACCTCGGCCGAACGGCGGATGCATTGTATTAATTGCAACGACATTTTTTTTGTATTCAGCAGGCTTGAGTGTTGCAATAAGCGCACAGGCTGCCGTTGCATTCAGGGCATTATGAAGACCGGGCAATTTCAGCTCTATCCTTATGGGAGTGTTATTGATGCTTATGTTTATCTGTTGAATACCCTTTTTTTCTTTTGAATTTGTAAGTGTAACGTCGGGCTTCGAGTCTGCTATAGATGTTTTTGTGAACATATTTTGTTCATTCTTAATTTCTTGTGTTAGTTTTTTTACAACACCAAAGCTTGTTATGTTCACGTTATTTTGCTCGACACTTTTGGCAGCACTGGCGAGTAGCGGATCGTGCACATTATATACAAAGATCTCGGCCTGCGCGGCCGCCCGTTGTATGAAACCAGCCGTTTTATCAATCTCTCCATAACGATCAAGCTGATCTCTTAACACATTCAAGCCGAGTACCGCTTTTACTCGTAAGCCCTTTGTAAACTGCGGTGCGTAGGCCTCATCCATCTCGAATACAAACCAATCAGTCGGCTTAACACTGCCTAGTAACGACATATCGTCAATTAATGCGGCAATCAAGCCCCTGGTCATATTACTGCCAGTTGCGTTGGTCACCACCCGGTCCCCATCTGAACGCAAGCCATGTACCACCATTTTAGTCGTTGTCGTTTTGCCGTTTGTACCGGTAATAATAACTATTCTATTTTCATATGGCTTCAGAGTATGCTGCAAAAAATTTGGTGAAAGCTTTTCAATTATCAAACCCGGAAGAGCGGATGCGTTTTTGCCAAGCAACCGTAATAATTCAATTAGAATTTTTGTGCCGAAAACAAGTATTCGTGTATACATCGATTTTCATTATACCGTGTATTGCTTTGCAAAATCAGCACCACGCTGCACTAATTGGACCCTGTCTTCAAACCACTCAATACTTTTATTACGCTTAAACCAGGTCATTTGACGCTTCGCCAACGACATATCACGACGAATGAACGCCTCTTTTACCTCAGCTTCGTCTGCTTTTCCTTTAAAATACTCTTGGGCTAATCGGTAGCCGATACCAGACATAGATTCGTTATGCCAGCCGTATTTTCGTTGCAGAACATCTACTTCGTCGAGAAAACCATCACGGAACATATGATCAACACGCATCTCTATTCTTTCTTTGAGAACCGGACGTTCGACAGAAATGCCAAGAACGAGTGTATTCTCACGAATCTTCCCCATCCTGTCAGACGTATCTGCGCCAACAAGATGTCTCGGATTTTCCGGATTTCGTTGACCCCTCCCATCTGAAAACTGATAATCGAACAGCACGCTATCTATATATAAACCCGTGCCGCCAACCATGATTGGATATTTACCCCGTTCCCAGATTTCATTGGTTAGCTTATACGCTTCTTTTTTGAACTGTGCTGCGCTATAGGTTTGAGCAGGTGTAATGATATCGAGCAGATGGTGTGGTACGCCTTGCTGCTCCTGAACAGTTGGTTTAGCGGTCCCAATATTCATATTTTGATAAATTGTTCGAGAATCCGCGCAAATGATCTCTCCGTCTATTCTCTTAGCTAACTCAATTCCAGCTGCGGTTTTACCGCTCGCCGTTGGGCCCAGAATCACTATCAACGGTGGTGCTATTATGGCTGCCACAACAAACGCTCCAGATCAACAGTAAAATCATCCGCTACAACAACCCCTTCGGCCTCTAGTTGCTTTTTGTGACCCTCTCGCCCACCAGGATACCCAGAGGCAAGCCCGCCTGATTTATTCACCACCCGCTGCCAGGGCAGATCTGGGTCTCCAAAATGCGCGAGCCCGCCCACAATTCGCGCAGCCCGAGCGTTACCACAAAGAGCAGCGATCTGCCCGTAGGTCATCAACCGACCTCTTGGAATCTGTGCTACAACCGCATTTACCCGCATACTAAAAGCGCTATCAGTCTTCATGCTCAAAAAACTCCAGAACGGCCTGCCAATCCTTTACTCTCAAGTCGTATGATTGATCAGGAACACTCCTATTCCAACCATAATCGCCAAAGAGTAAAGATCTGACGCCCCTATTCTTTGCCGAAAAACAGTGCTCAACGTTATCATCAATCAACCAACTCGCACCCAATTCGATACAGGCGTCACCTTTTGTACGTGCGTCATTATCTTCATGGTGCACAAAGCTGATACCATCAAAAACACCTGGTAATACGTCTTCGAGCCACTGCTGTGTCGCACTTACCCATTCGACCTTCCGAGAAGTCACCACAACAAGGTGGTACTGCTTCTTAAGTTTCCGTAAAGCTTCTTTGGCCCCCTCAATCAATTTAATGTGTTTCTGGGTGACAGCCATATCGCTAGGGAGCGATTCAAAAGAAACCAAGTGATCGATTTTGTTTTCAGCCCACACCTGCTCGTAATATCCCCAGTATTCTCCCTCTATCTGGTAATGCCTGGGCGTTAGCTGCACACCTGCAACTCTATTAACCTCAAGCCGTAAAGCGTCTGTACTTGCCGCAATAACATCATCCAAGTCTACTGCAATTGTTTTTTTAGACATACTACAACTTTAATAAGAATTCTTTGAGGTCAGCCAATTTGACTTTTTTTTCACCTTCTCGCAAGCGCACACTGACTTCGCCGGCCTCTTTATCTTTCGGCCCGACAATCAGCTGTACGGGGATTTTCATCTCTGTAGCTTCTTTAATCTTTTTGCCAAGCGATTCGTTTCTCTCATCAACCGAATATCGAACTTCGTTATATTTCACTGGTTTCATCAAGACTGTTTCATCAAGCACAGATTTAATCTGTTGCACGTAATCGTTCACTGAATCATTGATGGTTAATATTCGCACCTGCTCCGGCGCCAACCACATCGGTAGCCAACCACCTGTAGACTCAAGAAGAATAACCAAAAATCGCTCCAAAGAACCTAGAATTGCTCTGTGAATCATTATTGGCACCTTCTCCTCGCCGTTCGCATCAACATAAGTCAATCCGAAGCGTTTAGGTGTCGCGAAATCGAGCTGAATGGTCGCTAGCTGCGTTTCTTTGCCCATCAATGTCGAGTACATGAAGTCTAGTTTTGGACCGTAAAGCGCAGCCTCGCCTTCCATTGGCTTAGCATTAAGCTTCATCTCGTCCGCAACATTTCTGAGAGTGTCTTCTGCTATCTTCCAGTCGGCTTCATCACCAATATAAGCATCAGGTGTGTTAGGGTCACGAAGCGACAATGAAACCCAATGGCTTCCGTACATACCGAGACCTGTGTGTACTTCTTTTATTACATTTAGAATATCCTTGATAACTTGCTCGATGTTCTCTGGCGCCAAGAAGATATGACCATCGTCAACAGAAATTGCCCTAACGCGCTGCAGCCCACCTATCTGACCAGGTTTTTCATCACGGTACTGCATTGTCACCTCTGTATAGTTCAGTGGTAGATCTTTGTAGCTCCGTGGCTTAGAGTCATATATCTGGATGTGATGTGGGCAATTGACGGGCTTCATCTTAAATTCGATATCGTAGTGACTCTGAACATCAAATAACTCGCCCTCGAACTTTTGTGCGTGACCCGAAAGCTCGTATAGCTTTGTACGGGCAATATGAGGTATCTCTACGCGCTGTTCACCGTATTTAGCACCCACTTGTCGCATTAAATCATTGAGCAATCTCCGTACAGTTGCACCACGAGGTGTAAATAGTGGCAAGCCCGGACCAATAAGATCTGAAAAGACAAAAAGATCCAACTCTTTGCCTAATTTTCTGTGATCCCTCTCTTTCGCTAGCTCGAACTCTTCAAGATATGTATCGAGCTCTTCCTGGGTTTCAAAGGCCACACCATACAAGCGTTGCATCTGAGGGTTACCCTCTTTCCCCCGCCAATAGGCACCGGCAACACGCATCAGTTTGAACGCACCGACCTTACCGGTAGATTCTACATGTGGTCCTCGGCATAAATCCGTAAATGGGCCGTTGGTGTAGAAAGAAACGTTATCGATTTGAGCCACCGCTGGAGCAGAACCACTAATGCCTGTTGGCAAAGCGGTACCCATAAGAGCCTCGTTTAGTTCGCTGGCACGAGTCGTCCCCTCACGCTTAAGATCGTTCAATAGCTCCTCTTTATACGGTTGCCTCGCCTCTTTCGCCCAGGCAATTGCTTCGTCAATTGGCTTTTCGGATCTTGCAAACTTCTGATCCTCTTCAATGATTTTCTGCATTTCTGCCTCAATCTTGGCAAAGTCATCGGTTGAGATCGTCACGCCTGGAATATCAATATCGTAATAAAAGCCGTTTTCTACCACTGGGCCCACGCCTAATTTAGCCTCTGGCCAGAGTGCGGTTACAGCAGTCGCCATAATATGCGCTAAACTGTGGCGCATTGCATAAAGCTGGTCTTCTTTTTGATCTGCCATATATATCCTTTCAGGCTTTATAAATTGAAAAAACACGCTGTAAGATGATTCTTTCATCTGTTAGCGTGCTTCGGGCCCGTTCGTCAGGCTGTTCCACCGAATGCGTTTCACTCTTATCAGCTCTTGGTATCGGGTGATCTGATCTTGCGCCCGAAGCTCCACGGCTCGTTACACCGCTTCAATGCTTATCTCTATTGTAACAAACTGGTGGGCAAGGAGGAACTCGAATCCCCGACCCCCTCAACGTCAATGAGGTGCTCTAGCCAACTGAGCTACTTGCCCGAAACGTCCTTGGACGCTATTAATCCTACCAAAAACAGAGGTGAATGGCAATTTTATGCTTCGGCAAGCGGCGTTGCGATATCTTGCGGTATATACGGCCGCACTATCCGACCAGATCGTGGATCACGAGCGTACGCAAGATCAGCATCGTAGGCGGCACGAATTTCTGATGACATTTTTTCTAGGTGGTCCGGTGGCAACTCTTGAAACGGAAAACATTTTCGACCATACACCCTTCTTTCTTCCTCCGTTCCGAAGAACACTTCGAACAGGCGCATTTTCAGTTGCAATCGTCGTTCTCTTAGATCCGAGTCATCCGGCAACGGCGGCTCACGCCATGTATCAGGAGAAATATCACCGCACTCAGCATCTTCCATAAGGTAACACGAACGACCTGGCATACCATCGCCTAATTGGCCTGCTTCTGTCCACATTGCACGTGATGACATAGCTAAATTGTAGTCTTTTTTGGGTACCCAATCAAGGGTGGGAAAAACCTGGATTTATTGATATTCCTCACAAATTTTTTGTAAATAGCGGATGTTGTGAATTGATGCCAAAGTGCCCGCCAAAGGCTCGCCAACCTTAAACTGATGCCGCAAAAAACCGAGGCTAAATTTGTTCGTGCAGGTATAACAATCGCATATATCATATATGGTATCGTTGCTTTCCGCGTATATACTATTTGTGATATTAATCTTCTTATCTCCAGGGGTCCAGACACTACCATGTCGCGCATTCCGGGTCGGTAATACGCAGTCGAGCATATCAATTCCGCACTCAAGTGCCTTTCTTAGGTCACGCGGATCACCGACACCAAGCAAAAAGCGTGGCCGAGCTGAATCATCGTATAACGGCGCCAGGAACTCTAACATTGCATACATTTCTTCCCTGGTTTCGCCCACTGAGAGGCCACCAATGGCAATACCCCCAACCTCTGAATTTTGGACTATTTCCAAGCTTTTTTGACGCAACTCTTTATCTAAGCCCCCTTGGACGACACCAAATAGCAGCGGCTTTTCGTCTGCAGACATATTTTCGGTGAGGCGTTTGTATTCGGCAATGCAACGTTCAAGCCATCGGTGAGTTCGTTCAAACGCTTCAAGAGTTCGCCCCCGTTTTGAATCTTCCAGTGATACCACATCATCAAACGCCACAATCATATCTGCACCTAATTTCATCTGTATTTGAATGGATATTTCTGGGCTTAAAAAGTTCATATCGCCCGTTCGTGGGTCTTTAAAATACACCCCTTCCTCAGTAATTTTATTGATATGGCTCAAAGAAAATACCTGAAAACCACCGGAATCAGTCAGCATAGGCAGGCTTTGGCGCGTAAATTGATGCAGCCCACCCAACTTGGCCACCACGTCTTCCCCGGGTTGTAAATGTAAATGGTAGGTATTCGCTAACACTACCCCAACACCAGTTGACTGCACCATTTCAGGAGTCAATGACTTCACCGCTCCACGGGTACCATCGGGCATGAAGGTTGGTGTTTTGATCTCAAAACCACGAACTTTTAGTACACCAGAGCGTGCAAATTCACCTTTTTCAGCCAAAACTTCAAACATTACCACAAGTATATACTACCCCTGTTATTTACACAACTTTAAAAAGGTTTTCCACATGTGGGTTTTAGAAAAAATATCATCTGTGATATGTTAGATACTTGTGTGGACAGGATATAACGAAACTAAGGTCGAAACTTGTCCATATTGACAAATTAACATGAGCGTGATAGTATAGGAGTGCATGAGTAGCAATACACAGCACGTTAAGAAGTCAGAGCTCGAAAAGTTTGCACTTTTCTTCGAGGAGCTCCCGAATGCCCACCCCGTAGCGGGCAGACTTCGCCGCAACAAGGCAATTGCCTAAGCAATACACCTTTTGCGAAGAATCAGTACGAAAACTGAAAGATAAACAGCAGGTTTACCCTGCTGTTTTTTATTTGTTTATCTCTGCCCTATCACGAAGTTGCAACCAGGGCACTCGTTCCTGAGATTCACAGTAAGTGTTGCTATTAAAATGGCCTCATCTGGCTGTTTTTAAGCGCTTTTGGAACCTTTTGGGGCCTTTATGCCCTTATGGGTTAAGTCAAACTTATCAAGGTATTTACCGAGCAATAAACGCGTTTGAGAATATAACCCAGCCCCTGCGCCATAAATAATACTGGTAAACGGTAGTAGCACCCATTGCGCTAACATGAGCACCGTTCTGTGCCGCTTATAGCGCTCTGGCCGGCGTGGCAACAGCTTCATGGAAAGAAATATCGAAACAAACAAGCCTCCGAGCGCCAATGTTTGAGCATAGCTTGCTATCACCGGTAATTGATAAGCCACTATACTCTTATCCACCTGCCGACCCACCAGTAATGGTATACGCGGAGCAACAAGCAATAGAATTGCTGCCGTCGCCCAGCTCACATGGGTATCAAGCAGGCGCAAGAACTTAGGCAAAAAGTCGTGCAACGGCACAATACGATCTTTTTTGCGCCGAAAACCAAGGTTGCTAATGTACGCAATATCTGAGGCGCCATAAGCCCAGCGTCGCAGCTGTATAAACTGCGCCTTCAGTGTTGCGCGGTACGTATCTGAGAGCACTGCGTCTTGATAATTTGGGGAATAGATCGGCACTACACTATGGTTGCCGCCAAACCGAAAGTAACTACGCCAAAATTGATGGCCATCTTCAACAATACTTCGGGTGCTCCAAAAGCTCGTCTCAAGCAACCCGTCGAGCGGCTGCGAATGGCTTGAAAAGTTCCGTAACAGATGAGGCCGCACCGACTGCACGATGGTAAAGAACGAATTACCTACTGCAAGTACCCGCATTGGCGCCGGCGCATCCCAGATATTGTTTGTATAAAGGGCCAGTGGCTGATAACTGCGGTGTTTACGATCATGAGTCAGAATATATGAATAACTGAGGTGGGCCAGGTAATCTTTATGGGGCTTGTTGTCAGCATCAAACGTTGAAACCATTACGCGAGCGGGATCGATATGATGCTGTTTAAAATAGGGCATAATCTGCTTCGCTGCATAGGTTACATTACCCCCCTTCCCTACGACCTCATTTGGGCCATCCACATGCTGAAAGCGGGTTGCATAGAGAAACTTATCGCCAAACTCTTTGAGTAACCGCTCGGTTGTTTTAATCGGCTCTTCCCCGCCCCTTTCCTCGTAAGCAAGCACTAGTATCATCTGTTTGTTTGGGTAATTAGAATCAAGGAACGATTGAATAGTTGGCGCCAAAACCTCATAACCTTCGCGCCACAAAGGGATAATAATGAGTTGCAACAGATCAGATGGGCGCAAATTATGCAACTGAGCGTCTTTCACGTACTCCGTGAGATTTTCTAGATGCACCTTCTCATTCGAGCTCAGCGCATTCTTTTGCTGCAGCTTATTTATTACATCCTCAGGGTTCTCTAAATGATTGAGCCATTCAAGCCATGGGATGGTTTCAGAATTTTTCATTCTTTTGTAACCCTGCAAGGTCCGAAATGCCATACCAACGGCCCGATAAAACCAGCTGATCATGAACAATAAAATAAAACCAGCAGCAAAAAGTGACGTTTTATCAAGAAAACTAATCACTGG
>CAZUOL010000012.1:0-7795 GCA_964621845.1 uncultured Candidatus Saccharibacteria bacterium | reverse complement strand
TACATTTATATACATTTGTTTCATAATTATGAACGAAAGGAGATTTGTATGGGAAATATCTACAGTACAATTAGAAACTTCGGTGCTGAAATGAGGCGCGAAGCAGAGCGAAAAGAGCAAGAAAGATTTACACGTAAGTATATCGGTGGCTTTGCGGTAAGCGATCGTGTCACGCCAGAGTTAGCCCTTGCCTATAGGCAGGCTGCTGGTGGTATTGTGGGCGTTGACGTCACTATTGATACTACTGGCGAGTACAGCAACCGCGAGGCTCCAGCCGAAGGTACAGCCTGGGCTGTAGTAGAGCCGCATAACCGAAATGCATTCGATGCCTACTGGGATGCGCTCGAGCCAAAGCTAGATGAGCTCCAGTCGAACAGTTCACACGCGAACGAATAAAATTTGCCTGTAACTACCTTATCCTGGTACTAAAAACATTCAAAAGCTCCGGTGTTTGGCCGGAGCTTTTGAGATCCTGAAACGAGTTCAGAATGACAGATTTACATCATGCCGGACATGTCCATACCACCAGCTGGCGCTGGGGCTTCCTTCTTTTCAGGAATCTCTACCACTAATGCGCCCATGGTCATCGCAGTGCCTGCAATTGATGAAGCATTCAAAATGGCTTCTTTCGTCACGCGAGCCGGGTCCACCACGCCGGCTGCCTTCATATCTTGCAAGCCAGCTTTTGGATCGTTCACGTTGATACCAAGCCCGGCCTTGCCTTCTTGCACCTGCGCCAAAAAGGCTTGGGCATTTAAGCCGGCGTTGGTCATCAGTTGTACAAATGGTTGTACCAAGGCGTTCTTCAGCAGCGTTGCGCCCGCATCGTTATCGGTAATGGCGGTTGAAAGATTTACTAACGTGACACCACCTCCAGGCACGATGCCTTCATCCAGCGCTGCTTTTACCGCTGCCACGGCATCGTCAACCCGGAACTTCTTTTCTTCAATTTCAGTTTCGGTCGCCCCACCAACCTTAATCACGGCTACTTTGCCATCAAGTGCCGCTCGGCGCTTTTCGTAATTTTCTTTATCGTATTCGCTTGAAGCACTGGCAATCTGCGCAGTGATCTGTTCTACCCGGGCTTTGAGGGCTGCAGGTGTACCAGCACCTTCGATAATGGTTGAATTATCTTTATCAACAATTACCTTGCGAGCTGTACCAAGCATATCGAGCTCAACATCCTCAAAGGTGTGGCCTTTTTCTTCTGAAATCACGGTCGCGCCGGTCAAAATGGCAATGTCTTCCAAGATTTCTTTGCGGCGATCACCAAAGGCCGGAGCCTTGATGGCCAGGGTGTTAAAGACGCCCTTCAAACGGTTCAGAATTAAGGTGCCGAGGGCCTCACCTTCTACATCTTCAGCAATCAATACCAAATCTTTTTTACCGCTTTGGGCAACCTTCTCGAGCACCGGCAAGAACTCTTGCACACTCGAGATTTTTTTATCGGTGACCAAAATGAGAGGCTTATCATATACTGCCTCCATCCGTGCCGGATCGGTGACCATGTAAGGCGAAACAAAACCGCGATCAAAGGTAAAGCCTTCAACCACTTCGCTTTCCATGGTAAGGCCCTGACCCTCTTCAACCGTTACCACGCCATCTTTACCAACCTTATCAATTACATCGGCAATCAAGTTCCCAATTGCTTCATCACCGGCAGAAATTGTTGCCACTTGGGCGACGCGCTTTTTATCACCTGCAATATCTTCACGCATTCCATCAAGCTGGGCAATAACCTCGTGCGCTGCTGCTTCAAGACCCTTACGTAGTTGCATTGGGTTGTGACCAGCTGTAATCAGCTTGTTGGCCTCATTTAAGATGTGGTAGGTCAAAACAGTGACGGTGGTAGTACCATCACCCGCTTGATCGTTCATCTTATTAGCCGCCTGCTTGATCAGCTCGGCGCCCACCTTGTAGCCGAGTGTTTCATCGGTTTCTGGCAACTCAATACCTTTGGCTACGGTAACGCCATCGTGAGTGACGGTTGGGCCACCAAAACTTTTAGAAAGTACGACGTTGCGACCCTTTGGCCCCATAGTAGTTTTGACTGCATTAAATAAAATCTCAGCACCGTTTAGCAAACGCTGACGGGCATCTTCATCGTAAAAAACTTTATTCGCCATATTCTATACTCTCCTTTTACTTCTATTTAACTGTTGCGATGACATTTTTCTGAAACACCAGCGTGTATTCCTGACCATCGAGCTTTACGTTGGTAGCTTCATATTCATTTTGGTAGATAACCTTATCACCAACCTTAATACCCTTCACCTCTGTGCCAACAGCAAGCACCTTGGCCACCTTTGGCTTTTCTTTGGCATTATCTGGCAGATACAGACCGCTGGCAGTTTTGTTGCTGGCAGCCTCTGCCTGCACAACAATATACTCGGCCATTGGTTCTAGTGGTACGCTCATACTACTCTCCTTTCAGTCGAGAATTGTCATTTTTCAATTCTCATTTCAGATTTTAATAACATTAAAAAACGGTACTTAAAAGTGTAGCGCACATTTTTAGCACTCGCAACCCCCAAGTGCTAATTTACCTAATCGCCAGTTGGGATTGTAATTATAGCAGCCAACCGTTCTGCAAGTTTTTCTCGAGCGGCTACATCGTCTAGCGACATATGTGTTCCGCGAATCTCGTCATAACGGGCAGCCGCCAAAGCTGCAAGACCGTCTCTTAAAACACTACACGATGGTGGGCTCGTTGGTGTTTGCTCGCCAGAATTAGTCATGCTCGTCTTTCTAGGCAACTCCAGGAAAATATCCTGTGTGCTCACTCCAATCTCTTGATTGTGCTACAACAATTTGTCCCAACTTTTGATTAAGTGCCGTCAGCGACTGTTCTTGCTGTAACAAGCCTCTTGCCTCCATTAAAATCAGACCTAGGTTGTTACCCCCTATCAACCTACCCTCACCGTCAGTGCAGGCACCAAAAAAATCGTCACCCCAGTGATTCCCTTCAACGATCATTTCATCGCCCGTTTCGATAAGCCGCCTTGCTATACCTTCATTGCGAGTAAATTTTTGTGCGACATACCATCGCATTGACTTAAGCTTCTTCTCATTGATTAAAAGATCTTCTGCTACGTCGCTCCCAACAACTTCTATTTTTTTCGATTCTCTCTTTGCTTCATAGCCAGATCTCATACCCAAGAACCGTCTGCGAATCTCAGGATAATTCTTCCATTTATCTGCCTGATAACCCACTTCAACACTCCTCACAAGGTGGCCGTCTTCTGTCATTACACCATGATGGAGTGGATACATACTACTCAGATAGTAGTTTTCATCTCGAAACCTTGTTATTGCCATTATGTCACATCCTCTTCTGAAGACTTGTACTCTGGCTGTAGACCGTCGATTGCTATCTGTAGTTCTTCGGCGATCTTCGCAAAACATTTCTTAACTTCCGCTACAATTTCTAACTTCTCATCTTGAGAGGCACTTGCGCTGGATGAACTCTCGATTAATGAAAGAGCATCCCACAAATGGTCGGTGATGGCGCTACTTGTATCAGCGACAGCTGATGTCAATTCTCGTACGGATGATAATCCAGTTTCCTGAGCGATGTATCCCATCGCGAATTTTCGCATATGTTCATTAGGTGAAGCGAGTAAGCCAGCAATGTGTGTTTGATTGAACTCAACTTCACTGTTGCTTTGTGCTCGTAGCTGACTTATCGTTTCTCGGTTAAAGCCGATATCTTGATTAATTGCCTCCTGGCACCTAGCAAGTTCACCTGGATTTGTGTCTGATGCATCAGAGAATAACGCCATCGTCCCATTTATCCGAGCGCTCATCTTTTCAAAAAATAAAAGATGAATATAATGCTGCTCTGCCAATGATAGTCGTGTGTTTAATATCTCTTCACCTGCTTCGACCGCATCTACACTTATAGTATGGCTATCTCGAAACAGCCCAATCACCGCAGCAGCATCTTGACGCTCGCATGCTTCCTGAATTTGGCTCTCCAGACTCAAGTTACGCCCCTGCTCGTTCATCCTGGCTACTTTCTTTTTTACGAACACGCTCCGCATAACCATTCTGGAATGTTATTGCAGGATCAACATCTGGATGACGATACCATGGCTCAACGCGTGCAAGAGCGATGCGAGGCCTCCCCATGCCAAGCTGTGAACTAAGTTTTTCCATCTCAATAATAGGGTCGTAAAAATCGTAATTTACAGCTGAATGCTGGCCAGATATGTGACTGCCACTGTTACGGTCTGTAACAATGTGAACACCATGAGCCTTATAAAAGGCTACTACTGGTAAGGTCCCCTTTCGAGGCTTATACGGGTTAAGCGCTAACCCATATTTAATACGCTCTTCCTGGGCTACTAACATATGTGCTTCTACATTATTTACCGCTACAACGCTTTCACCTTTAGGGTGTTTCTTTATGATATGCCGATATGTGTCACGCAGCTGGCCACCGCTAATAACCCAGTCATCCAACAGAATTATTTTTGTGTTTTCTGGTGTGTGAGTAATGTCATCAAGACGCCTCACTATCCGCGTACCGTATGCCTTTAGCTCATCATCTGTAAAAGTGAGCAATACGTCCTCTAGAAGTGCATCATCACTTTTCCTGGTACCAAACTTCTGATATCTGTTTAATTCGGCAACAGCGCTGGGAATACAAATTTGCATGTCAGGATTTTGATCCAAAAGATCACGCCAGTATGCACCTATACCTTTTACTGCTCTTTGATATTCTGGCCATCCGATAAAAGTCAGATCTTCGCGAATACTTTTTGCTTGATCATATAGTGAATGTATCTTGTCTGCTCTATAATGACCTACCCGCAGCTCTTGTCCTTTTCTTAGATGATCCATCTTTTCTTCAACACTTGCGATAAACCCGCTAAGAAATTCATATAACTGCGCCAATCCGTCCATCTCAGAGGTATTAGCGTATGTTTCTTGTGGATGCTTCTGGACGCACCAGCAAAATGGCATCGTTCTTGTAGTATCACCCAAGATCTCTTCGTAACGCGGCGGGGCCATGACATAACCGTGTTTTTTCATATGCTCTACTTCAGCTGCAGTTTGTTCTTCAGCCTTACGACGCGATATTGCTTCCTCAAGTGGCTCCAAGTCTGTAGACGACAAGGCAACAGGTTCATATTTTCTGGCAAGCGCAACCTCTTGTTCGCTCTTGTCGATTATGCCTTCGTCTACTTCTCCCCCGACTCCAACGTGGCCTGCAGCGGCAATCGTACTATCTCTCAGATCGATAACTTCAGCCTCTTCGGTTGAAGCGGTCTGTAATCTGTTAACATCGCTATTCTCTAACATCATCACCCCTCATGGCTACGCCTTCAGCAGAATGTGGCTCTGAATTTGATGGGTAGATTCTTGCTATAAGGTCAACTTTCATTTCATCCAGCAAAGCTCTCCGACCAGCAACAACGCCGATCTCTCCAGCATATGTAATTTTTGTTTCCGGATCGTCGTAGATCTGTGGTGGAGTACGGCTTAAAACAGAGGCCTGTTCGTCGCAATCACGAGCCTTGTTTTGGATCCAATCCGTGATCGCACCAACCGACAGAAACAGTTCCAACCCATCATCACTTTCTAGTGCAAGAACGCGTCTTTCCCTTTCATCAGCTGAGGCCAGTTCAGGCATGTGCTGTTTTACAAGGTCAACATGTAAGGCTTTATTCCCTTCGAGTGGTGATTCAGGCATTGGCATTATAGCTTTATTTTAGCAAATTTAGCTCGTTTTGTCAATAATGCATTGATGGGGTTGTCACTGTTGTGTCAAACATTATGATGCGCAATACGGGTGCCCTTTTATTTTTTGTAAGTCTGTGGTATAATGTGTATATGATTGGAAACGTTGAACCCAGCAGCTACACACCAGAAGACATGTCTTTTTCTGGGCGCTCTTCTGAAAATCAGCGCGGTGCTGAAGGGATGCCTTCGGCAGAAGAAATCTTGAAACTAGCTGGTGTGAAGATTTCTAATGTCCCGGTCTTGGATGAGCTTGATCCCGAGCCGATACACCCGTTTACGTCATAGGCAAATCGAGAAAATTACTGCCTCTCGAAGCGAAACTTTTTTTTGGCTCATTATTGCTAGTGCGGGACGCTCATGGCCTCATCGTGTTCGGCATCATAAAACCGCATTTCAGCCATATAATCTGGCTTCAGGCGTTTTGCGCTTACAATTCGCTCATAATCCTCTTCGGTCATAGCCTTTACCTGTAAGCGCCTCATGACCCTGCCGCTCACATTTTCTACCACTATGTCGTGTGATAATTTAAGCTCTTTGGGCGCATCCCCCCGCGTTACATAGTGAGGGCTACTGGGGTGAACCATATCTTCACGAACAGTTGAAAGGCGCACAAGCTCGCCATCCTTGAGCATTGATTTTTTACGCTCTTCATACACCGAAAGTAGTTCGAAAAATTTACCATTGGGGATACCTCGCACGCCACCGTTATGATACCGTCGACTTTCAATTTGCAGTAGATAGTCGCCAAACGCCTCGTTCAGATCAACTATTTGTGCATCACATACATCACGAGAGATTCTATCGGGGCCCTTCATGCTACGCCGAATCAGCAAGGCTCTTGTACGCATGTCCGTCATTCTACAGATCGCCTCAGCTCGCTGATCCTCAGTTGCACTTTCATCACTATAGATCGCTTCGTACAAACTTGCTGACTCTTCAGCTAGTCGTACCCCTATCATCTTCCAACGTTCAGACTCTGGCAGCGATTCTATTTGCTCAGGCGTAAAAATATTTGGGTCTTCAAGATGGAACATATGTCCCGCGCTATCGGCGCCAGCACTACGTGCTCTACTCATTGCTGGCGCACTCCACAATAAAGCAAGTTCCTGACGCAGCTGTGCCTCGACTTCTCGCATGGCAGGTCTTCTGCGCGACTCCGGGATGGAATAGTAATCAGTTTCGAGCAGGTGAATCATGATTCCTAAATCTATACCTGCATCATGACCGGATTCGGTCTCAAGAGCATTCGTAGGCCCAAGCGAACATAGTAAGCCCAGCACAATCTCGGCATCGGTATCAAGCTTTCGCACACCGTTTTTTGAAGCGTTTTTGTACATTGCAACAAACTCTTCGGGAGTAAACACCTTTTCTTCAAGGCCACCCCCAGGAATCAACCGCGTCATTTCGTACCGCTTTTGGGCATGTTGATCAACGGGGGTTTCATCAATCATACTTTCCGACTCACGCGAATCCCTTGTTAGTGCAAGGGCGAGCTCCACAGTACTAAGCTGCGATCGTATGTGTGAAGACTGGTGACTGTTGACACCATCTAGATATGAGGGGGTTAACCCATGATCAATCATCCGATCCTCATAATCAGCACTTATTGGTTGCTGTGCTTCGATGTCTACAACTGGAAGTTCAGGGTTTTTCATTTTGACTAACTCAAGATTGAGAATATCAGAGTTTGTGTTTTTTGTCAAGTTATTTAACGAGCAGCCTTTTTACGACTTCGGTGTCGTTCCAAGGTGCTTTTTTACCATTTTGAATGCGGTATCGTTCGTGGCCCAAGCCTGTGATGAGTATCAAATCATCTTTTTGGGCGTGATCGAGTGCATATTTTATGGCTTCGCGACGATCGAGTATCTCTGTAAACCTACTTTTATTGCCTTTTACTTTCAAGATACCGGGCTTGATTTCGTCAATGATGGCTTGGGGCTGCTCGGAGTATGATTCTTCATCGGTAAGTACTATATGATCTGCCAATTGAGCAGCAACGGTGCCCATTAAGGGGCGCTTGCCCTGATCTCGATCGCCGCAGGCCCCA
>CAZUOL010000011.1:0-3737 GCA_964621845.1 uncultured Candidatus Saccharibacteria bacterium | reverse complement strand
ATTTGCGGGTTTTGCCGGATTTACGCTCGTTGTTCATCATGTAAATTTTGATCGGTGTGCCACTAAAATCTGCCGTTTCACGCAGGTTTTTTTCAAGATAGCGTTTCCAGCTCCAATGTAAAAATTCAAGATGAGCACCGTAAAGCCTAAAAGTTGGCGGTGCAGTGGCATCTTGCACAATGTAACGAGGTTTGGGGTGGCGATTTTTTAGGCCTGCGGGTGGATGCATGCTTATTGATTGGCTGAGTACCTTGTTTAAATCCGTTGTTTTGAGTGATTGACGGCGGCGGTTGTAAATACCAAGGGCGAGTTCAAATAGTTTGGCTACATTCTGGCCCGTTTCAGCACTAGTGAAGATAAGCGGAGCCCACGGTACAAAATTGAAATGGTGCACAATACTGGGGGCCAGTTGATCACGGGTAAAGGCGTCTTTATCGGCACTATCCCACTTGCTGACAACGATAATCAGGCCTTTACCTGCCTCTTTAATTAAGCCAGCAATTTTTTGATCGAGTGCGGTATTCAGTTCGTGTACATCCATCAGCAGTAAACAGATATCGGCTTCTTCAATGGCCTGTAAGCTTCTCAGAACGCTAAATTTTTCGATCCCCTGCTCGATCTTGCCAGAGCGGCGAATGCCGGCGGTGTCCAAGATTTCAAATTCATGCTTTTCAAACTTAATGCGTACTCGGTTGATATCTCTGGTGGTACCTGCTCGATTCGCTACGATTGCCTGCTGTTTTTTGGCCAGTGTATTAAAAAGAGCACTTTTACCAACGTTTGGGCGCCCGAGCAAGGCGATGCGAATCACGTCGTCTGAGAGCGCTTGTTTTTCGGGTAGCATTTCCGTGAGCTGGGTGAGCAGGTCTTTTACTCCAACGCTTTGTGTTGCCGAGGTGGCAAAAATTTCTTTAATGCCGAGTCGTTCCCACGGGGTATCGCTCCCCTTGGCTTGGTCAATTTTGTTGGTGACCAAAATGACGGGCTTTTTACTCTTCAGGGCTTTTTTGGCAACTCGTCGATCCTCTTCGGTAATCTGAGTGCCAGCTTCAACTACTACCAAAATGACGTCAGCGGCTTCGGCTGCTTCTTCAATCTGATCTTGAATAGAGGCCTCAAATTCGTCTTCAGCCGGCTTTAAGCCAGCCGTATCAACTAACCAGAAATGGTGTTTTCCAAACTCCAACTGCCCGTACACCGCATCACGGGTGGTCCCTGCCTCACGAGCGACTACCTGTTGCTGGCGGCCAATCATCCGGTTGAACAAAGAGGACTTGCCAACATTGGCGCGCCCAACAATCGCCACAACCGGCAGTTTGTTACTCATGTTGTAATTTTAACATATTTATTACGAACAGGCAACAGGGATTTATTGCCCAAATCTGTGAGATTGTAGGGGCCGATTTCTCTGCGCTCTAAGTGGGTGACAGTGTAGCCGAGGGTTTTGAAGGTGCGTCGGATTTGACGGTTGCGGCCCTCGTGCATGGTTACCTTATACCTGTTTGGTTTTTTTGAATCTGACGTCTGACGTCTGATGTCAGATATCTGAAACGAACTGATGCCATCCTCAAGCTCAATGCCATCTTCAATCATTCGTCGATCCACCGCTTTCAACGGTTTATTCAGCCCCACCTGATAGACCTTTTTTTTCGCAAATTTCGGGTGTGTAAGCTGAAAAATGGTATCACCATCATCAGTGAGCAATAACAACCCACAGCTGTCTTTATCAAGTCTGCCCGCTACCTTGAGCTGATGATAACCGCGAGGCAGTAGGTCGTAAATGGTGGGCGTTTCCCCTTGTTTTTTGCGTGAGCACACATAGCCCACAGGTTTATTCAGTAGTAGATACGTATATTGTTTGGGCTTTCTCACAATATTCTGGCCAGCTACCGTGATGTGATCACGGCCTGGCTGAATAATAGCGCCAAGGCTTGCGGGGTGATTATTTACCATGACCCTACCGCTCGCTATGGCTTCATCAGCTTCACGCCGGCTCATGCCTGTAGTATGGGCGATATATTTATTAAGGCGGACTGGTTCGTTCATCTAAGCCTGGGGTGGGGTTGGCTGTTCAGGCGCATCAGCGGTTGGCTGGCCTGGTGCATTGTTCATGAGCGGGCTGCTCGAAACGAAATCTTGCACATCGCTATTGAGATCTGTTGGAGCTTGTGGAGTAGCGGCATTTTCGGTACTCGGCGTGGTGGTTTCTGGGTTATCCGCTGGTGCCACCGGGTTGGCTGTTTCTGGTACGTCGGCAAGAAGTTCTTTAACGCTTGCTACGAGATCTTCGAGCACCACCTGACTTTTTACAAAATACTTGTTGGCACCTAGTTTTTCGCCACGCTCGCGGTCTTCATCTTGGCTGAGAGCTGTCATGACAATCACTTTTACATCTTTGGTTTCAGGGGTTGTACGCAGGATATCAAGCATGTCAAAGCCACTGATCTTTGGCATCATCACATCTGCTATGACCAAGTCAGGCCGTTCTTTGACGGCAACAGCGAGCCCCTCTTCGCCATCAGCGCCCGTTACAACCGTGTATCCTTCGGCTTCAAGCCGAGCGGCGTAAATTTCTCGTAGATTGCTGTCATCTTCAACTAAAAGTATTTTTGCCATAAGACCCCTCTTTTTAGCTACTACCTAAATACTACCATATCTTTTAAGATAATGCTTGTGTCGGAGGTTCGAGCGGCTTGGTGAGTGGCGCATCTGGGGCGTCGGGATTGATACGCGGCAATGAAATAAAGAAGGTACTGCCTTCACCCACCTTGCTTTCAACCCATATTTTGCCATCAAATAATTCAACGATTTGCTTCGAAATATAGAGGCCAAGTCCTGTACCGCCAATCTCACGGGTCGCAGTGTTATCGACTCGATAGAACTTTTGAAACAGATGCGGAATATCCTCTTCAGCAATACCTGGCCCGGTATCGGCAACCGAGATAACAACGCTATCTTCTGATTCTTTCACTTCTGCATTCACGGTGACGTTGCCTGACGGGGTGTATTTGATGGCGTTTTCGATGAGGTTTGCAATAACCTCTCGCAGGCGTTCGGTATCGGCTTTGACATTCATTGGCGGTGTAACCACTTTCTCGCCTGATTGCTCAGGATGTAGATTGCAGACAATCGTGAGGCCTTTTTTGCTTGCAGACTGCTTGAAGCCATCACACATTGAAAGCAGTAACTCCTTGATATCAACAATGGTAGGGTGACTGCTCAGGCGTCCATCTTCAGTTTGGCTGACGGTGAGTAAATCTTGAAAAAGTTGGCCAAGATGTTTGGTTGCATCGTAGGCTTTGTCTAAAAATCCTTTGGTTTTTTCGTCGAGATGACTGATTTTTGGGTTTAAGGCTAGTTCGAGATAGCCCTGTATACTCGCAACTGGCGTACGCATTTCGTGTGAGGCGGTGGAGATAAAGTCGCTTCGTTGCTGTTCGGTGCGCTTTTGCTTGTCAACATCACGAAGTACCGCAATGACAGCAGTCAGGCGTTGTTCTTTTTGCCCTTCTTTCGTGAGCACCGTTTCAAAAATGGGCGAAGCCACAATATCTACAAATATTTGCCGTCCGTGCAGGGTTTCCAGCTTGCTGATTTGCTGTGTTACCTTGCTATTCGCCAGAGCGGCGGTAATTGCTTCAGTTTCAGTATCTGACTGATCCGAGCTTTCTTTCACCGGTTTTATTAGGGAATGATAATCGAGGTTAATAATTTCGTCTTTGGTCCAGCCAAGCATC
>CAZUOL010000010.1:0-8858 GCA_964621845.1 uncultured Candidatus Saccharibacteria bacterium | reverse complement strand
GGCTGCACTTGAACTCTTACTATTGGTGGGTCTCAGTATCACGACGCGTCGGCCATCGCAGCGCTCGTTAAATTTACGTCGCTTTTTCTCGCTGGGCCTGATTGCGTGTATCACCGTTTTGAACATAGCTTCACTGCTTTTGCTGCTTGATAACCTGCTCAATGGCAGTATTCACGAGGGCCACACCTTGCTGCTTTCAGCCGGGAGTATTTATATCACCAACATTATTCTGTTTGGGCTATGGTATTGGGAGCTGGATGGTGGTGGCCCCGATAAGCGCCTGCAGGAAAACCCCAACCATGATTTCTTGTTTGTGCAGCAGAATCTCAATGATCCCGTTGATAAAAACTGGCAGCCATTATTTTTTGATTATCTCTACACCTCTTCTACCAACGCCACTGCTTTTAGCCCCACCGACACCATGCCACTCACCCATCGGGCGAAGGCGTTTATGTTGGTGCAATCGCTTATTTCATTGTTGGCAGTTGGTTTGGTGATCGCCCGCGCCGTCAATATCCTTCGCTAGTTGGTTTGTTACCAATGCTAACGGGCATACACTGGTAGTATAGTATCGCGAAGTTCTTTGAATAACGCAGGGTGGTTTGCTAAGAAGGAGTTGACGCGTTTTTCGGTAATGTTTTTGGCACGAGATTCACGCCAGCATTCGGGTATCGAGCCGAGGCCGGCTCCAAAGGCAGGCATAACCGCTATGGCAATTGGTGGTACCGGTAGTTGAGAGGCAACAAGGAACCCGCCTAGCGCGCCGACCAGCACTCCCCCCTTAATTGTTGTATAAAGCTCTGGTTTCTCTTGAGTGATAACTGCCTGAGCGAGGCCGATAGCAACGTGTGTTGCTGTGAAATCGCGAAAAACATCAGGATGGTGGCTTGGTAGTTGTTTGCCAATTTCTGGTGCATTAATAACGACCTCTTTCGGTTTAGCCGTGTAATCAGGGCCTGGTAGACCGCCATATACTCGCCAGTTCGTGATGTCATCAGCCGTCACGCCCATAGCTATCAAGATGTCATACGGGGCTTGCTCATTATTGAAATGAACCGCCTTAAGAACGGGTGGACAATAAGGCTCGGCAACGTTAGCCTGAAACGCAGGTACTTCACTACGAGTTGTCATAATAAACTATATTATAACACCTGGTTAATATTACAGCAAGCTCATTTGATGACGCGCCTATGTTAGAATAAGCATATGAGCTCCGATAAAGATCATCTTGAAGTAATTTTAGAAGATATGAACGGCAAGTTCGATCGATTAATCGAAGTGACTGTTCAGATTCAAGACGAATTGAGAACAAAGCCCTCAAGAGAAGAGTTTGACGATCTTAAGGCTGATGTGAAAATTATTAAGGCTGCGGTTACTGAGCACAGCGTTCAGTTGAACGATCATGAACAGCGGATTACCCACCTCGAGGCCGCGTAGTATACTCATTGAGTGATTGATTTTGATTTACCGAAAAGTTTGATTGCTCAAGCACCGGCCTCGCCGCGTGATCATGCCCGTTTGCTGGTATATAATCGCCGGACTAAAAGAATAACTGATGACTACTTTTATAATCTACTGAAACATCTGCCTAATCCAACATTGGTGGTAGTGAATAATTCTAAGGTCGAACATTGTCGGATGTTGTTTGATGGCGGTAAAAAGGAACTCTTTGTGGTTGAAGGGGTAAATGATAAAACCGTGCGAGCACTGGTGCGGCCCGGTAAGGTATTCCGACTTGGCAAAACGGTACAACTAAGTCATGCAGTTTTAGCTACCGTAACAGCAATTGATGAAGAAGGCATCCGGACCATCCAGTTTAATGTAGCTCGTGATCATCCTGATTTATTGGCGGCCCAGCATGTACCGCTACCGCCGTATATAAAACAAAACGATGCCTTGGCGGCGGAATATCAGACCATTTATGCCAAAACAGTGGGCTCAAAAGCAGCGCCGACTGCTGGGCTCCATTTCACCGATCAGCTAAAACAAAGGGTGCAAGCCGAGCGTGATTGGGCTGAAGTCACGTTGCACGTGAGCCTTGGTACATTTGCTTCGCTGACGGAAGAAAATTTTAAAACGGGCCGACTGCACGAGGAATCGTATGAGATTGCAGAGACGACAGCTCAAAAAATAGCGGCGGCTGAGCATGTAACGGCAGTGGGTACCACTTCGGTCCGCACGATTGAATCAGCTGCAAACAGCCAACAGCTCTCAGGCTCAACAGACATTTTCATTCAACCCGGCTATTCTTTTAAACGGGTGAATGCGCTCGTTACGAATTTTCATTTGCCGGGCACTTCCCTACTACTTTTAGTCGAGGCGTTTGTGGGTTCTGGTGACGAGCTGCAGTATATATATGATCACGCGATAAAAGAAACGTATCGCTTCTATTCTTTCGGTGACGCTATGCTGCTGCTCTAGGTTCTCGCTCGGCAAGTGCTACTACTATTTTGTGACCCATTTCACGAGCGATTTCGTCCATTTCTTCTGCATTGTACATGGTAGGAAGCCCCTCAAGGTGCGCATGTAGGTTGAGATGATTCGCAAGGTCAGGGAATCTTCTGAGCGGCGAGGTAAAGTGGCAATAGCCTTTTAGCCCGAGATTCGCATGCAGCGTTGGTATGCGGCTATACCAGGCCATATCATGTTGAATAAGTTGCGCAGTATCAGGATACAGGTGAGCGAGTAGATCAGCTTGGGGGTGTTCAAAGTTGCGCAGATGGTGGTTTCTGAAAAGCCAAGGGATGCCTTGTTGATGCATGTGATTTGCGACGATAGAGTTGGCTGCAACCATGTAATGACGAACAGTTTGTTTGCCAAGCTTACCTGCTCGTATGGAGGAGAGTTTGCCTGGCGGTTTTGTGAGCTCTCTGGCGCGAAGATAGATATACCGAGATTGGTATTCTTCATTGCTTGCTTTGCCCTTTCTTGCTTTCTTGACCTCGGCTTCAAAACCTTTGTAATCCATTGGTTTCGTTAAAACACGGGATTTGTAAACAGATGGGTCCAAGACTTTTCTGCCATATTTGTCAAACGTGAACGCGATAGTGACTGCAGGCGCATAATCGGTGCCCTGGTGGCCAATATTGAGGCTCAAGCCATGAACGGCAACTGCTTCGTCCATCATAAGGTTTGGGGGTGTATCATCATCAAAATATTCGCTCCAACCGTTTTTTCTCGCTTCGGCAATTATGGTCGGATGGTCATACAGTAAGCCGCCATCGGCTATATGGATTTGTATACGAGAAAACCCCTTCTTGGTATGAAGCGGTTCCGCCCAAATGGCGTCGTCTATTTCGCTTGGGTTATGAGGATCAATTGCAATGCCCTGCTCAGGCAGGCGGCGCATTAAATCTTGTTCAGTTATATATTTTGTGACTGGCGCTTGCTCAGCAGCCAGTGGCATATACCTCTCCAAAATTTTGTAAGTTCACGTTTTGTTTTCTCATGTTACCTCTAAGAGTTATTTAAACAGTCATAAGCACAATAAGCAATGTGATAAAAATCACATGCAGAGTTTGAGTTTTATTGCAGAAACAGATATAATCACATCTGTTGCTCAAGCTTCCAATTATCGCTCAAGCAAAACAATGGGACGTGGCCAAGTGGTAAGGCACCGGCTGTCCGAGCGCGCAAGAGCGAGCAGAATTGATGTGTCCCATCGGGACCAAGACTGTCGACAGACATTAAAATGTAGAAAACCTTTCAATAATAGTGGGACGTGGCCAAGTGGTAAGGCACCGGGTTTTGGTCCCGGCATTCGCAGGTTCGAATCCTGCCGTCCCAGCCACGAAACGAGATCAGCTTCTGCTGGTCTTTTTTCGTGCATGCGATTGTTGGATTTGGTTCTGCGAATCAGCAGCAATGCTGGGTACATTCGCATGTTCGGTGTAGCGAAATCACGCGCAGAAGTTCACTTCGAGCATGATTGTGCGAAGAAGCATAGCGCTATCCTGCCGTCCCAGCAAGGCTCAGCTATATTCGAGTACATATCAAAAACCGGGTCCTATGACCCGGTTCTTTCAGTTACATCTAGCTTCTAAGTAGCAATCCCCTACTCGGCTGTGGCTGCAGGCCCTGCGGCATTTTTGTTTGGTAGCATATAAGCAACAATGAGCGAAATGACAAATGTGAACAAGCTAAAAATAAAAAACAGCAAAAAGCTGTAGCCTTTTCTTGCTGCAACGCGAGCTGGCCAAAAAGCGAATGCGATCCAAATGATCAGCACAATGACTGCCCAAATTGTTGATAGTGTGAACCCTAGTAATGATGTATCTGCTAACAGGTTTACCATAAAACCTCTCTCAAAAGATTATTGATACATAAATTTTTGCACAGTGAACTGAATAACGCAATCTTTATAACGAGTGCCTTTGCAGCAAATGGAGCGTTTAGCCAGATTTCAAAACTCGTTATTGTCTCCCATTCCCTGGCTTTTCACCGACTAGTTTTCGGAGCAACATTTTGTTTGTGATTGTGCTTACGTTCAGATATACTAGAGCGTAAGCTTTTATGATTAAAGTGAGGGAAATACCAGTGCGAAGTCTTCATTTGTTGGCGAAGCCATTTATTGCATGTGGCAAAGCGCTTCGTTTTGTGCTGCGTGAAGTTGTGCTGACATCTAAATATCTGGGTCGCAAAATAAGGAAACTGTTCGTTCGAATTGAATCGAAAACATTGCTGAAGGTGGTGTGAGCGAATCGTTTACTACATTCGCGTTCCGACCGGTACTATTTCTTGGGGTGTTCGCCTTCTCTACATTCTTGGGGCTCATAGTGGTGTACTTCCCTGCTCGACGAGCTGCCAATACCAACCCAATTGATGCCTTGCGTTCGTAGTATAATGAGAGATAATGACGAAACGGAGGACTATATGACCGTAAAGATAAATATAGAAACAAAGCATTTGGTGAAAGTTTTCACTATTGCCGTATTGTTTGTGATTGCTGTTGCGGGGCTTATGAAGATGTACCACGCATTAGTACTTGTTGCAACGGCACTGTTTTTTGCGCTCGCTTTGAACCCAGCGGTAAGTTATTTGAGCCGCTATATGCCAAAAAGGAAACGCGGACCAGCGGTGTTTATTGTGTTAGTGATCGCCTTTGCGCTGCTGAGTGTGCTTATTTTTTCAATCATTAAGCCAGTTGCTAATGAGGCAAGTGCCTTTGCAGATACTGTTCCTCAGCGAATTGCAGAATTCAACAGTGCCAATAGTCCGGCAGGTCGGATAATTGCAAAATATAACCTTCAGAGCGAAATAGATAGCGTCATTAACTCAGCCAAAGATCACCTTGAAACCATTGCGAATAATGCCCTGGCTCGTGCCGGGCAGTTTGGCAACAGCTTGGTGACTTCTATTACCGGATTAGTGATGACTATACTCTTTCTACTCAACGGGCCGGCATTGCTAAAAAGTATAGCTGATAAGCTGTACCGTAATAAAGCGCTGCGCACTCGTCATGAGGAGGTCGTTACAAAAATGTATGGGGTCGTAACGGGTTATGTGAATGGACAGGTATTAGTGGCGTTTATAGCCTCGTTGTTTGCGCTTGCGATCCTATTTGCGCTTAAAGTGCCCTACCCGTTGCCGCTCGCCGCAATTGTTTTTACATTTGGCCTTATTCCGCTCATTGGCAATACCATTGCTGCAACACTTGTTGTACTGTTTACGCTGATTTTGAAGGATCTAACAGCAGCTCTGATTCTCGTTGCTTACTTTGTAATATATCAGCAGCTTGAAAATGCGACCTTGCAACCAAAAATTCAAGGGAAAACAACACAGCTACCAACGCTGATCATCTTTGTATCAGTCGTACTTGGCGTTGCACTCATGGGCCCCATTGGTGGGTTGTTTGCCATACCAGTTGCAGGTTGCATGCGTATACTGCTACTCGACTATCTCCAAAATCGCCCAAAGACGTTAAAGTGATATACAGCCTACGTACTCAGCTGATATTAAGCTAGGCAAAGGAAAATAACATCGTGCATAGATACAACGTAACCGAAAACAAGCAGTTGAGCCCTACAACGCGCCTCTTGACGCTTCGGGTTGCCCCGGATGCCTCTCCGCTTAACTATTTACCTGGGCAGTATGCTGCATTGATTATGCGAGATAGATTACGACCAACAGTAGCGCGTTGTTTTTCAATTACCTCCTCACCACTTGACGCTGATATGCTACAGTTCAGTATGCGCGTAAAAGGTCGGTACACAAGCGCTGTTGGGCGTCTTAAAAAAGGCGATATGATTGAGGTGCGCGGTCCGTTTGGGGGGTTTGTACTTGATCAATACAAGCACCAAGAGGTGGTGCTGTGTGCAGGCGGTATTGGCATAGCCCCTTTCATGAGTATGATTCGCTTCTTGACGCAAAGTAATGCTGGTGTTTCAGTGCGTTTACTCTATAGTGTGCGTGATGCGTCTGATGTACCGTTTCAGGATGAGTTAGCCCGGCTTACGGCAAGCAATCATCATATAAAGTTGACTTATGTAGTAGCATCGCCCGAGGCTGATACCCAAAGCTTCCAGGGCGCTGAAGTCATTTCTGGTCAGCTTGATGCAGCGCTCTTGCGGCGCATTGGCGCCATTTCACCATCAGCTACCTATTTTGTATGTGGACCTCCACCCTATATGCAGGCAGTTTTTGCATCCTTGGCGGCTTCTGGCGTCGCGAAGGAGCGTATTTTAAGTGAGGCCTTTAGCCAGAAAGGTTCATTACGGCAAACCGGCACACATCGTAGCTGGCCATTTAACATGTACGCTCTGACGGGTGTTTCATTGTTGGTTGCAGGTTTTTTGGTGGCAGGCGCAGATCTGTACAAAACATTACCGAGCCTCCGGGTAAAGTCAACAGCCCAACAAGATGAATCAAGTACTGCTAATCAAGATGTGACACAAATTGCTCCGCAGGTGAGTACTGACACTTCGCAATCACCCGATCCGAGCGCATCGGCAACGAACAGTGGTTCGTCGAATGATCAATCAAGCTCCACTACCAGCACAAACACAAACGCTTATTCCTCGCCTACCACCGTTACGCCGACTCCGACAGTCACTGCTCCGACCCAACCAACCAGAACAACCGTTTCGTAGCAGTGCGTGAGTATTTACAATCGGCTCGGGCACTTGGTACGGATATTGAGCTTCGGCTCGTCACCGCCAGCAAAAAGGAGGCTGAGTCGTGCTTTTATAGGTTGTGGCAGGATATTGCTGTATTCGATGAACGCTTCAGTCGTTTTAAGAAAGACAGCGAGCTGACAAAGGTGAATCTATCAGCAGGCTCAAAAACGGTTGTGACGCCACAATTTTTAGAGCTTCTAGAGGCCGCTCAGTACTTTGCAGCATTGGGCGAGGGGTATTTTAACCCGTTTGTGCTGCCGGCAGTGCAGCGTCTTGGTTATGTTGGCTCGCTTTATCCATCAAAAAACCAGCTACCGATCGATTATACGCACTGCCGTGTGGCGGAGATGAACGAGCTTGAGACGGGTACAGGTTGGGTGAAGCTACCATTGAACACTGCGCTTGATTTTGGTGGTATTGGGAAAGGGTTTCTTGCAGATAAGCTGGCCGATACTCTTTCTAACATCCCCGGCTACTGGCTTTCGATTGGTGGCGATATCGTGGCAAAAAATGCACCTGATCACACGCCGTGGCGTATTGCCATACAAAATGCTCAGTCGCTAGCTGAAGATGTCGGGTATTGCCTGCACAAAGGGAACTCCCGGTTTGCGGTTGCAACCTCAGGGCTCGTACGCACCGTTCAAGACCGCCTGCAACCACATTGTATTGACCCACACACATCGCTACCACCAAAAGGTGATACGCAAGCCGTGAGTGCTTTCGCAAAAACTGGTGTAGCCGCTGAGGTTTCAGCGACAGTTGCACTACTCGGCGGAGAAGTAATGTTGAGCAAATTGTTGGAGCATAGCGTCGCCGAAAGTTTTATTGTGCAATCGAAGAGCGGGTCTATACGCGAACGAGGTAAAAAGGTTATGATTGAGGGGTAACTATGAAAGTAACACATGTTTCGTAAAGTAATGCTGGGCGTTATAGTTGGCGCCTTGGCGGCGGTGACGCTCGTTGGTTCCTTCGGTATGTCGTCTCATTCTGTCAGCGCCCAGAGCAACCAGTCTATGAGCGCGATTGCTGTAGAACGCAGCGAAGGCTCATCTGTGGCACACGGGCTTGTTGAGCGCATTGAGATTTCATGGCCCTGGTACCTCACTCGTGCCTCCGGGATGGTTGCCGCAGGAGCGCTCGTTATACTCCTACTTTCTGGCGTCGGCCTCGTCACAGGGCATACCTTTTCGTTTTTAGAGCCGCTGACTGCCTGGGCATCGCATCGGGCGCTTGGGATCGCCTTTGCGGTTGCCGTGCTGCTCCATGTTGGATCATTGTATTTTGATCATTTTGTACCGTTTTCTATTCTTTCTTTACTCGTACCGTTTGTGTCGAGCTATAAGGCTGCGGAGTTGTTTGGTATTTCGGTGGGATCGCTGTGGGTGGCACTTGGGGTGCTGGCGTTGTATGTGAGTGCTGCAATCGTGATTACCTCTTTGCTTTGGATAGAAAAAATGCCAAAACTATGGAAGGTCACTCACCTCTTGAGCTACATGGCAATTTTATTTGTATTTGTACATGGTCTTTACTTGGGGACTGATCTTGCGGACGGGCTCCTACGTTGGCTCTGGATAAGCGCGGCATTAGTGGTGGTGTATGCTAGTTTTGTGCGGTTATGGCGCGTAAGGACCGTATGATGCAATTGAATCGGGAAAATCGGCCACGAGATGTATTATACCGACTACACCCTGTGTGGATACTATTTTACACGGTGTTGCTGAGCGGTGTGTTGCTGTTTTGTGT
>CAZUOL010000009.1:0-3377 GCA_964621845.1 uncultured Candidatus Saccharibacteria bacterium | reverse complement strand
AAGCTACCGTCTGGCTTTTGAGTCGAGCAGAATGCTGTTCTTTTGAAGGCTGTTCTTCTGCCGCAGCAAGCTTCTCTTTTTCAAGCTCAACCTCAAGACCAATCTCGCTCACAATAATCTCAGCGGTCTCAAAATCAATTCTCTGGTTCACGGTTGCCATGATGCCGTTCTTGAACAACTCCCCCACTAATTGCGCAACAGTGATCTCAAGCTTTGCCGCTAGATCGCAGACGGTTATCATTGCTTCAATCTGTATGGTCTTCTTGCTCATGACAACCTTCTTTCTAGCGTATTATGTTTACATTTTTATTGCAGACTAAGTGAAATTTTACGATTTTCGCGGTCGATTTCAAGAATCTTAAACTGCTTCTTCTCGTTCAGCTTAAACAAGTTCTCAGGGTCAACACCCTCACCATCACCAAGTTCAGAAACATGCACCAGCGCCTCGACTGCGGGGCTCAGCTGAATAAATGCCCCGAATGGTGTAATGCGAGTCACAGTGCCATCAACCACGTCACCCTTATTGAATTGTTCGGCCTCTTTTGCCCAAGGGTCAGCCTGCATTTGCTTCATGCTTAAGCTCAGTCGTTCCTTATCAATTGCAATAATCTTTGCTTCAATCTCGTCACCAACCTTTACATAGTCAGCAGGATTCTCAACACGTTCCCAGCTGATCTCTGAGATGTGCACCAAGCCCTCAATACCTTCTACATTCACGAAGGCACCAAAGTCTACTACACCCGTTACAATACCTTTCACGGTATCGCCAACACCAAGCTTGGCAAAGCGTTCTTGCATGTCTTCTTTTACCGCTTCCTTTTCGCTGAAAATAAGCTTGTTCGCCTTACGATCAACATCAAGGATACGGACCTTCAGTGTTTTTGTAGTCAGGCTGTTGAGCCGCTGCAGGATCTCATCTTTATCAGAACTGCCAACACGTGGATAGTGTTCGGCCGAAAGCTGTGAGACAGGCAAGAAGCCTCGTACACCCTCTAACTCCACCAGCAAGCCACCGCGATTTGCGTCATACGGCTGTACCTCAATTGTCTCACCCTTTTCAAATAGCACTTGCACATCTTCCCAGCCCTTGTCTTTCGCTGCCTTACGAAGACTCAAAAGTGCCTGGCCCTCCTCAATTTCTGGATCAACCACACTCGCATGCACCTGATCACCAACCTCCAGTTTTTTACCATAGCCAATTTCTCGACGTGGCACAAAACCTACCCCGTTGATACCGAGATCAAGCCAGATCTCATTCTTTTTTACGTTGAGTACGGTAGCCTCAACCACCTCCCCCGCAGCGAGCTGCTTAAACTGAGCTCCTTCGAGTAACTCATCCATTGTTATAGTTGCTTGTTTTGCCATGAAAAACAAAACTCCTTTCAAAATATTTCCCGTCGGTTAGGAGTCTAACCGTTAAGATTACGTTCTATTGTACTCATCTTATCAACAGAAGTCAAAGGGTACCGACCTAGCGCTTGTTGTGAACAAACTGTACCATCTCACCAATAATTATAGTGAGGCATGCAAAGAGCGCGGCAGCGTACCACACATCACTGCTCATACCTGCCGCTGGTACCGACCTTGAAGGAGTCGAAGGCTGGTCATCAGCAACCCCGCTTGGCACCGTTTCATCTTCCTTATTATCTGCAGACGTGTTTTCAGAATCGCTTGAGGTGTTACCAGAGTTTTTTTGCTGGTCATTCCCGTTGTTTTTTTGTGTCGCTTGCTGCGTAGTAGGGCTAGAATCCGTCTTGTCATGACGATTCGTTATAAACCTGACGAGCAAAAAGGCTACAATTACCACAATCACAAGCCCTAACAGAAATCGTAGTATGCCTCCAAGGCCGATGCCGCTTCTTTGCTCCTCCATGTTTGCTCCTTTTAGTCATAATAACGCTCTGCGTGAGTTTCTGCAAAGATAAGCAGCTTATCTGTTGTAAGATTCGCTTCGGTCAATAGTTTGCCCCGCTGTTATGCTAAAATAACTACATGATTATAGGGGTAGATATTGGTGGAACGAAGACTTTGGTGGCCGAATTTTCAGATAACGGCCGGATTCTGCGAGAAAAACGCTTCAGTACACACCCCGATTACGAACACTTTTTACAAGATCTTGATCAGCAAATGAAAGCATTTAACACTGCCGCGGCTGAAGCTATTTGTGTAGCCGTCCCTGGTCTACTTGATCGAAGGGCAGGTGTCGTCAAGGCACTCGGCAACCTCGGCTGGCAAGACAAAGCAATTCGTTCAGACATAAAAAGAATAGGTAAGTCCGAGCATGTCTACATCGAAAACGATAGTAAGCTCGCCGGCCTTTCCGAGGTACGAGCACTTACTGAAATACCAAAGCGAGCACTCTACCTCACCATTAGCACTGGCATCGGTGGCGCATTGCTTATTGATGGAAGACTTTCTGAGCAGATGAATGACATGGAACTCGGTAAGTCGCCCTTGCTCTTTGAGGGCCGAGTGGTCGATTGGGAAGATTTTGCCTCAGGCAGGGCTTTTTTTGAAGCATACGGTGTACTCGGCGATGACACCGAAGACCCACGAATATGGCAATCCTACGCGCAAGATCGCCTTGGGCCGGGTGTGGCAGTTGCCTGCAGCTATTTGCAAGTAGACACCATTATCTTTGGTGGAGGGCTTGGGCATCATGCGAACCACTTTACTGACTACCTTGCCCCTTACCTTGATGAACGGCTGCATGCCATCGTCATAAAGCCATCTCGGTTACTCACTGCCAAGCACGGAAAAAACGCTGTCATCTATGGATGCTATGAATATGCCAAAGAGCATCTTGCCTAGCCTGCAGACTATTATTGAAGATTTCAGTCAATTTTCATTTCATCTATCTGATGACTTCTATTATTCGGCACGCGAAGATTGCATTTACTACAACCCCGCCTATCTCGATGACGAGGCAGGGGTCTTTCAGCTATTACATGAAATCGGCCATGCCCTCTCTGGCCATCATCACTTTGAGAGTGGCATCGAATTGCTCAGGATGGAAACTGAGGCCTGGAACCGAGCGCAAAAAATTGCCGAGAATTACCAGCTCGTCATCCCTGATGCCATCGTTGAACATTGCATCGATAGCTACCGCGATTGGCTACATATGCGTAGCCAGTGCCCCCGCTGTCAGAACATTAGCATCGAAACCAGCTCCTCACACTACCGCTGCTTTAACTGCGGCCAGGAATGGTCAGTGCCCACTCATCAGCGCTCCCGCTGTTACCGCCTTAGATCACTCCAGGCACAACGTAAGTAGCACGAGCGAAAGAACTGAAAAGATGCCTCGCGTAAGGCATCTTTTTTCCACTGCAAGCAGTAGACTATTTGCTCGTCTTAGTACGTCGTGAAATACGACCACC
>CAZUOL010000008.1:0-7846 GCA_964621845.1 uncultured Candidatus Saccharibacteria bacterium | reverse complement strand
AGGTTCACCTGCCATTGACGCTGGTATCACCATTCCTACCCTCACCACCGATGCCCGAGGATCAGTACGCCCCCAAGGTACCGCTTACGACTCAGGAGCCTATGAAAGCCCGTACTCTAAACCTGCTACTACCACCGAGAGTCTGGCGGGGACGGGGGAGAGTGAGCGGGGCGTAGTTTTGATTGCTCTACTAATCATGCTAGTCTCAAGCCTCTATCTTAGGTGGCAGTATAGCTTAAAGTAAAAGCTACCCTTAATAGGAAACCTATCAAAAACGCCTTATTGCAGTTTTGTAAAAAAATAGGCATTTATGTGGCGTTTGATCAATGTCTCCGTAGAGCCTATGGACCAAAATTTTAGGCATTAGAAAATGCCAAGGAATAGTTTTCATACTAAATAGGGATTTTAATTACTCTGGCTTGCTTCAAACTTTTGAATTGCTTCTTGATAATAAGGGGCAAACTCTTTTGCAACGCAGTTGACCTTCCATTCCTGCAAAGCTGCCTGACTACTGCCAAGTTCTTCTGCGCGTTTCACGACCCCATCAATATTTTTACAGTAACGACTTCGTACGCTCGTAAACACTGCCGTATCATAGGTATTGCTGGTGGTAAGCACAAAGAGGCCAACGAGCAGCAGTACATTTAAGACAATCGAAACAATGGCGATGCTTGTAAAAACATCACTTTTTACGATACTGGTTACCTTGTTTGATAATTTCTTAGGTGATTTTTTTGATGATTTTGCCATGAGTTTATTCTAGCATAAGCATAAAGAGAATAACAATTGAGCGGTACTTGAACGACTGCAATAGCCGTGCACGTTCTTTATTGTAGGGAAATGGTGGGTTGCTTGTGCCCGAGCAGTAAGAGGCGTACAATAAAAGTGTTAACAATTTGTACTCACGTAGCCGTGGAAGTCCGGTATGAACAAATTCGTTTGATCTACTCCGGCGCTGTGCCGCAACGGTAGTCTTTTATAAAGATTGAGCCCGATACACGACGTTACAAATTATGTGAGTCTTCCGAGCAGGAGTAATGTTTTTGAGCGGAGCAACTTCGACTTTTAAGCAAGTTGTTTCAAGGGTTTATTGTTAACGTAGAACTCCTGTCTCGGTTCATACCAAAACAGGAGTTTTTATTTTGGAGAGGGTAGCGATGAATCAGGCGGTGGGTCTTGATACGGTTGAACGACCGCTTGATTTTTCTGAACCAACACCAAACCTCATTTATCTTCAGGCGGTTGCGGAGCAAGCGGACTATGGTGACGAGCTCTACGGGCTAAAACTGGCGCTTGAGTATGGTGTATTTTCACCAGAGTTGGCCACCTATTTAGGCGTGCAGGAACTGACACACGTGCAAGAAGGTGTAGAGCTACAGCAGCAGGACACAACAGAGTTCCCTTTCGTAAATGGCCAAACGATTGATCCGATTACCAAAAGACCAATGTTGGCCATAGCTAAAAATGGACATACTTCACAAAAAAAAGCCCTGCAAGAAGAAAAGGGCTTTAAATTCATGGTTACGCGTACTGAACACGACGTAGCTATCGCCGAGGACAATAACAGACGCATGCAAGAACAACCAGTTGGCTCCGTATGGCTGCGTATTACACCGTTTGCTGAAGAAGAATCAACCGCAGACGCTCGAGATGCTGGCTTCTGGACCGACACGAGACGCGCGTTTATCTGGGTGTACCGCAAAAAAAGCGAATCGGTGCTAGAGGCCACGATTGTTTCGGTTGATAAAAGTAGTGTGGCGGCTTTTGCAGGTTTAATGCACGAATGTGGTACAGACATTCCAATCGACAGCACGAGTCACGATATACCTGGCTTCGTGGTAGAAATGAATGGATTGGTTGAAGACGAAGTCCAGCATGACAAGTTAATGACGGGCTTGAAAACGCGTTATAAAGAGCTCGCACGAATTACTGAGGCTTCTGGCGTAGATATAAGCTCAAAAGAGTTCATAGAAGCATGTGCTACCAATGAAATTGCCTCGTTGGTACGCTTACAACTTGAAATTATTAACTCACTTGAAACCAACAACTTGGCACCCTATGTGAGAGAGGCTGGAACTGCGGCGCTCACTACGCTTGCCAAAAAGTATCTCAGCTCGGATGAGATAAGATCCATTATGACTGCTATCAATACCAGTAAGCCGATTGAACATATTGATGACCTACGCCTTATCATGAAGGCCCATCGTTATGGCGTATGGGAGACTATCAATTCCAAGATCAAAGCCTTTCGATCAGGGGGGTCTAGGAATGAGTTTAAAGTAGGCGCAGATCGGGTGGCATACCATGGCAATGCATGGAGCTTGCAACTGGCGCTCGATGAGCAACTTCAACGGATTGGTCAGGAGATTGATCAAACCGAACGAGCGCAACTTTCTCGCAACGCAACTCACGCTCAGAATGCAGCTGAACAGGGCAAGGTAAAGCCCGGTTGTTCTGGCGGCTCGGGCTTCCTTTCTCAAACTGAATCAGAGGCAAAAGAAAGTATTTTCGGCGGTAAAGAAAACGAGCCAAAGCGCTGGATGAGCTGCCCATTCTGCAAAAAAAAGGAGGCCGTGAAGGCACGGGTTTGTGATACAAATCTGAAATGTCGTCATTGCACAGCCGAAGTACGAGGCGGGAAAGTAGTAAACACGGGAAATGGTGGCAAGGCTGAAGTGCAGCCTCAGCCGCAAGAAACGGATTCCAATATTGTAGACATCGAGAAGAAGCGCCACGAAAAAATAGCTGCTGAAACGCAGCAAGGGGTTACAGGTGAGCAATCAACTAAAGCGGTCTCTTAGGCATACACTAAAGCGCATGCGCAGTGATCTTGATGCAGTCTTCGTGCAAGAATCGAGCCATGATATTTTTAAGCGGCTAAAGCAACTCGATATATGGCAGACAAAACAATCGGTACATGTCTATTTGCCGATTCGACAATCGAAAGAAGTCGACACCCGGCAGGTCGTCCGTTGGTTGCTTGAAAGCGGCCACGAAGTCTGGACATCATACTTGCCGGAAGACGAGTCAAAGGATGGTTTTTGCCGAATCAGCGAAAACACAAGATATACTTTCGGACGCTACGATATCCCAATACCAGTTGAGAGGGTTGTTAAAGATTGCCAACCTGACGTAATCATCGCTGCCTGCGTAGCAGCAGATAAAACAGGCAATCGCTTGGGTCATGGCAATGGCTGGACGGATCGATTCTTTGCGGCGCATCCAAAAGCATACAGAATTGGGCTTGTCTATAACCAGTTCTTGTTAGATCAGATTCCTTCCGAAAGCCATGATCAAAAATTGAACGTTCTCGTAACAGAATCACAGATCGCGTATATTCGCTAGCTTGGTGTTAATCTGTTAAGCTTAAGGTATGAGAATTGGCATCTACGCTGGCACTTTTGACCCAATTCATAAGGGACACCTCGCGTTTGCTCAGAGTGCTGTTGAACAAGCCAAGTTAGATAAAGTGATTATTGTTGCCGAGAAAGAGCCGTATCGCAAGAAACCACATGCCAGCTGGGATCATCGTCAGGCCATGATCGAGCGTGCAACGGAGCAAGTAACGCAAGTTGATCACGATTATCACTTCGCGAATCAGCTGGCTTATCAACATACGATGCAAAATATGTTGAACGTCGCAAGAGACCATTTTGGTGATGAGCATGAGTACTGGTTTCTGGTTGGTTCAGACATCTTTCAGCATATGGCCGAATGGCAGGATGTCATAAAGGCCGAAGAGTATGGAGGGTTCGTGGTTGCCTTGAAGCACGATCATACTAAGGAGTGGTTGCAAGATAAAATCACTCGTTTGAAAGAACAGGGTACAGTTTGCCACGTACTATTAGTCGATCATCAAGAACCTCAGGCAAGTTCATCAAACGTGCGCGAAGCAGTCTTCAATAACAAACACTCCTCAGAATCAATTGATGCAGTGACCGCGTACATTCGGAAGCATCAGCTCTACACCGCTTCGTCTTCAGGCACCTCATCAGGTGAAGGATCTTGATCGGGTAGATCATATTTGCTGTGTAGTTGTGCGAGGTGCCGCTCTTTGTGTTTTTCAAATTCACGCTTCTTAAAGCCATGACGAATCATGAAGTTACTTAACCGCTCTTGACCAACAAAGTGAGGCACCATTACATAGCTTGCACCAAGCCCATATAATTCTGCTGCTTGCTCTGGCGTATCAGCTTGAGCAATAATCACCGCCTCACTATTGTGCTTTTCGACAAATTCAATCAAAAACTTAGTGGTAGGGAAGTGGCCCATAGTACTTACAATAAGTTTGGCAGAGGCAACCCCAACCTCTTCGAGCAATTCGGCATCCGCTGCATCACCATACATAAAATGGAGCTGCTTTTGTTCGAGTATCTCAATGACGTCAGGGTTGTAATCAACAATAATAGCGTTGTGCCGACCAGGTAATTTTTTGTAGGTGTTAATTAACTCAGCACCGCCCTTGGTATAGCCAAATTGTATAATATCGTAGGTTTTCACGCGCTCTTTCGTTTTATCTTGCTTGCTTGATTCAAAGAACTTGATGCGCTTTTGTAGCCAATTAAATATAGTGTCGTCGTAGTCAATCATGTAGCAGCTGCCCGCAATCGTAAAGAGTGCCATAAGCGTGACAAGGCTTACAGAAGATTGATCTACAAGATGCAAGTTACGGGCAAGTATGATGAAGATAAGCGAAAACTCACTTATCTGGGCCATTAAGATACCCGCCTTAAAGCTGTTGCGTCTGGTGTGGCCAAAGAAACCAAGGGGCAAGGCGATGAAGAACGGCTTTGTGGTAAGGAGCAGTATGCTCATGAGTAGCGCAAGCGGTAACTCAGCCCTTAAGTCGCCAAGTTGAATATTTGCCCCAAGGAAGATAAAAAATATCACCACAAAAAAATCACGAACAGGGCGTAATCGAGAGGTGATCTCCTGCGAATAGTTCTGGGACGCAAGGCATACACCGGCTATCAGAGCGCCGATTTCTAAACTGAACCCAGCCCACTCAAAGAGTGCTCCTACGCCAAACCCCCATGCAATAGCCGCTAGAAACAAAAACTCGGTACTGCCTGAAACAAAGCTATTGAGTTTTGGTAGTACTTTGTTTGAAACCAAAAAGAGCGCCCCACCAATCAAGACACCTTTTACAACAAGCCCCAGAAAATCCATTGCCGAAAAGCTGTCCGCGCGTGTTGAAAGAAACAACAAAGCAAGCGTTGCCAGTAGGTCTTGCACAAGTAAAATACCAATAGAGAGTTTACCGTACAGTCGTGTTTGCTCACGCTTATCTGAAAGCAGTTTTAACCCAACGATCGTACTACTGAATGAGACGGCCACCCCAACCAAAACTGCGGTTTGAATAGACTGACCAAAAAGCACCACCAAGAACCCCGCCAATACACTGGTAATACATACCTGCAGAATGCCAACGACAAACGAGGCCTTGCCAAGTTCCTTCACTACTTTTGGGTTCAGGCCGAGGCCAACAATAAAGAGCAGAAGTGCAATGCCAATTTTAGAAAAACCCTCAAGCGCGGATATATCCTTCACCAGTCCAAGAACCGGACCTACAATGATGCCAGTGATGATATAGCCAATAATCAACGGTTGCTTAAAGAGGCGCATGAGGGCAGAAATACCGGCTGCTAACGCAATTACAATACTAAGTTGAGAAAAAAGATGTCCTTGCTCCATATCCTAACCTATAGTAAACCATAAACACTATGGTGGGCGCTAGCTTACGGATGTGCGGGAGGCGTCAGGCTGGCCACTACAGTGACTAATTGTTACTTTGTTTTATTGCATCCTGCAGCATTTTTTTGTAGCCTGCAGCATCAGTTGGGTTCTCGATCTTCTTGCCGTTGAGTATAAAGGTGGGGGTACCTTGAGCATCAAACTGGCTGGCACTTGAGACATCCCGGTTAATACGATTCGCCACTGCCTCTGATTCATAATCAGCTTTAAACTTTGTGACATCAAGGCCAAGTTCTTTGGCATAACCTTCAAACGTTGCTTGTTGATTGGTCGAAAGCTCGCCCCAAATATTCTGGGTTTCATAGAGCTTATCGTGCATCTCCCAAAACTTACCTTGCATACTCGCAGCCTCAGCGGCACGGGCCGCTGAAAAGGCATTCGCGTGAATACTAATGAGTGGGAAGTGGCGGAAAACAAATAACACGTCATTAGCGTATTGCTTTTTCAGATCTTTCATAATGGGGTAAACGGCGCCACAGGCCGGGCACTGGAAGTCGCCATATTCAATAAGCGTTACTTTCGCGTTTTTATTGCCTTCAATATGATCGTCTGACTGAATTTTAGTGGCATCGCCATTAAAGCTGGCGTTGCTATCTGTTTTTGGCTTAGTCGCAATAAAAATACCTACAAGTACAACAATAACTACCGCTAAAATAATCCAAAACCTACTCAAGATATACTCCTTTGTTACTATTTCATGATAACACAGTGGTATAAGACAAGCCTGAGAGAAACTTAGTTTTTTTTGCAGGAAGCGCTACAATAACTATATGAGAACATTTCTCTGGGTGGTACTTGTGTTCGATCAGCTATTTTTGCTGATACTCAGCTCAACTGATTTAAAAAGGTATCAACTGACCGACTTTCAATTAAAGCAACAGCTGGAAGGTAAAACAGATAAACGGAGTCGCTCGCTCAGAAGACTACACAAAAGCTTGCCCTACGTACAGCGGCAGCAGCAGCTTGAGCTGCTAATTGCCTTCGCGGTGGGGATTGCACTGTTCACACATCTTATTTCACCACCATTTACAGGTCTTATATGGGCACTATTTGCCGCGCTTTTGATCACCATCTTGCGTAGAGTTACCCTGATCCAAAACTATACCTACCAATTATTTGAGGCAATGATCGAACTTATTATTACGGTTTCCCGCTGGTTTAAACCGCTATGGTGGCTCACTGGTTTGCCAGCAAGGAGCTCGCTTTTGATACCGAACTCCACAGAAGAGCTGAAGGATGTTATCAGCCATGTTTCAGCTATTGAGAAGAGTGAGCGTGATCGGCTCATAAACATATTAGCGGCAGATAATAAAGTCGCGCGAGACATTATGACCCTTTCGCGTAGCGTAAAACATGTGGTTCCGAGTGATACGCTTGGGCCCGTGCTACTCGCAGAGCTGGAAAAAAGTGGCCATCGTTACTTTCCAGTTTTCACCCAAAAAGACGGCGTTCTTGGTATGCTCAATCTCAAAACAGTTGAGGATATCACCAGTGCTAAAACGCACCGTAGAGTAACTGATGTCATGGACGAAAACCTGGTATGGGTACCTGACGACATGCCGCTTTATGAGGTGGCACGTATGTTTCTGACCGCTAAGCAATACGTACTGCTCGTTCAAAATGAAGAGCTAGAGTTTGTGGGTATTGTCACCATGGCCGATTTGCTAAAACATACCATCACTGTCGTCTAGCGTGAAGTTGTGTTGATCGCCAGCTACTACATGCTACGTGCTTCTTGCGTCTTCTGGTATAATTACCCCTGATGAGTTATTGGTTGAATAATAGTAATCTACGGGCTGGCGCATAAATCGCTTGGGTTTATGCATGCCAATGGCCCGAGCCCAACAAGCACGCAACCAAAATAACAAAAGGACATCTAAATGAGCAGAATTCTAAGTAGCGAAGTAAAAACACACATTGGCAAAAAAATTACCGTTTCAGGCTGGATGCATAAAAAACGCCTGATGGGCGGCCTGACGTTTATCAACCTTAGAGACAGAGAAGGTCTCATTCAGATTTTAGTAGAAGATAAAAATGAAGTTGAAAAACTTCGTGGTCTACAAATCGGTACGGTACTTTCTGTGACGGGCAA
>CAZUOL010000007.1:0-4383 GCA_964621845.1 uncultured Candidatus Saccharibacteria bacterium | reverse complement strand
TCATTAATGTATAAATCACCCTCCAGAAAGTAAGTGTTCTCCAGCAGATCTGCCACAAGCGAAACGGAAGGGAGGGTAGAATCTAAGCTAAAGTATGGGCTGTCTACAAATTTAACAAAGGGGTATCTATCAAGTAGTATGTCAAACGCCTCTTTTAGGTAACCCCTTATAATTGTGATATCGGTTATACCAGCGGCTAAAAGAGCATCGAGCTGTGTTTCTATCAGGCGTTTCTCGTTAACCATTACAAGTGGCTTGGGGATCTTGATAGTTTCTGGGATCATCCGCTGGCCGAGGCCACCAGCTAATATGACAGCACGTTTGACGCGGTAGGGCTCTAAGGCTTTAGTAGCTTGTTCGGTGGGGCCGATTCTCTCGCTGCCTGCTGTTGCTAAATGCTTCTCGTGGAGCAGCCGGACGGCTTTTCGAATTTTTGAAGATTTTAACTGAGGGATGAGGTTTGGTAGATCAGCTTGCTCTGTGCCGTCATTTCTCACCAAGTGTTGTAATACTTCGAATTCCTCGTAGGTCAGATTCGCTGGTGTTTCTGCGTTTTTCATCCTTGCTGTATCTTTAAATATTGCATTACGGTCTGGGTGTTGGCTGCCATATCGTCAACAATACCGTGCGGCACAAGATTACACTGATCTTTCACCGTGTCCCAGCCTGTCTTGTCAATGACCCATTCCGGCCCATATTCAGCCAATAGATACTCCTTGGCATTTTCTGGCACCCAGAATTCGTGGCCTAAGAATCTGTAACGGACGAGTGATTTATAGTGAGGATATACAAAATCATATCGCTTCGCTTTGTTCGAGGTGTTATACGGTTTTTCAAGTGCATAAAAACTACTGTAGATACTATTATCGGCTATTTGTTTACCAGATCTTTTATATGGGTAATAGAAGAACATGTCTAGATGAATGCCAGCTCGGCCAATGCTGATCAGCATACCATCTTCTGGTTTGCCATGCAGCCTTGGTAGAGTGCAGCTAAACTTTTGCAGCAGCTCATGTATAACGCGAATGTCAAAATCAGGAGCCCAAACGCCGAGGTCAAGATCATCGTCTTGAGCCATAAAATTGCCGTCACGAATTGCGCTGAGCAGCGTGCCGTCGCTGAGCCAGTGTGTGCAGTTATATTTATCAAGCACGTTTGTAACATCTACAAGTAGCATGAGTGCAGCCGAGTAGTTCATAATCGACTTAGTGCCAGTACTTTTTGGCCAATTGATACCAGCTTTTTTGTCGGTCTTGATTGATTCATCACGTAAATTACGTATGAGCTCTTGAGCATCGGGTAGATTCGCAGCCTCTAAGTAGCGCTTGACGCGTGCTTTGTTTGCCAAATACACCGGGTTGTCGGCTTTCTTGGCTTGCGCTGCTACGTGTTCTAGGTGTAGCGAACGACCTTTAACACGTTGTAGTTTTTTCCCGCTGAGAACCTGGCAGGCTGCTGCAAAGGCACCATCTTCGTGCCCCCAGCCAACAAAACCGGTGTCAAAACCACGAACAAGCTCCCAGAGGTCACGGCGTACAATAATACATCCACCCAGCGGTTGATTGCGGGTATAGGGCGTCATGTGTGATTGCCAATTACTCGATTCGTCAGTAAGGAGCATCTTTGTGCCTTCAAAATCAAGTTCCCAGCGCTCGGTGTACGGATAGGTCACTGCTCCGGTTTCCAGTGCTGCAGCAACGCCACGCTTGATTTGTTCAGGGCTTATGACAGTATCGGCATCATGAATGATCGCAACGTCCCAGTCGCCAGCTTTTTGAGCCGCTAGATTTCGCGCCAAGCTGAGATTATAGTGTATTGGTTTATCAGGAAAATGTTCTCCAATGTAGAGTGGATAATCTAGAGTTGTTTCAAGCCAGTGCTTTACATGTCGCCAGATCTCAATACGTGATGGATCTTCAGAACTAAACGGTACGAGTAGGGCGATTTTTGGGCTTGTTTTTTGCATCTTTATTAGTATACGTTTTAATCCTAGTTTGTTCGAGTACTACTAACAGGGCCCATAAAATCTTCGTTAACGCTTTTGCTTGCATGGGTATCATTTTGCATATAAACTTCGAGAATGAGTTTTCCTATAGGAGCAAGACAGCCTCTCCATTCAGAGCTGCCACTGAGAAGTAAAACAGATATTTTAGAAACGCTTACAGTTTTAGATTTACCGTCAGATGGATATTTTTAGTAGGCGGCGCCAACTTAGTGTTGCGGGGTATTAAGCAAGTAACTCGCGATATAGATGCGCTGTGTTCTGATGAACTATTTGGTGAGTTGTCTGCGCGGCTAGATGTACAAATTAAAGATCCGCCTAGAAGCGCACTTGCACAAGGAGCAACAAATAAAACTATTTGGTTGGAGCGCACCGATTTGGCGATTCCGTTTACGGCAACTACCAAAATGGGCGATGGCTACTTTCCGCAATCTTTTGAAGAATACAAAGACCAAGTCGAGCTCATTGAAGAGTTTCCCTGCGTTTCGTTAGATGTAGTTCGAGCATCAAAAGCAGCATTGAGACGCCCATATCCTGCATCTGACCTGAGTGACTTATGCCTTATTGATATATCACTTGGCCTTGAAACCGACCCATTGCCAGCGCCATCCGTCGGAGCTCCGTACCTGCGCTCGTAGTATGGTTGACTAACAGGGGCGCATAAGATATAATTTGTTTACAATATTAACTCAAGCGTGGTGAGTCGATCACGCCGCGAGACAAAATGTTCTCGTGACCGAAAGGAGACTTATGTCAGAAGTGACTAAGCAATATGAACTTACCGTTTTATTGCACCCAGACTTAGAGATGGATCTGGAAAAGCCTCTAAAAAAACTAGAGGGAATCATCACCGAAAACGGTGGTAAAATCGTCAAGCAAGATAATCAGGGCAAAAAAAGACTGGCCTATCAGATTAAAAAACAAGATTTTGCTGTTTATATCTACAGCGAGGTTGAAGTTGCTCCGGTAAATGCCAATAAAATTCAGAGCTTGTTAAATATTACAGATGAAGTAATGCGCTACTTGATGGTAGAGAAGGATCTAAAAGCGCCTGAAGTAAAGCCGCAAAAGGCTGATGAGACTTCAGACGAAGAAAAGGAGGGCTAAACATGGCCAAGGGGTTTAACAAAGTAATTTTAATGGGTAATCTTACCCGTGATCCAGAATCGCGCACCACGCCAAATGGCCAAAGTGTCACCAACTTTAGCTTGGCAGTGAACCGCACCTGGAAGGGTGCCGATGGCAACCAGCAAGAGGCCGTAAGCTATATCGATTGTGTCGCTTGGGGCCGCACCGGTGAAGTGATTGCGCAGTATATGCAGAAAGGCCGTCCGATTCTAGTTTCAGGTCGTCTCGACCAGCGTAGCTGGGAACAAGATGGCAACAAGCGCAGCAAGGTTGAAGTGATTGTTGAAGATTTCAACTTCGTTGGCGGTGGCCAGGGTGATGGCGGTGGTTACAGCGGTGGTGCGAGCTCATCTTCAAGCTCAAGCTCATCAAGCTCGAGCAAAAAAGATGACGTGGTAATAGAAGATATCGACGACAAACCGATTGATTTAAGCGAAATTCCATTTTAATAAGGAGAGATATGGCAGAACGAAGAAAACCAGATTTAGTACATTTTGATTATAAAGATGTAAAAACGTTGCAGAAGTATGTAAACCAGTTTGGACAGATTGAGCCTGCTACAAAAACTGGCTTAAATGCGAAGCAGCAGCGAGCGCTTGCCGTAGCTGTGAAGCGTGCCCGTCACTTAGCACTCTTACCATTTGTAGGGTAGTGTATGAAACAGCTCGCAGTTGTTCTACTGAAGCTGCCAAGCGGTGCATATGTTTTTCAGCGTCGCACAGAAGATGCACCAGTTAACGCCGGGCTGCTTGGATTTTTTGGCGGTCATGTGAACGAAGGTGAAGGTGCAATCGAAGCCGCTCGACGTGAGCTCGATGAAGAAACCTCACTTCAAATAGACGAGTTACCCTTTACCCCTGTTGACGATTTTGTTGTCGACAGAGAGGGCGAAGAGGTCGAGTACCATTTGTATGAAGTATCAACAGAAAGCATGGACTTTGAAGTCTACGAGGGCGAGCGAGCCGAAAAATACACGATTCAAGAAGCACTTACGCGCGATGACCTCACTTCATCAGTAAAATACACCCTAGAAAAAATAGCAAAGGAGCAGCATGTATCAGCCGACTGATTTAAAAAAAGGTACCGTCATTCAAATTGATGGCAAGCCATACCGGGTTACCGAATATTCTCAAAAAGTGATGGGCCGAGGCGGTTCAATTGTAAACGTGAAGCTCAAAAACTTACTTGATGGTTCGGTGATCCCAAAAACCTTTAAAGGTGCGGATAAAATTGAACCCGCTTCAGTAAATAGC
>CAZUOL010000006.1:0-29592 GCA_964621845.1 uncultured Candidatus Saccharibacteria bacterium | reverse complement strand
AGTACGTTTCATGTTATTTTGCACTAAACGAATGCGGGCTTCAGTCACAATGCCAAGTGTTCCTTGAGAGCCCACAAATAATGGCGTGAGGTCGAAACTCCCCTTTGCATCTTTCACGTCATGAAGGTTGTAGCCGACGGTATTTTTACTGACATCCTTTTTTTCAAGCTGAATAAGGTTCCAGTTATCGGTAATCAAGCCGTCGATGGCACGATAGATCTCGCCTTCGAACGTGTTGAGCCCTTTTTTGTGACTCAGCTCGCGCTTAGAAAGCCGCTTTGTTTCAATCAGCTCGCCGTTCGCTAGCACCACTTCGACGCCTTCAACAAAATCTTTTGTAGCGCCATACTTTACTGTTCGCTCTCCAGCAGCGTTATTCGCAATCGCGCCGCCAATGGTCGAAAAATCTATCGAGCTTGGATATGGCGGCAGAAAGAGCCCGTGGGTTTTTACGGTATCTTGAAAATTTCGGTAGTTGATGCCCGGCTGAATACGAGCCTGCATTTTTTTGCTATCAAGTTCTAACAGTTTATTCATGTGGGCCGGAAAAACCAGCAAAATACCATCGCCAATGGCTGCACCGGCTTGGTCACTGCCTGCCCCTCGAGGAGTAATTGCCAATACTCTTCCTTTGTCTGCAAGCTGCCACGAAAGACGCGCAACCTTACGGATATCATCAGTGCGGCGTGGATAAATCACCATCTGTGGTTTTACGGTAAAGATGCCGCCATCCGTACTGAAAAAGTCACGTACGTTTTCAGCCTCTGTCACCTCGCCAACTATGTGCTCTCGTAGATATGATGCAATCTTAGACATCGCCCCTCCTCAAATAGCTATGAACCATATGCTTTATCATAGCACACAAGTGGATTGTAGAAGTAAGATACCGGATGATAGAATAAAGACGCTGCGCAAAGTCCGGCGGCTGCGCGAAACGTGAATAGTGAGTAGACGTCAGCGCAGTCTGTATCGTCCGATCATGACGTGAAACTGCATTGTACATTATTGAATATGGGGGCGTGGCGGCTGCGTGAAACGTGAATAGTGAGTAGACGCCAGCGTCGTGTGTGTGTCCAAGCAAGACGTAAAACTGCAGTGTACATTGTTGAATACGGGGGCGTGGCGGAATTGGTAGACGCGCTAGCTTCAGGAGCTAGTGAGTGCAAACTCGTGGAGGTTCAAGTCCTCTCGCCCCCACCATTTCAGATTAAAAATGGTATAGTATCAGTATGGTAGAAGAATGGTCAAAAGAAAGAATTAAAAGTGCGTTTGATGAGTTCATTAAGCTAAACGGTAGATTGCCGACAGCACCAGAAATAGACCATTCTTCAACACTACCATCTTCTAGGCAGATACAGAGAAAGTTTGGTGGTTTGCGAGCATTGCGAAAAGAACTTGGCTACGAGACTATCGACTTTGGTAGTGGTAATTTTCGCTCGCAAATCGCAAAGACACACGGACAGCGAGGCTCAAATGCAGAGCGACTGCTGGAACAAAAACTTATTGATAAATTCGGAGAACTTTTTGTCCATACCGAAAAACTTTACGGTCAAGGAAAAAACCGAGTTGATTTTTTCGTCTATGCCAAAAACAGCAATTTTGGAATAGACATTTTTGCTACCGAAACTACTAGGGATTTACAGAAGAATGTAAACATCAAGGTTGATAAATACCTAGACTTTCCCACTAATGTACCTCTTTATTTTGCTCTTTCTAGTGAGCTGTTGAGTGTAACAGAAGTATCTAGAGCATTGGAAAATATGTCCAAACTCACTAGATTACCAAACTTAAAAGTGTTGACCCTAGACCAACTGCATTTAGAAGTTAATAGGTACTCGGTTATTGATAGCCCAGATTTTATACCCCTAAATAAACTGACCTCTTTATGAAACCTTCCATAAAACCAGAGATAGATCGTATAGATAGCATGATTGAGAAAAAAATTGATCGATATAAAGAGCACCTGTCTTACGAAATGGACGGTGGTTTAGTTCTTACCGAGCTTGGAGCAATGAAAGTATTAAAGGAAATACCCTTTATACTACTTAGCCAATATATTAAATTGTTTGAACATTACAAAATTAGAAAAGCCGACATACAGTTAATGCTCAAGAGCATAGATAAGCAGACTAATTCTGTTAAAACTATAACTAGTTCAAAAAATGTTGAATTTAGCGGTGCTGTTAATTCGGAAACTGGAGAATTGGCGTATGACGAATGGTACGAAAAGGATTACGAAATTTCATTGAAAGAATTTTACAAAAATGTTGATGTTGTTAAGGAGAGAATGAAAGCCTCGTACGAGGCCAGTAAAGCACGTACGAAAGAGTTCTGGATACCAGTTACTATATCAGTGGTGTCATTGACCATATCTTTACTTGTTGGTCTATTGAGCATATTCATTAATTAATACCATTTTTTACATCTTAAATGCACCATAAACGTTCGGCGGGCTGGGTCGGGACGACTCGCCGAAGATCTCATTTCTCGCATTTGGTGCTAAAATGGGTTCTAGCGTGATCACAAAAACTTACCACCTATAGAGTCACGATACATTCTCATTTTCTAGATTATGGGGTCAGGTACACTTTTCTGGTCTCAACAGTCCACTCTTCTACGTTCGTTAATCGATCCGCTAAGACATTCAGCGGGAAGATCTTAAACCCTTGAGCGTTCTGGTTGTAGGTATAGTTTGCAAATGGCTGATAGAGCGCGATGGCAGGAACCTCGTTTAGCCAGGTGCGTGTGAACGCTTGATAACGTGGCGCACGTAGCAGGGGATCTATTTTTGAACGCCCGATTTCTAGATTCAGATCAGCAGTTGCGGACTTCCATTCCGAAAAATTCTTTTGGCCCGGTCGCGCCTGAGATGAATGCCAGTAGGCGAGAACGTCTGGATCCGAACCAATTGAAATACCGAAAAGCAACATATCATACTGATGAGCTCCGAGTGCCGTTTGTTCAATCTGTTCTTGACTTAAAAGCTCGGGCTTCACCACCACCCCTAGCTGAGCCCATTGCCGCTGCAGCTCCTCTGCCATCATTTTATATTCATCAGTGCCGCGCGTGGTGAGCGTAAAGCTGAGCTGTGTCTTCCCTTTTTTACGCACCCCGTTCTGGAGCTTCCAGCCGGCCTGATCGAGTAGCTGGGCTGCCTTTTTTAGATTTGTTCGTTGGCCGTTTTCCTGGTAACCAATCTGCCCTTGCAAGAGTGGAGTACTCAAGGGTTTATAGCGAGCATTAAAGAGCGCTAAAACGGCGGTACGATCAATACTTTGAGCGAGTGCCGAGCGAACTTTTCGATCATTGAAAGGGGCTTTATCCATCTTGAAGAAGGCAAAGACCCCACTGTTCAACGGATATTGTGTTGTTTGAATATGATTACTCGATGTCAGCGATTCCACTTCTGGGCTACTCAGGTCAACAGCCGCCGTAATCTCTCGATTTTTTACATCGAGCGTCAAGTCATGTTCGTTGGTATAAGCAGCAACAATAAATCGATCAAGCCGAGGCTTTCCTTGATAATATCGCTTATTTGCCGAGAGTTCTAATTGCTCACCCCTGCCCGTTTTACGCAACATTTTGAATACAAACGGCCCCGTACCTACCGGTGCACTGTTATAGGCTGCCGTACGCAGATCCTCTGGAGCGATCGGCGCGAGTAGGTGCGCTGGCAAAATAGCAGTTGTGAGTGCATCAGCAAAAGGCGCCAGCGGCTGCTGACGAACAAAACGCACCTTATACTTACCGATTGCGCTCACATCTACCCCTTGCCAGCTTGCGTAAAGAGAGCTGCGCGTCAAAGGATTTTGTATTGTTTTGATGGTGAAGACCACGTCCTCAGAGGTAAAAGGTTGACCATCGTGCCACGCCACCCCCTCTTTAAGATTTACGGTATATGTTTTACCATCCTTACTCACCTGCCAACTGCGGGCCAGATCAGCCGCTAACTTACCCTCTGTGTCATATTTTAAAAGCCCATTAAATACCAGATGATCAAGCTCCGTATCAACATTCCCCCCAGCAAAAAGAGGATTCAAGTTACCCACACTACCAACCAAACCTTCAACATAGGTGCCGCCGTCGGCAGGAGCCGAAGTGTGACTTCTGTTAAACAGCGCGAGTGCCGCAAAAGCAGAGGCAATACAAAGGCCAGTGGCAAGTGCCAGCCATCCTGCTGTAAAACGCCGCACCCCTTCGGTACGACCGGTTCGCTTTGCAATATATCGCTTCAGGTGCTTTGCACCAGATTGTTGCACATCCGTAGCTTTTTCTGCTATCGTATCAGCAACTTTATCCGGCTGGAGACGTAACTTCTTCTTTGTTGTCTTAAACATAGTGTGGTAGCAACCGCTAGCCGCGCACGATCCCTAAAACAAGTGATCCAACAAAAATAACTGCTAACACCACTGTTACTTGGTGCATCGTTTTATCAACACCACGCCGCTCAGTAAACAGCTCCCCCGAACCACCAAAGCCAGCACCAAGGCTTGCCCCTCGAGTTTGCAGTAAAATCATAGTCACCATTAAAATAGCACTTGCGATTGTTATAACTTGAAAAATATTATGCACGTTCTTCCTTATCACCCAGCCACATATCAAAAAGGCGGGTTAGTATATAGTTTATCAAGCCAATGATACAACCGGCAAGTATAGGGGCCAATAACCCGCCCACCTCAAACGGTCCATAAAGCCAATCGACAAGATACAACATGAGGGCGTTTACCACTAAAGAAAAAAGTCCTAGCGTCCAGGCATATGCAGGCAACGAAAGAATAACCACCACTGGCCGAATAATTGCGTTTACTATGGAAAGTATGGCGGCAGAAACAATAAGTGATTTTAGGCTATTGTTATAACTTATACCACTCAGTAGCTGCGCCGCTACAAAAATACCAACGGCATTCGCACCAATACGAACCAAGAGTTGCAGAAACTGCTTCTTCATTTGCTGTATTATACCATCTCAGATACCGACATGCCTCAAGAGTATGACCGGTTTTACGCGCTAAAATACGCAATATCTGCAGAAAGATTGCGCACGCCGGATGCAGTAACAAGGTAATCATCCTCAATCCTCACTCCGAAACCTTCTTCAGGAATATAAATACCCGGCTCGATGGTTATGATCATCCCCGCTTCTATCGGCAGCATGTAATTGCATACATCATGCGCATCAAGCCCTAGGCTATGACCGATAGCGTGAGAAAAATATCTGCGCACTTCTATGCGGTGGTTCGTTTTTATGAGGCGCAGTCTTATCAGCTCCTCGCCCATGGCTTGATCTACTTGCCGAGCCCATTCACCCCACCCTAACCCAGGGCGGACTAATTTTTCTGCATGCCGTTTGACTCGATCAACTGCAGCGTAGACGGCAACAAACCGCTCCGAAGCTTGGCCATTCACATAGGTTCTAGTGATATCAGCAGTATAGTTTTTTAACTCCGCTCCTACATCAAATAGTACAGCTGCGTTTTTACCCACCTGCTTGCCATAAGTAAGCGAATGCATCACGGCTGTCTGCTCGCTGCTCGTCACAATTGGGGTAAAGCCATGCTCCGCTCCCGCGGCACCAAAAACACTATCAAGCGTTGCTTTTAATTCATGACCGGTGATGCCAGTTCTGATCTGCTGCTTTGCGGTGACGAGACCACGTCCAGTGAGCGCTATAGCCTCCTTCATAACAGTAATCTCTTCTGGCTGCTTCACCTGACGCAATGATACGAGATGAGGTCGAAGATCCACAAGGGCAGTCGCGGGCGAAGATCTTTTGAGGCGCTCTGTTAGGTAGCGGCGATTCGGATTGGTTGAAAACGCGTCGGTGTGTACCACGCGGCGTGGTGGCATAGTCATGGTGTGCACAGATTTGCGACTTTGTTGCATTTCTTTAATGCGCTGCCAGCCTTCTCTGTTTCCGAGTATCGTGTTTATACCAGATATTTTTGCAACTTCGTCGCAATTTATAACGCCCCCAAAAATATCTTCAGCAAAGCTCCGCTTTGGTAACACTAAAAACTCTTCATCGCCGTTCATAACCAATAAAAAGTCTGGTTCATTTAATCCGGTGAGATAAAAGAAGTTACTATCCTGCCGAAAGGGGTAAACGCTATCCCCTGTTCGTTGCAACAGCCCGTTCGCGCTTATAATAATCAACCCGCCATCTACTCGTTTGGAAAGTTTTCTTCTGTTTGTGGTAAAAAAACTCGCCTTAAACATCACTGGCTCGTCGTTTATAGTCGTCCCTCACATCCATCATAATCAGCGCAGCCGCACCAGCTGAGAGATTAGGGATTGGATCTCGCTCCTCTTCCTCAAGTAGTTCAAGCCATGCCTCAAACTGCTCCGGATCCATATCTATATGATCACGAAATAAACGATGGAACGCCTCATGACGTAAATCTCTACCAAGCTTGCGATCGTTTTGCCGTGCAACTTGAGCATCAATTCGCTTTTGTAATTCAGGACTCCTCATAAGAGCTGTATTATACCCCTTGCATAGCAGTTACTTCAAATACGCTTTGATGGCTTTTGCTTTAATGAGCCCTACATGTGTGGCAATTTCAGACGTTTCTGCCTGCTGAATGTACGCCACCGAGCCAAAGGCTTTGAGAAGCTTTTTACGAGTTGCTGGCCCAACCCCCGGAATGTCATCAAGTGCACTTCTGGTTTGGCCGGTTCGCTTTAGGTGCGTGTGGTAACTCACCGCGAAACGATGCGACTCATCACGAATACGTTGTAGCAATTTTGTAATATGATCTTGTTTTGTGAGATGGATGGTGATGAAGTCTTCAGAATCTGATGAAATATGCGGCTTGGCAGATTCATCAACGCGTACAGCACCCACGTCATTTTGAGGGTGCTGAACTTGTTGCCCAATCTGTTCTGCAGGCCCTTCGGCAAACGCAGAATGATGATTTAAGAAGTCTGTGTTCAAACGCACATTGGAACGAGTTTTATGTATCACAATCTCTTCCTCACGTTTGGCTAACCCAATAGTTGGCAGTTTGACACCAAGCGCGTCGAGCGCATCGAGCGCCGAACTAAGCTGCCCCTTGCCCCCATCAATTAACAGTAAGTCTGGTGTTGGCCAATCTTTGTGCCGCCCAGAAAATCGACGTGTCATAGCCTCGTGCATATGTACGAAGTCATTATTGCCTGGGATACGCATTTTGAACTTTCGGTAACTTGCCTTATCCGCCAAGCCATTCGTGGCAACCACCATACTCGCCACATTATTGGTGCCAGACATGTGGCTGATATCGTATCCTTCAATCCGCTTGGGTATTTCTTTGAGACCTAACAGTTCCTGCAAGCCTGAGAGCGCCTTATCTTTGGAGATATCCATAAACTCTCGATCAGAGAATACAATCTGACGCTGTAAACTTTTAAGATCATTGAGCTGATCACGTACTTTCGCCGCATTTTCAAAGTCGGACTGTTTTGCACAATGCTTCATCTCTTTTTCGAGCTCCGAGATTAATTGCTTACGACCGCCCTTAAGATACAGTTCGAGTCGTTTCAGGCTACGCTTATACTCTTTTTCAGTGATCTTCGCCTCTTCGACACCGGGGCATAAGCCAAGATGATATTGCAAACAAACACGTTTGGGCATCGTTTGGTGGGTAGCATACGGAAAGATCTTGCGCAAATACTTCATTGCCTTCTTCACTGCCCAGCCATTGTAGTACGGGCCAAAGTAATCCGCGCCGTCATCTAAAGGCCCCCGTGTGTAGCTCACTGCGGGGTATTGCTCCTTCATCGGGATGCGAATGTAGATCTGACTTTTATCATCTCTAAGTAAAATATTGTAGCGCGGCTTATAGCGCTTGATCATTTCACTTTCTAAAAACAGTGCATCGAGCTCGCTTTCAACAGTAATCCATTCAATGTCCGCAATTTCTGCCACCAAAGCCTCGGTTTTGGGGTCAAAGGGTCGAGATTTTTGAAAGTATTGTTTGACTCGATTTTTTAAAACCGCAGCTTTCCCCACATAAATCACTTCGCCAGAATCTGACTTATGAAAATAGACGCCCGGCTCTGCTGGCAACACCTTCAGTTTCTTTTCAAGTGTTTTATTCACTGCTATATAGTATCAGGTCCGGGCTCGGGAAGCGCGATACCACCACCAGGCATATCAGGTTGATCGTTGCGATTCTCTCGAACGCCCGCCAGACCATCACCTTCGTTCGCAACCAGCATTGGACACTGATCTTCGTCACACCGAACCACACCATCTAGAATAACCGCTTTGTCATATTCGTTTCGCGGTCCACACCTTAGCTGAACTACGGGGCAACAAACTATTGACCCGCAAGCTTCCTGAACTGCATATAGGACGTTTCTCTCGGCCTCTATGCACTCACTTGTACTCTGGGGTTTATCATACGGCTTTGCGTTACGTCCACCAGAACGAATACCCAATGGTGCATCACCCGTATAAACAATGATTTCGGTTCCAACTCGATCTACTTCTATTTCATGACTCATATAAAATATATGAGATTGATTTGCAACTTTTGTCAATACTAACGAACAAGTTCGGCCGTCACAACGAGACGGTTGTTATAGTTCGTTCCTGACCATACACCTTGACAGGTAATGATCTCTAATCGTGATTCTGTGCCGCCCTTAAAGATCTGCTTCATGGGCACCTTGTCTTTCGGATACTCAACCTTTTTCGTGATTTTATAGGTATAGCTTTTGCCCTGTGCGGTCGTCACCGTAATGAGATCACCATTTTTAGTGTTGCCAAGTTTATCAAAAACAGCCCCTCCACCACCTGCATAGTGGCCGACAAGAACGGTCGGCCCGGGCTCGCTCACCGTATTGCCCTTATTGTACCAGCCAACCAAGCCGTATGCCTTGGGCACTGCAATCTGACCATCAGCGTTGGTACCAAGGCCTTCAATCTGCGCATCGACACCTATTGAGCTAATGATAATTTTGACCGGGTCGGTCGGTTTACGGGCCACAAAGTCGCTGACCAGAGGTGCTTGCTTGCCCTTGGGTTGCGCTTGTTGTGCAGGTCCTTCAAGCTCGATAACTGGCGAGCCAACAGGCTGGGCGACTACTGCCTGTGTATCAGCACGCGTTACAAAAGCAAAAATTGAAAGTGATATAACGCCGCACGCAAGCGCAGTCGCCATGATAGTTCTGATATGATTCGCTGAATTTGTACTGGCTTTTTGAAGTTGCTCTGTCAGGCTTGGCTGGTAAAGCGCCTGAAGGTTAGCCTCCATACGAGCGTCATGCTGCTGCTGTGGCTGTGGAAACTGATTGGTAACGGCAACAACTGCTGGCAAATTGTTTTGGACTAATACATTTTGTGGAGATTTACTCAGCGCAATCGCTCGACGCGATAGTGCTCGCATCATCTTCTCAGTAGGATATCTTTTTGGCGACGCCAGAACTGCTGGGCTCACAACAGCCATAGGTATGCTTGCGAGCATCACTTTCTGTCGATCGGGCTGAGCTGCAGCTGGCTTTACCTTGGCAACTTCGCGTTGTTTCGCGTAGGTATCAAGATATACCTTGCGTGAACGTGATGCCTGTTGTTTTCGCGGCACTGCCCTACTTAAACTAGTGTTTGTGGTGGTAATGAAATCCATTTTTTTGTGTTTTGATTTTTGTTGTTTTGATCTGCAAACTCAGTTCTATCGTTTCAATAACTTCCTTCTTTTAAGTGTATAGCCCCCTGCGAGCGCCCCCACTGCGAGTGTCGAACCAAGAATCATGCCACTACGGTTGGCTGGAGCTTCACCCGTATCTGGAGCCTTCGGCAACACGGTGATATTGACCGTACAGGTAATAGTGTTCATGTTGGAATCATAATACGAGTAGACATATTTATCCTTACCGACATAGTCTTTATTCGGTTTGTAGGTAAATTTACCATTTGCGTAGCTTGGAGTCCCATGCGCCGCCTCAGTAGTAATTTCTGAGCCAGTGCCGGTGGCGCAGATGTCAGGGATATTCGGATCAAAGTCGCCATCGTTACACGTTTCATTTACATAGATCGTGCAGTCGTGAGTGTTGTTGCCTGGTGCAGTAGCCCGAGCCCAGTCAATTTCGTGTATACCATTTGCTGCATCGAAGCCCACGTTACTATCAGTTGTAATAGTAACGTGGTATATCTCATCGCCAGTTGACGAATTATAATACGTTATACCATTGTTATTGGATACGGCGATAATTTTTCCATCTGGTGACCACGTTGGCGCAGAGCCATTTGGATCACTAACAAGAGTTTTTATAACGGGACTATTTAAATTCTCCATGTTATCACCCAGGTCGGCTATAGTTATTGCACCATCTTTTAAGTAGACAACCTTGTTGCCAACAGGTGACCACTGTGGCGAACCTATAGACACGGTGGTGCTGCTATCTATATATACGACATCACTTTCGGTTCCGTCTGATGGCACTACGCCAATGCAGCCACCTACATCCGGGCTACCAGAGGTCCAATCACACTCACTAATTGAAGGTGAGGCAGCCCTATCCTGACGCGTGAAACTTAAATAATCTCCGCTTTTGCTCCATGTTGCTTCAGTATCCCGAATTTCAGTTCCGCCGTCAGTGATTTGATTAACTGTGCCTCCGCTAAAAGAGCTGTCGAAGCCAGAGACAGTATATATGTCGTAATCTGAACCTGAGCCTTTATGAAAAGCAATTGCACTGGCATCTGGTTTCCAACTTGGATCGTACTCGTCCCCTGTAGTATTGGCACCGTCAACGGCGGATGGCGGCTGAATTATAGAACCATTATCACTCATTGTCTGAACCATTATGTCGTGCCCTTGTGTGTCATCAATTCTACTATCGAAAGTGATACCGACAGGGCACCCTGTAGTATTGATTATGCAAGGTGACCACTGAGGGTTAGCATCTGGAATTGAGTTGTTTGTTATATTCCGAATGTTGGATCCATCTGCGTTCGCTACATATATCTCTTGTTCATTGTTATCTAATGTTACCGGTGAATAGAAAGTTATCTTGCCGTTTCCACCGAAATAGCTATTAGCATGAACTGCAGGTGTGTACGTTAAAAATGTAAGAGCACTAAAGAGCACTGCACTCATCATATACGCAAAACGCTTTAATATTTTCATGTTACTTTCCTTTTGTTTTTTGCTTTTGATTTTGTAAAAGCTGGTTAAATTATACTTGTGCTTAAGCTACCCTGTCAAGCCAGTAGTGAGTCTTTTAACAATTTATCAACTCCACTTTTCCACAGCTTTCTATTTTCCGCTATAGCGCAAAATAGAAAATAAATTGTTCGTTGTACTTCCGTGACTAGGAGGCTAAAACGACTAGACAGTTTGGGCAATAAGTTTTTTGGTCACAATCTTCGCAAACTAGTATTAGCTTATTGCAAGATTTATCAGCGCAATTAATAAAGCGGCTAGTCTTGTTTTGACAGTACGAACATTCGCCGATATCTTTAGCGTGTGAACTAAAAGTATGATTCATTCGACCATCAAATATATATAAATTGCCCTCCCACAAACCTTCATCGCCATATTTTTCACCATACTTAACAATGCCCCCGTCAATCTGGTAAACTTCTTTGAAGCCACGGTTTTTCATTAAAACTGAAAGAATTTCACATCGCACACCGCCGGTACAATAAGTCACTATTGGTCGTTCCTTAATGGACTCATATTTTGGATCTTCGATTTCCTTCAAAAAATCTGGGGTTGTCTCAACATTTGGAATAACCGCGTCCTTAAATTTCCCAACGCTTGCTTCATAAGCATTGCGTCCGTCAAAAAATATCACTTCATCGCGGCGCTCTTCAATCAATTTATGTAGAGCCTCCGGTTTTAAGTGCTTACCCCCACCAATAACACCTTTTTCATCAACCTCAAGTTCATCCTCCGCGTGAAACGCCACTAGTTCATCACGCACCTTTACTGAAAGCTTAGGAAACTCGCTACCATCTCCGTCTGACCACTTGTACATAATTCCTTTGAATAAAATTGAACGATTCATCTCTCTTTTATATTCGCGAAGGTTCTCAATCTGACCGCCTAGTGTTCCGTTAATGCCGTGTTTTGAAATAATAATGCGGCCCTTGAGATGTAAGCGCATACACAACTCGCGCTGCCAACGCATGGTGATGCTCGGATCTGCAACCGGCACAAACTTGTAGTACAGTATGACTTTCTGCTGCGGGTTATCTGCTTTTTTCACGTTTTCTATTTTACCACATCTGTTTGCGCTTATCTTGACGAGTATGATATAATGTTGGTTATCAATAACAAAATAACGGAAAGGGCAGCATAAAATGGCGATACAAGTTACAAAAACAGTTGGCACAGCTGCCCAGGCAGCCGCTTAGCCTCCGTTTCAAAAAACTCTTCAAAAAAACCACATTACTTAAGCGACGGGAGATCGCATGAAAAAATCGACAACCACCACTAAATCTTTGAGACTTTTCTTCAGAGGGTCACTGAAGCCCGGTAGACGCCTCTTTTTTTGGGGTGGTACGCTTGGCGCAGCCCTTGCGACAGTGATTGCCGACATCTTGCCATCGGTAGTTGTAGCGAAAGCATTTGACGTATTACAGTATAATTCCGATAAAAACCTGCCCTTGCAGCTCGGTGACTTTAGTAGCTATCTCTGGATATATATAGGACTGGTGGCATCAGCCGTCGTACTTTGGCGAGTTCAAGTATGGATGGTCTGGAAGTACGAAATCCCAACTATCAGTGACTTTGCAATCCGCATCTTCGATCATCTACAGCACCTTGATGCAACTTTTCACGCTAATAGATTTGGCGGGGCATTGGTCTCACAGGCCAATAAATTCCTCGGGGCCTACGAACGAACCATGGATGAATTCACCTGGAGTATCACGACCGGCATAACCGCCTATGTGGCTTCTTTTATAGTACTCTTGCTTCAATCACCCTTGTACGCCTTCATATTCCTCGCACTCAGCCTTATATTTTTATGGCAAGCTTTGTGGCGCAACAAAAAAACAATGCCTTATGACAAAGCACTTGCAGCCAGTGAAAGCGAACGAACGGCCAAGCTTGCCGATATGATCACCAATGTTTCAGCGGTCAGTGCCTTTGCAAACGAAGAATATGAAAAAGAGTTGTTTACAAAACAAGCCGACTCCACAACCAGGCATTACTGGACCCTACTTTATAAGGCCATGGTGAACGATGTCATCAGCCATAGCTTGACCAGCTTCATTAGCATTTCTGCTTTTGTATCTGGCATAGTTGCGATAACAGTCTTTGGCAGCCCTGCGGGCGCGTTATTCTTAACCGTCAGCTACACCATGCAAATGGGTAGACGCCTGTGGGAATCGAGTCGGGTGATGCGCAATTTAAACCGAGCATTTGGGGACGCTTCGGACATGACTGAAATTTTGGAGATTGAGCCAACTATTAAGGATGCTCCTGAGCCCGATAATTTTAAGATCAGTCGTGGTTCTATTGAATTAAAGGATGTAACATTCACACATAGTGAATCTGATTCGCCTTTGTTTAAAAATTTCAATCTTAAAATTAAGCAAGGTGAAAAGATCGGCCTGGTGGGTCACTCCGGCTCAGGTAAAACGAGCCTGACCAAACTGTTGCTGCGATTTTCAGATATTGAAGATGGTTCAATATCAATAGACGGCCAAGATATTCGCAGCATAACTCAGCATGATCTGCGATCACACATTGCCTATGTGCCACAAGAACCACTTTTATTTCATCGCTCATTAAGTGAGAACATTGCCTATGGAAGCCCCGATGCAACCAGGCAGGAAATCGAAGGTGTTGCCAAAATGGCACACGCCCATGAGTTTATTGAAAAGTTGTCAGACGGGTACGACACGCTTGTGGGAGAACGAGGGGTGAAGCTTTCAGGAGGCCAAAGGCAGCGAGTCGCCATTGCCCGCGCAATGCTTAAAAATGCGCCGATCCTGTTACTTGACGAAGCCACCTCGGCACTTGATTCCGAAAGTGAGGTGCTTATTCAAGATGCACTTTGGAAACTCATGCAAAATCGTACCGCTATCGTTATTGCCCACCGTCTTTCAACCATTCAAAAAATGGATCGCATTATTGTGCTTGATGAAGGAAAGATTGCCGAGCAAGGTAGCCATAAGGAGCTGCTCCGAAAAAATGGCGTCTACGCTAAATTGTGGAACCACCAATCGGGCGGCTTCATCGAAGACTAAATTCACAATCCTATCTCCAACCATACAAAAACCGTAGTATTATTTACCAACCACCTAAAAACCGGTTGACAACGAGTTGGCGCTCCCCTGCGTTTCGAGGATGTTTGAGTCCCCCACCAATCTTGGTGAGGGATGAGTTCCGCAGGAGCCAGAGGAGCGATGACTCATTGTCACGCCGTTATTTTTAGATCTGGTTGGGGAGTTTTTGCTATCTTTTTGCTCTCAAAAAGTAGGGGAAAGACGTTTTGCGCTTCGCGCCAGGAAAGAAACTGGATCCCCGCCTTCGCGGGGATGACGGGAAATAGGTCCCTCGCTACCATCCAGGATGACACGAGATCATTAAGATTTTTCTTCGGAAGACTCGCCTGAAGCTTTTTCGCCATCATTAGAATCTTCACCGCCGTGCTCGCTTGGCACTTCGCCCTCAGCACCGTCTTCAACCTCAGCCTCGGGCTCAGCCTCAACCTGTGGTTCTTTCACAAGCGCAATTGGCTGGCTCAAAAATTCTTCCTTCTTCTCTTCATCGTCACCAATATGAAGCAACTCAACTAATTCAACTCCCGCTGGCAACTTGATATCTTTAATGTCTACACGATCATCAACCTCGTTAAGGTTCTCGCCAGAAACCTCGAGTGCTTCTGGAAGGTCACGTGGCAAGGCGCGGACCATGACCGATTCAAGCGTGTGTAAAATAACCAAGCGGTTGTTTTCAGCCGGAATGTCGCCAATCACATGTACTGGCACTTCGGCATCAACTGGCTCATCTTGCTTCAACGCCTGAAAGACAACATGCTGCACCTGTGGTTTCAGCGGTACAAACTCTATTTGCTTAATGAGTGCTAGCTTTTTCGTCGTACCAATACTCAAATCAATCGCCTGACTCATACCCGCCTGACGATAGACCTTCATAAGCTCCTGATTCTCAAGCACAATGTTTATCGAGTCTTTCCCGTGCTCTTGCACAATTGCGGGCACTCTTCCTTCATCTCTCAGCACAGCAATCGCATTTTTGCCGGTTGCTTCTCGCTTTTCTGCCTTTAGTACTATATCCTGACTCATCTGTTATCACTCTCCCTCTCTTTTTGTACCTTCTATTGTAACAGATATCGATTCACACGCAGAAATTACAAAAAGTTGCTATACTAATACGCAATGATAAGCATGAGCCCCGAAAATCTTGTACGCACTGGTGGCATCGTATTAGTGGGCGGCATTGTCTTTGCCGAAAGCGGTCTGCTCATTGGCTTCTTTCTGCCGGGCGACAGCCTCTTGTTTACCGCCGGTTTTCTAGCCAGCCAAAACATTGTTGATATCCACGTCCTCGCCCTTCTTTGCTTTGCCGCAGCCGTCGCGGGTGATAGTGTGGGCTATTACTTTGGAAACAAAACAGGGCCGCGATTATTAAAAAAACCAGATGGTAAAATTTTCAAAAAACAGTACATTGCCGAAGCAGAAGCTTTTTATGAAAAACACGGCAAAAAAACCATCGTGATGGCCCGTTTTGTACCAATTGTGCGCACCTTTGCCCCTATTGTTGCTGGTATTGGAAATATGCACTACCGTACGTTCCTTGCCTACAATGTAATTGGTGCGGCGCTGTGGACGCTCGGCCTTACCTACGCTGGCTACTTTTTAGGGCAATCGGTACCCTGGGCGAAAGACTATCTCGAGTTTGTTATCCTGGGAGTGATACTGCTAAGTCTACTGCCTGCACTTGTGCACGCCCTCAGTAAAGCTGAGCACCGCGAAAAATTGAAACAGTTACCAAAAGTCTCCATGCGGCGCATTTGCCAAATTATTCGTAAAAGTTAGTACGCAACCATTGGCAGTATTGCAACCTCTGCGGCCTTTATTTTATCGGCCAATAATTGTTGCCGCTGGTATATGGTACCTTTATTGCTATCATGTAGCACATCTATCGCCGGGACTATCAATTCCTCACCCGCTTCGTCAGTGCATATCACGCCATAGCGAGCTGGAGCAAATGAAACTGTGTCTAAGTGTTGCATCTTCTGAGCACTCGTAACACTACCGCCGGCCTGTATAATCGCCTGGCAGAAAACGTCTATTGGGGTGCCCGTGCCACCAAGATTTGGTCGCTCCGAGGCAAAATAGCTGGCGAGCATTAAGGCAATCACACGTCGCTGGCGCACTTCATCGCTGAGCAGCTGTCGCTCCTGCTGATAGGCCGCCGCTAACTGCTCCGGAAGGCCTTCGAACGGGTTTTGCTGAGCAAGTGCTGTTTTCATGCTACTGCTATACAATCGTTTTTAAATACTGGCCGGTAAAAGAACTTTTTGCCTTGGCAACCTCTTTTGGAGTACCCTCGGCTACAATTTGGCCGCCCGCTTCACCTCCCTCGGGCCCCATATCAATAATATGATCGGCTGATGTAATGACATCTAAATTGTGTTCGATAATAACCATCGAATTTCCAGCATCAACGAGTTTATGGAGCACCGTCAATAGCCTTTCAACATCAGCAGAATGCAGGCCGGTCGTTGGTTCATCTAAAATATACAGTGTCCGACCTGTTGGTCTCCGGCTTAGCTCGCTCGCAAGCTTAATCCGCTGGGCCTCACCACCCGAAAGTGTCGTTGCGGACTGGCCAAGCCGAACGTAGCCAAGGCCCACATCAAAAAGCGTTTGCAGCTTGCGCGCAATCGTCGGTTGGTTTTCAAAAAATACGACTGCCTGTTCAATTGTCATCGAAAGTACATCAGAGATATTTTTACCTTTATAGGTGATCTCAAGTGCCTCACGGTTATAACGCTTCCCCTTACAGACTTCACATGTCACATACACATCCGGCAAAAAGTGCATTTCAATTTTAATAATGCCGTCACCCTGGCAGTTTTCACAGCGACCGCCTTTTACATTAAAACTAAAGCGCCCCGCTTTATATCCACGGACGTTCGCTTCTGGCGTGTGTGCGAACAGCTCACGGATTGGAGTAAACACGCCCGTGTAGGTCGCCGGATTGGAGCGTGGGGTGCGGCCGATAGGCGACTGATCAATAATAATGGCCTTATCAAGATGCTCAATGCCTTCAATGGTTTCATGTTTTCCTGGTACCTCGTGTGCTCGGTGTAGGCGCGCCTGAAGCTCCTTGGCCAAAATGTCGTTAATCAGCGTAGATTTGCCAGAGCCCGAGACACCACTCACCACCACAAGTTTACCAAGTGGTATGGTTGCATCCACATTTCTGAGGTTATGCTCGGCTGCTCCTTTTATAACCAACTGCTTGCCATTACCTTTTCGATAGCTTTTGGGAGGATTGATCTTTTTTGCACCACTGAGGTACTTCCCCGTAATGCTTGCGGCATTCCCCGCAACCTGATCTGGTGTGCCTTCGGCCACTATACGACCGCCGTGCACCCCGGCGCCCGGGCCAATATCTACCAACCAGTCTGCGGCACGGATCGTATCTTCATCATGTTCAACCACAACCACCGTGTTATCAAGATCTCTGAGATGCTTCAATGTTTCAATTAAGCGATCGTTATCACGCTGGTGCAAGCCAATCGAGGGCTCATCAAGCACATACAGTACCCCGGTCAAACCTGAGCCAATCTGCGTTGCCAATCGAATGCGCTGGGCCTCGCCACCCGAAAGCGTTGCGGCACTACGGCTGAGATTCAGGTAGTTGAGCCCCACATTGTTTAAGAAAGAAAGCCGTGACCTGATTTCTTTGACTACTTGTGCAACAATATGCATCTCTTGCTCTGAAAATGATTGCTGCTCAAACCACTCGAGCGCTCGAGCAACAGAAAAATCGGTGATGTCTCTGATTGAAGCACGGTGCACCGTCACAGCCAACACCTCAGGCTTCAGTCGGGCGCCCTTGCAGGTGTGGCAGGGCCGTTCACGCATAAAGCGCTCGATGTCTCGACGCATAAAGTCACTTTCGGTTTCTTTCCAGCGACGTTCTAGATTTGGAATCACACCCTCGTAGGTGGTTTCGAAGCTGCGACCCATGCTGAGCTGCACAGTGTACTTTTGATCACCTGTACCATACAATATTTTATCTAAATCTTGCTGTGTAAGTGCTGCTGTTGGAACCTGCAAGCTAAACCCGTAAGCGTCTGCAACCGCCTGCATTTTCTTCATATACCATGCGTCCGCATTGACTCGATTAAACGGTCGAATAGCACCCTCGGCGATCGTTAAATTCCCGTTTGGTATAACCAAATCGGGGTCAACTTCGAGTCGAGCCCCCAGCCCCGTACAGGTAGGGCAGGCCCCCTGTGGCGCATTAAAGCTAAAAATGCGAGGTTCGAGTTCTGGCAAAGCGAGCTCGGGGTGATCGGGGCACGCATAACGCTGCGAAAGCAGGGTATCTTCTTTATTATCTGCGTCATGCACAATAACTGATTCATGCCCAATTTCAAGTGCCTGCTCAATCGACTGCGCTAGACGACCCTGGTTCGCCTCGTCATTCGTCAGACGATCCACAACCACCTCAATAGTATGCTTATACTTTTTATCAAGTTCTGGCCATTCATCAAGGCTATAGATAACACCATCTACTCGAGCACGCGCAAACCCACTGCGCTGATATTCGGCTGGGATATGCTCAAATTGACCTTTTTTGGCATTCACTATTGGGGCCAAAATCATAAGGCGAGCACCCTGTGGCATAGCGAGAACCTCATCTACAATTGCCTGGGCAGTCAGACGCTTCACCTCATTGCCATCAATAGGGCAGTGTGGCACGCCAATACGTGCGTACAGCAATCGCAAATAGTCATAAATTTCGGTCACGGTTGCAACGGTAGAGCGTGGGTTACGACTGGTCGACTTTTGATCTATCGAGATAGCTGGTGATAGCCCGTCAATTTGATCAACATCTGGTTTTTCCATAAGCCCTAAAAATTGTCGGGCGTACGCGGAGAGGGACTCAACATATCGGCGCTGGCCTTCTGCGTAAATGGTATCGAATGCCAAGCTCGACTTCCCCGAACCGCTCAGACCGGTTATCACCACCAACTTCCCGCGCGGAATATCCAGATTGATATTTTTAAGATTGTGTTCGCGTGCACCGCGAATTGAAATCACCTCAGCCATAACTGTTCATTATAGCATTATGGGTTATTCTAATCACGTCGAGGTGGATAAAATTCAAGTGGGTTAAGATTAATAACATGGCCCGGCTTCCAAAGCTCACCGACCTCAGACAATAGTTCACGTTTATCAACAGAGCTTAACGGTGTTGCCGCCTCTGCCAGCGTGATGTGAGGCTTAAACCCGTCGTTTCTAAGTGCACCCCTCAGGCCGATGCTTGCCATTGCCCGCATGGTAGATCTGACCTCATCCATCATATCTTCACCTTCAACTGCTAACACCAGGGCTCTGCCTCGCTTCATAATTCTCGGTTCTTTGTATGTTACTTGTATCAGAAATGGATGGGACTCCTTTATTTCGTGCTGTATACGTGCCGAAGCCCTTCCATACTCATATCCAACTACCAAGCCGCGGGCCAACTGACTATCAAGTTCGCGTTTTCTCATAATAGTAAGATGAAGCCTTGTTCTTGGTTGCATAAGACGCGCTAAGTACTCGTTATCAATGAGGTAATCGTAAAACGTGTCACGAATGTCAGCATCGTCTTCATGAGCTAAATATCTTCTGATACCAAATGGCTCGGGCCTGCCCGCTTGCACCGCACGGCGCAACTCCTGGTTTGCGGATGCACGACTGTGTTGTGGGCGGCGCCCTGCAGGACGTTGATTTTTTCTACCCATCTTAAACTCATGCTACATCCTCAAATTCAAGATGTCTAGTACAATAGAAGTGTGAAAGATCGTGTGTACAGCTGGTGGAAACAAAAGCATCACCTCGTCAGAAAGCCACTAGTGTTTGTAGCGGGCATTATTTTAGTCATGATCGCTCCTTTCATAGGCTCGCTGCCTGGGCCCGGTGGCTTAATCATCTTTTTGCTTGGCATTGCAATCTTAGGGAGCGAGTTTGCCTGGGCGCATCAGCTCAGAGACTTCTTTCTGCATACGGTTCCGAAGGAAGTGAAAAAACGCTGGCAACCCACACCCCTCTGGGAATATAGCTTCGATGTCGCAGCCGCTTGCCTTTTCGTGTGTGGTCTGGTTTTTGGATACTACGCCTATTGGCTACAAGCAGCTTACTGCGCCTCTACAGGTATGTTGATTTTTATTTTTAATCGTCGCCGTATTGAACGCACCAAGAACTTCTTTCGTAGACGTTAAGCAAGATATCTAACCATATGCGCACGAAACACTACCTTTCTGCAGGAGCCGTTTGCCCGGTTTGATTGGAAATAATCCAGCCGATGCATTCATATCTTGGCTCAGGCCCCACAGGCACAAAAATAACGGCAATCCTGCTTCCATAGGAAAAACTACAACACATTTTTTGTGTTTGATATTGTCAAAGTTTTTCAGTGGAGACTATTATAGAAATAGATTAAATAATGGCGAATGCGAGGCCGCTATGAAGAAATTACTTTTTTGGGCACTGGTTCTTGGTACATTACTATTCATAGTTTTCGCTGACCGACCAATGCAACTGTTTTTAAACTTTGTGGTTGGGGGTGTTGTGCCCGGCATCAACATCTCGCTCGGGTTCTTGCCATCGCTACTTATTATCATAGCGATCGCCTTAACGATCAGAAGCTGGGCAAAGAGTATTCACGAGCAAATGATACAGCGAGCGGCTGATTTAAACAAAGTTGCGAGTAATGCGAGGGATTTCGCTGAGAAAAATTCTGGCGAAACAATAAAAAACTCGGCTGTCATTGCTGCCCCAGAAACAAAGACGAACTAACGCAACGTGCAGGTAACGACCGAACCCGAAGCGCTGCGTTTGTAGTGAACGGAATCTTTACAGGCATAGTGTATTGGCTTTTTGTGTGGCGCATTCGGTACCGAAACCCGGCTACAGGTAACGCTGTAGCTGCCAACACGAAGTACTGCGTAGCTGCCACAGTCCACATTGATTGGCCGTGCATACTTTGCCATTGCAGACGACGTAAATACTAAAAAACCACCGCCAAGCGCTACAGCCAGTGCGATAACAATGAGCAGCTTGAAGTCTAGTTGTTGCGCAGCTTTTATAGCTGTTGTTTTTTTACTATGTTTTTTTGTCATCTTTTGCAGATCCTATACTTTATTTCACTTATGGTTATAGCACACGCTTGCACGCAAGCGCAACGAGAACATCACTCAGCTGATGGTGCTATTGATTCAGCCCACAACTGCAGCTCTTGCAATAGATATTGAGCGTTATCGTCTGTTTGTTTGGCCTGCGCTAGTTCAGCCAGTCGACGCAGATACGCTGCAAGACTCAGTTGCCCCTTCAACCCCTCATTGAGTCGGCCGGCACGGTACTCTTCCCACTGTTCACGCTCATGAGCCGTCACACTTTTTGGGAAGTTACGCGCCTTGTAGCGCGGTAAAAGCTGCATAAGACGTTCGTCGGCAAATTCTGGCTGCAAGTCTGCTAACTCATTTTCCCCTACTGATCTGACGATTCTCATCTGATCACGATCCTTATCGCCTACAAAGCCATCGTATAGCTGAAAGTCTGGGTCGGTCACGCTTGGGTATTCTTTCTTTCGCTCAAACAGACTCCGTAGACGCTCTGCAAAATCAGGATGCTCCAGCAATACCTTCAGATGTTTTTGAATCGCACCTTCACTCAGCTGCACCTTGGCCCAGCCGTCATCTTGCGTTAATACGCCCAGCGGTGCCACTGCCGGCGCCTTATTGTAAGGCAGCTCTTTTACCGGTAGTTTTACGAAATCTTCCGCTTTTCGCTCCTCCCAACTCGCAAATAGCTTACTCGCCAACTCTTGCTCATTAAGGTTCACAAAACTCCCTGGATCATAGCGCAAATCGTACACCACTACGTTACCGTGCGTGCCAGACGTAACTGGAAAGGCCACCGTCGTTTTTTGATACTCGCTGTCTAAGCGTCCGCTGGTATACACAAAGGGCTTTTTATCTTCTAGGTTTACGAGCGCTTTGACCTGTTTTTTATCGCGCATTTGCAGTAGATAATCGAAGATCTTCGGTTGCTTTTCTTTCAGAAGCTTGGCCACAGCGATAGTGGCATACACATCACTCAGCGCATCGTGAGCATTTTCATGGTCTAGGTTGTTTTCTTTGGTGAGCAGTTCCAGACGATTTGTCGGCTCGCCTTTTTCATCAAATGGCCAATGAATCCCCTCAGGCCGAAGGGCTCGAATCATCCGTACTACATCAAGAATATCCCACCTACTGCAACCGTTTGCCCACTGCCACTCGTAAGGATCATAAAAATTACGCCACAACGTAGCGCGTATAAATTCATCATCAAAACGAATAGAATTAAAGCCTGTAATAATAGTGTCTGGCTGACAAACATGTTCGTAGAACAACTTTAAAAATGCCGCTTCACTGTAACCTTCTTCGAGCGTTTTCTGGGGTGTAATGCCTGTAATTAAAATTGCATCAGGATCAGGTAATACCTCATCGGAGAGCTTAACGAGCCAGTTATCCGGCTCGCCGATGGGGTTGAAGTTTTCATCAGTGCGCTGGCCAGCAAACTGCATAATCCGCTGCGCCCTTGGGTGAATGCCCGATGTTTCAAGATCGTAAAAGTAAAACGTCATTACACACCAGTATCTAAGAACTGTTGGCAGCAATCAAGTATTAGGCAAATTCTGCGAGTCGTTTAGCGGCCAGAAGCCCCAGTTCGAGTGATTGCAACTGATTCAAACGTGGATCAACCAATGTCAGGTAGTTGTCCGCTAAACGCTCTGCCAACACCTCGTCGACAGAACCACCGATGCATTCAGTGACATTATCTCCGGTTGCCTCGATATGCAGCCCGCCGGGCCATTCGCCAGTTTCATCTGCTACGTCAAAAAAGCTATTCGTCTCTGCCACGATATCTTCAAAACGACGCGTCTTGTGGCTACCGTGTGTAATGGTATTTCCGTGCATTGGATCGCATGCCCAGACTATCGCGGCTCCAGCTGCCTTGGTAGCGCGCATGAGTCGTGGAAGCTCCGTTCGAATATGATCTTTACCCATTCTGCTGATAAGCGTGAGTCTGCCCGGCGTATTATCGGGGTTTAATTTCTCCACAAGTTCCAGTAGTTCGTCAGTATCAATAGAAGGCCCCACCTTAACCGCCCGGGGGTTGACAACCTTTGTGGCTAATTCAACATGTGCGCCATTTATCTGACGCGTACGTTCACCTATCCATATTTGATGAGCTGAAGAATCATACAGCTCTCCAGATTCGGCCTGTCGTATTAAAGCGAGCTCATAAGGGAGCAACAGGGCTTCGTGTGAGGTAAAAATGCTCGCTTCGTGGAGTGTTTTCATGTTCGCTACATCAATCCCTGCCGCTTTCATAAAGCGGATGGCTCGAGATACCTGGTCAATAATCTCCTGATATTCTTCCAGACTCTCGCTTGGCGCATTGCGCAGTAGGCGCTGATTCCACTCATGGGCATTTTCTAAATCCGAGTAACCATGCTCGGCAAGCTCAGAAAGTATGGTGATCATTTGTGCGCTATGGCGATACGCTTTAAGCATACGCTCCGGATCTGGTGTACGATCCTCCTCATTAAATGCAGGGCCATTCACCGACTCCCCCCTAAATGAAGGTAGTGCTATCCCACCTTTTACTTCGGTGTCAGCAGATCGTGGCTTGGTATATTGCCCTGCGACCCTGCCAATTTTAACCACTGGCATACCTGCTGCATACATCAAGGTTGTTGTCATTGGCAGTACCACATCCATCAAACCATGCACTTCAGCTCTGCCATGACTAAGCGACTCGGTACATGAACCAGCTTGCAGTAAAAAGGCTTCTCTATTCGCAACTCGGCCGAGCTGATCTGATAGCGCAGCGACTCGATCATACTCCACAAGTGGCTTGGCCGCCTCAAGTTGGGAAACCACCGTATCAAGTGCCTGTTGATCAGGATAGCTTGGTTGCTGACTTGCCGGATTTTCTAGCATTACTCGCATATGGTTGCTCATTGTCGCACTTGGTCGTCTACAATGCAAGCACAAGCAGATTTTTCTATCACGGCACACAAACCATGATTTTATCGGTTTGCCACGAGGGCAAAGCTATGTGCGAGTGCTTCAACACTCATCTGCCCGGGGGCTACCGGCTCACCAATGCAACCAAACGTGAGATGTGAGCCAGAATAGGGGAAGACAATGCGTGAAATCGGGCCATAGGGGGCATCTGAGGCTTCATCGCTCATGCCTACCATAATTAAAGGGTAGTCTTTGTTCGCAATCAGAAACTGCAATTGGCTGTCGTAATCGTCAGCTGTTCGCGCCATCAAAGCAAACTTTACATAGTCCGCACCCAGAGCCAAGCCTTCGTCGAGATACCGGCTTAATTCACTTGCCTTTGGTGTCGATTCAAAATCGTGGAACGAGGCAATCGCTGGCTTGCCGAGCCCGTGCGTGATCGTAATAACTTCTTTTGCGATTTTACGTGACCGAACCTCTATGTCAGCGGCATGCGCATAGTGCATAAGGCGCTGGTAATGTGCCAGCCGCACCGGCTCGGTTTCGTGCCACTGGCCTCCTTCACGCTGGTGTCGGGCAGTAAACAGCGTAGGCATAAGCTGAGCGAGTCCCTGCAACCGCCGCTCTTTCGCAATAGGGTCTAGCTGTATAAGATCAGATCTGAACTCTGCAATATGTGCTGATCTGGCAACTATTTCAGCCTGCGCCAAATCATCGTCAGATGCAAATACTGCCGCAATCGTCGGCTCTTTTTGTGCTAATAGGGTTTCAAGCCGTTGCATAGTCACCATTGTACCCGTCAAGGGAATTATTGTCTTTAGTGAAAGAGATATTATATTTGATCTGAAGTAGGAAGAAGACAATCCTGAGCGCCACAGCGCAAAAGAACCATACCGTTCTCCTCCAGATACAAACGACCAGAACAGTCCGGGTAGTCTCTTTCAAGGCCTTGGTTTATGCTGTCTATTGCAGCATTTGCTTGAGTTCGGATTATCTCAGCGCGCCTAGGGTTTTGAACAGTAACTGTTGTCACGCTTTCCAACTGAACGGCACCGTCCCGTGCAGCGAGGGCGCCAAGACAACCTCTGGCAGCACGTGGGTCACGTTGTACATCCACAGCAGCCCTAAATTCTTCACGATATTGTCTTAAAAATCCCATAATATACGATTATAACACATCTTCGTATTTTTACAATCTTATTCTTGTTCAGCTAGGGTTAGAGATTGGTGGATACGAGGAAACGTAAGGGTGCTGCTGGGTTCGGCACCACTGCGAATGAGTTCGTGTACAATACCCATCTTTTTCATAATGTCGCGAAGACGCTGGCGAGCGTGATAGTTTTCAAAATCAGTACGGCGAGCAAATTTTTCTATTTTTTTACCGCTAATAGTGAAGTTATTTTCCCCTGTTTTTTCCACATTCCAAGCGAGTTCATCGCTTCCGAGTGTGAAAACAGCCCGTTTTTGGGTATTTTTAGCCGTTTTAAGACCCTTTTTCGCGTTTGCTGTGTCAACTACCACCTTAAGTTGACGAAGCAGCTCAGTGATGTTCTGGTGTGCTTGAGAGGAAATTGCCACAATGGGGGCTTTGGTCACCTCTTTTAGCTGAGCCATCAGATCGGCTCGCATTTCGTCATCCAGCCCTTCTGTTTTGGTGATCGCCACCACCTCTGGGCGCTTCACTAAATCTTTCGAATATTCCTTCAGTTCAGTGCGAATGGTTTTATAGCTTTTTACGATGTCTTCAGAGTAGGCATCTATCAGATGAAGTAATACACCGGTACGCTCTACATGGCGCAGAAATTCATGCCCCAACCCTTTACCGCTCGCGGCGCCCTTGATTAAGCCTGGTATATCGGCAATTAACAAAGAGGTTTTATCAAAGTCAGCCACGCCTAAATGCGGGGTGAGGGTGGTAAATTCATAATTGGCGATTTCAGGCCTCGCATTGGTGGTAACAGAGAGAAACGTAGATTTACCAGCATTTGGTAGCCCCACCAAGCCAACATCAGCAATCAGCTTAAGCTCCAGGGTGAGCTCCAGTTCATCGCCCGCTTCACCCTTTTCGGCAATGCGTGGAGCCTGACGAGTCGAGCTCGTGAAGTGGGCATTCCCAAAACCACCGTCGCCGCCCCTCGCAACAACAACCTGTTGGCCATCTTCGGTGAAATCAGCAATGATGCGATCGTCTTTTTTTACCTGGGTGCCGATTGCCACAGGCACTACTAGGTCTTCGCCATTTCTACCATGACGCCTCCTCTTTGCACCAGCCTGCCCCGGCTTCGCTTTTAATTCAGGGGTAAATCGAAATTCAGCCAGTGTGTTTTGATTTCGATCAGCTCGGAATATAACATCGCCGCCCCTGCCACCATCACCGCCATCGGGTCCGCCTTTATCAACATAAATTTCATGACGAAAACTAACAACGCCATCGCCGCCCTTGCCAGCCACCACTTTTACTATCGCTTTATCAACAAACATTACGTTAGATTATAGATGATAGATGTCAGATTACAGAATTTTAGTGGATGAAGTTGTAGCCGCCGATTTCGTTGGCCTCAATAATACGGCTCGAAACCACGTTCCAGCCTGCAAAGTTCATCTCACTTACCAAGATGCTTCCGTCAGCGTTGACTCGTTCTACATAACCCACATGGCCGTAGCCACCCCAGCCACCGCTGGTTTGGAAGACATCACCGGCGCGCGGGCTGTGGTCGACACCAAAGCCTGAAGCAGCTGCCAAGTAGGCCCATGAGGTTGCATTACCCCAGTTACTGCCAACAGGGCGACCCGCTGCGGCACGACGGTTAAAGGCATACCACGTACAGTAGCCATAAGCATACTTGTTGCCAGAATACTCTGTGCCACCGCCAAATGAAAAACCTGAAACTACTGAAGAGCTATCGTACGAGGCGGTGCTCGATGACGTAACTGCTGATTCTTGCGGCTTCACACCGTTTGGCACGATAATTTGGCGGCCAACGGCCAGGCCTTTCACCTCAGCATCATTGTACGCCTTGATCTGATCAGCCGTGGTACGAAACTTCGCAGCAATACTCTGTGCGGTATCACCCGCTGCAACCGTATAGAGCAGGCCCGAAACCGGTAAAATCTTTAGTTGTACACCCGGCGTGAGATCGTCTGAGCCCAGGTTGTTAGCCCAACGAATGGTATCTTCTGAAATACCGTACGCCCGTGCCAATGAGGCAACACCATCGCCCTTTTTGGTCGTAATGGTAATAACACTTGCCCCTGCAACGGTGTTGGAAGCAACAAGCTGTGGTTTTTCAACCACTGCAGTCGTTGATTCATCTGTTTTGGTGGCTAATTTTACTTGCGCATCAAGCGTATCGGCACGGTTAGTAACATTTGGGGTCACCAGCAAATGCGCGGCGCTTGCGGCGCTTGCGGCCACCTCTGCCGAAACGACTTCGTCAATCGGTTGCACATCTGGTGCGGCTATGGGGTTTTCTAAACGAGCTTGCGGTGCTACATAACTATCGCCCGATGCCCGCCCCATAAGGTGCGATACGGCGATTGAGATAAGTAAAACGGCAAGAACAGAATATTTGATATTCCTACTCAGATTTGAGCGATATCGTTTAGTTGATTTTTCAATCTTAGTGGTCAAATTGTTGCGTGCGCTCGTTGAAGCGCGTACTACTGAGGTAACAGGATTGTTACGAATAGTAGCTCCTTTCCCGCCACGGCGGGAGATGCATCAGATTACTATGTCTTTCTCCTGGTGTTTGGAAAGAGATACGTCGACCTTATTATTAGCTAATATTCTCGCAAATTGGTTATGTATCTCGTGCGACAGTTCTTCTGACGGTCAACCTCGCTTCGCCCACTTTCATCTGGTACCTACTCAGTACTTGACAAAGAAGTTCTGAGATTGACGAGTATTATTTTACTAAATTGTACACTATGTGTCAAGAGCACAGAGCCCTTTTGAACACTTATCCACATCCGTTGAGGTCTTCGTTACTGAAAGCATGAGGCACAGTGGGCTTGAACGGCGGCATTGTGCTCATCTTCGGTGCGCGAGTAGTAGATCTTGCCATCATCTCCTGCGACAAAATAGAGATAGTCGGTTTTCGCCGGGAAGGCAATCGCCTCGAGTGCGCTCATATCAAAATTAGCAATAGCAGTTGGTGGCAAACCGCCCACTCGACGCGTGTTGTAGGGTGAATCAAGCTCCGGAGTGGCCTTTTGACCTGTTTCGGCAGCCGCATACTGGAAGGTCACATCTGAGCCCAACACAATGCCCTCACGCAGGCGCTTTAAGAACACCTGAGCTACAATCTTCTGCTCGGTGGGGTTTGCCACCTCTTTTTGCACGATTGATGCCAGAATAATGCCTTGCTGCAAGGTCAAACCCTGCTTTTTCAGCCCTTGTGTTATTTGGGGGCTCATTTTATCTTGAAAAGTATTCAGCATTAAATTCAGGAGTTCTTTTGCGCTGGTGTTGGGAGCAATATTGTAGGTATCAGGGAATAAGAAGCCTTCTATCGGTCTATTTTGAGGGTAGCCCCGCAAGAGCGGATGCGAACGTACGGCAACCAGGGCCTCATCAATCTCCTGGCGACTATAACCGGCATCAACAAGCTTTTGTTTGATCTGACTTAAACGTTGGCCAGGCAAAATAAGCAGATTTACGGTACCAACATCGCCTTTTTCTATAGTGCGAGCAATTTGGGCAGCTGTTTGACCGCTCGAGAGTCGGTAGGTCCCCGCCTGCAATGTGCGAATACGGTTTATTTTAATAAAAAGCAAGAATGCCGTTTGGTTTTTAATAACGCCTGCTTTTTCAAGCTTATCGGCAATTTGCCCACTATTTTCCCCCGGCTTCACCTCAACCACATGGTACACGTTCGCTACACTCTTGGGCGCAAGCTGAACGCTATACCAAATCATTGCCGATATAGCTGCCACACCAACGGACCCGAACATAACTGCCAGGGCAACCAAGAACCACTTTTTTTTACTGGTTTTCTCTTTTTGTTCGGGCTGTCTAGAAACGGGTGATTGCATAGTATGTTCTGTGGGTGATGCCGGTGTTGGCAGTGGCTGTGTCAGATTGTTATGCTTCTTTCTTCTCATCCGTTTTCCTTCAGGTAATCTTCGAGAATATAGGTAGCAGCCAGCGCATCAATATCAGCTTTTTGATAGGGCCTCCCCCTTTGTGCTAACTCTGCCTCTGCTTTAACTGAGGTAAGTGATTCATCCTGCCACACCGTGTGCACCCCTTTTGGAATCTGCAATTTTTGCATGACTGCCTGCGCAAAACCCGTTTGAGCCGTCGCCTCTCCAGACTGGTTTCGCGGGTATCCCACCACTATCTTTTCGATATCGCGCTCTCTAAAAAGATTCTCAAGTACCTCTTGCAGC
>CAZUOL010000005.1:0-6061 GCA_964621845.1 uncultured Candidatus Saccharibacteria bacterium | reverse complement strand
TTGTACACCGACTTCTTGGGTGACACTTCTGCTCGGCGTGGTAGAGCGTGAGTTGTTACATTCGTATTTTTCAGAAAATTGTTTACTCGCGGCGATTGGTTTGATTGACCCATTGGCAATTGGTGCTGAAAAAGTGACTTTTGAGTATGGAATGGTGTTACAGCTTGTGGCGGTAGACTGGTAGTTCTCGGTCCACATAGTTGACCAGTCACCGGTGCCTTTCCAGGATTTAGGAACTTTTATAGTGCCAATCACTGTACTCTTGCCTGTTGTCGTGTCTGTTACGGTGCCGGTCCACCAACTACCTGTGCCATCTAATGCTGAAAGGCTAGAAGTAAGCTGGTACGTTCGGCCCTTCACCCAGTTGTAGGGAATAATACAGCTGGTGCCAGAAGTGTTGTAGCCATCAAAACCAGACTTTTCTACTTTACAGTACTGCTGTTTGGCGGCTATCCCAGCACTGAAAACGGAGAAGATCGCTTGTTTGCGAACAGGGCCCGCTCCAACTGACTGCAAGCCAATATATGCACCATCGCCATTAACATATTTATATTGATGCGCCCAGAAATAGTAGGCACTCGGGTTAAACGATTGGATAGTGAGGTTGTGGCTGAGGCGATTAAAGCCGCTTGCAGGCGCTTTCCAGATCCAATTTGCGTAGACACCACGTGGACTTACCGTTTTACCCATACGTGTTGGTCGCCAGGTAGTGCCAAGCGTATCAAGGGCAGTTTGCACGTAGGCCTGCATTTTATTACGGCTTTGGTTAGTGTTAATAAATGAGGCAATAACGTGGCCGAGATTTTTATCTGTATTGAAGCGCTTTAGCCAGTAGGCTTTACCTGATGTGTCAGGTTGCCGATGTAGCACGGTGTTGTAGAGGTAGGTCACCTTATCTGAGTTACTCAGTTTCCCAAACTTATTTTGGGCCTCAGGACCAAGTAAGAGTTTATTTATAAGTGTTTGTTGAGGGGCGGATTGATAGGTTGCGTAGACGTTTGACCAATACTGAAATGCACTTTTTTCAGGAATACGTCCTAACACTGCAATAAAAGCTTGTGCGGTTTGGCCCTCAATACTGTGTTCGTAACAGGCGTAGGCTGAAGCGTACCCCTTATTACTTGTAAAAAAGCAATCCAAGCGAGAATAGGAAGAGCTTGCAGCGTTACTTATATAGACAAAAAGGCCGCCTATTACCGTACAGGCAGCAATAATCGCGAGTGCAATTCCTTTGTTGAGACGCGGCTGTTTTTTAAGTGTTGAGCGATGACGCGCAACGTTTTTTTTGGTGGATTTTTTTAGTTTTGATGCTGCCTTTTTCATGTGTGCTCCTGCTACGCTTTGTTGGTTTGAATCATAACAGTAAAAGGTGCTTATGTCTAATCGTTTACGTACAAAAAAGATAGCTCCTTTTGCAGGAGCTATCTTGTGGTCTGTACGCTAGAGGTGCTATTGGAGCAGTTTACGCTTACGGATAAGGTTATAGGCAAGACCAGTGCTGGTGCTTAGACCCATAGTACCCATAAGTACTGAACCTGCATCTGCACCTGTTGATGGTACTGAGCTTACAGGAGCTGCAGCTGTTACTGTTTTTGTAACGGTAACAGGCACGTTTTTGGTTACAGTTTTCGTTACTTCGACTGGTTTTTCAACAACAGTTTCAGTACATACGTTCTGGCCAAAGTTGGTGTCGAGCATATGTGCCTTGTTTGAGCTGAAAAGTTCACCATAGTTTGCGGTTACGTCGATACCCTTAGGATCAGCACCTTCTACGAGATCAATCTGCCAGAAGTTACATGGTAGTTTTGCGGTGAGCGTGTAGCTACCCTTGCTCAGGCTTGTTTTAGTAGCAGAGCTATAAAATACCTGATCTGTAAGTGGATACTGCTTGCCTGTAGGGGCCTTCCATACTGCAAGTGAAGCGTCTTTTTTACAATTTGCGTCGGTACCACCTACTACAAAGTGTGCAGTAACAGTTCCGTCGGCGTTGTATGTAAAGTTCTTGTTCGTATCTTTGATGTCAGTGATAGGCGTTTGGGCCTTTATATAACATGCATCTGTGTTGGTATCTTTTGTGATTGCAGCATGCGCAGGCATTGCAACAGCGGCAAATGATGCAACTGAAACAATAGCGCTTGCTACGATTGCTTGTACTTTCTTCATCTTATTACTCCTTATCCTTACACCGGGCTCCCACCCGATTACTCACTCATATTAGCACAAGCATGCAAAGTTGTCAAGTACTTTGTGAAAAAAGTTTATGCTATGAAAAACAGCGCAATGCGCGCTGTTGCTATGCTCGGTTTAGACAACGAATGCTCTAGTGTTTGCGAGGCTTTACTTCGTTTCTACCAAGGTTCTTTTTGGTTTCAGTAAAGGTTTCTACTTTGCGTAGTCGAGGGTTGTACTTTTTCAGGCTCAGTTTGTCAGGAGTATTCATGGTGTTTTTGCGTGTGTAATACAGGCGATCACCGCTTTCTTCACCAACTAAGCCAACAAGCACTCGTTTTGTATTCTTCTTTGCCATAGGAGATTATTGTAACAGATATGTTTGGCTTATTCAACACCTATCTTGAATATGCAGGTTACTGGAGTGTGCTCTTTCTTCGATCTTCCCACCGAGCCAACTCACTGATGCTGCGGCAGGGATGCTTAAGCTGCCTATCATCAGACCTGCTGTAGGCAGATATTCAGACGCATTTTTAATTGTTTGTGGTATATCGAGGCCATATCGAATAATGGCCCACGAGGCTATCAGGCCTGTTGCTGTACTCACCCCTGAAATAAAAACGTCACCTGCGAGGGCGGGTGCTATTTCTGGTGTGAAATCAGGTTTTGTTTGACCTTGGATGTATAAGCGCATAATAAATTACAAAATGGAGCCGTCGTCGGGATTTGAACCCGAGACCCCTTCCTTACCATGGAAGTGCTCTACCACTGAGCTACGACGGCATACAGTCTATAGTTTAACAGTTAGGAGGTGTGTCAACAACTGGTGTCTTTTGAAATGGAATACCCAGTTGCTGATGATGTTCTTGATTTAATGGCATGAACCTTCTAGATACACTCACGTGTACTCTTTGCTGAGGGACGCGCTCGTACACTTCAGCAAGCTGTGTTGCGGCTCGACCTCCTTGTATGAGTACTGCTGTAGTATTGCTTGAGTGTATCTCGCGAGCCTTGATTGCAGTGGGAAGAAATAGCTGACTGGGGTCAACCCCAAACTGTTTGCCGTTTTCTTCGAGCCAGTACTCCGCGTTAAGACGTCCAATTTCATCGTTTGGTGCTACTGTTGATACCGCTAAGTACCCTTCGAACGCCACTATATACATTTTAGGGAACGTTATTGCTGGAATTCCTATTTCTGACATAGTGTTAAATCCTTAGATGCGCCATCGAACATATTACTGTGCCCACCACAGCGCAATTTTCATTTAGTTCCGCCACTTAGGTTTTAGTATAGGATAAACCTGTTGAATTCGCCAAACCTGTTGTAAAGAATCCTGTACTTTAGTATGATGTAACAGTTCAATTAACGCCGCCTTAGCTCAGCTGGTCAGAGCGACGGTTTTGTAAACCGTAGGTCGTCGGTTCGATCCCGACAGGCGGCTCCACACGTATTAACAAGCTGGGATAGTGAAGCGGTCAAACACGGCAGACTGTAAATCTGCTGGCTTATGCCTTCGTAGGTTCGAATCCTACTCCCAGCACCAAAAAAAGATGCCGTTATGCATCTTTTTTACATGACCACTTTTCGTGGTTGCTTTATACGGGGTGCTTTTTTGAGCTTAGCTGTTGCTCGTTTCATTGCATTTTCTATCTTTTTCGCATCTTCATCACGACCAACCTTGCGGTAGGCTTCTGCAACAAGGGTGTATGTTTGCCGATTTGGTAACAGATGAGCTGCTTTTTCAAGTGCTTCTACCATTTTACGTTCATTCCCGAGTTTTTCTTGTACTTTTGCATAAGCAATGTAGCGAGTTGGCACCTCATTTTCGTCTTTCATGGCCTCTTCGAAGGTGTGTGCTGACTTTTGATACTCACCCGTTTCCATGTATACCAACCCAAGGTTATGAAGTGTAGATGGGTTTGGCTCGAGGCTTTGTGCAATCTCAAAACACTCAATAGCGTGATCAAACGAACGTTGTTTGGCATACAGGATACCGAGGCGGTTATATGCGCCGGCGTTGCGTTCATCAAACTTTAAGATCGTCAGAAGTGCCCTTTCAGCTCGGAGAAACTTATTTTCTTTCAACGATTTAAAAGCATCGTCCCATAATCGTTGCAAGCGATCGCCAACACGATTTGTTACCAGTGTTTCTGCCTGCTCCTCGCTCGTACTTGAAGTGTAGATGGTCCATATGCCAAGGCCTAGGAGCAATAGTAAAGCAATAATCATAGCTGCATTATAGCATTTCTGCGAGTTTCGTGAGATGAATCTTGGGGTTGCCTGGCTTCTGCTCGATTGCCTCAAGCGTCATCTGCACCAATGAGGCCTGGCGAGTCATTCGTTCAAGACTTGTTCTATCGGTAGCTCTTACCTCTATGAGCGAATCAATGATCCGCGCGAGCGACTGTAAAAGCTGCATTGACCACCCGCGTTCATAATTGTGGCTTATGAGCATCTTGTGGCGAGCGTACGCATTGCTACTATAAAAATGTTTGGTCTCCTCAAGTTGAGCTTGATAAGCTGTCCACTCCGCGCTGTTATGCATACGTGCAAATACGTTCCCTGGGAGGTTTCCTGAAGAACGTACTAAGCGTATAAAATCAGCATCGTTTTTTTGAGTGTACTCAGTAAAGGCATCTATTGTGGGGGGTAAAACCTGAATTGTTGTTGACCTTGAGCGTATAGTAGGCAACAGGCGATGATCGTTGTTTACGGTCAAGATAAAGGCACTATTTGCAGGGGGTTCCTCGAGCAGCTTTAAGAAGGCATTTTGAGCGGCGCTGTTCATGAGCTCGGCATCCGAGATGATTATCATTTGTTTGCTGCCGGATCTCGTTACATTGTACAGTTCTCTTATTTGTTCAATAGTTATAGCACTCAGTTTTTCTTGCCTTTCAATTATATGATGGTAGATATTGAGCTGATCTGATAGCCAAAGTGCCACGTGTTTTTTCCCAACGCCAACAGGTCCAGCTAAAATTAAGGCATGATTTGGATGAGCCAGATATAACTCTAGCTGTGTTTTTGTCCGCGCGTGTAACAGCGGCGGCGCGATCATAGGCTTTCAAACTCTTCTGGCTGGGGTGCCTCAAATACTTTTCGTAATCCCCCTGGCAACGTAATTTCAAGCGCTTGTGCGTGCAGCATCAATCGGTTAGCGGGTGTGCCACCGTAAAAAGTATCGCCTACAATCGGGTGTTTTAAATAGCTGAGGTGTACTCTCAGTTGGTGGGTACGGCCTGTTTTTGGCTTTAGCTCAATCAGGCTCAGTGTACTGTTTGTCTTGAGCACACTGAACTCCGTTTGAGCTGGTTTCCCGTTGACCCCCGCTCTGAACGTGGCGGGCTTTTTGGGGTTCCGCTCGATGGGAATATCTATTACGCCCTCAGATTCTGGTAGCTCCCCTGAAACAACGGCAAGATACATTTTTTTTACCTTCCGATTGGCAAACTGTTTTTGAAGAAATCGCTGCGTTTCTTCATCTTTCGCTACAATCATCACGCCGCTGGTGGCTCTGTCTAGCCTGTGTACGATCCCTGCTCGATTTGAGTGCCAAAAATCGCTTTTTGCATCATCGCAGTGCTGCTTCAGCCAGGTCGCAACAGTGCCTTCACTACTAAAGGTGCCCTTGGCATGAGCTAAAACGCCAGTGGGCTTGTTAATGACTACGACATGCTCATCTTCATAAATAACCGGTAGATCGATAGGCTCTGGTGAACGATTCAGGCTGCCAAAATCTGCTGTAACTACATCGGTTGGCTTGAGTATATGTTTCGTCTTTACAGACATGCCGTTTACTGTAATTTGACCAGTATGAATAAGTTTCTCAACACTCGCCCGAGAGTATTCAGGAAAGATATTTGAGAGCGTTTTATCTAAACGCTCACCTGG
>CAZUOL010000004.1:0-18337 GCA_964621845.1 uncultured Candidatus Saccharibacteria bacterium | reverse complement strand
TATTGTTAACATTTGAAAGACCGACATCAGATTTGCTTACAGTAATGTTAGCTGAAAGAGCGTGCCCGTTGACGGTTGTAGTGGTACTTACCTTATTAGCGAGTCCTGGCACTGTTGGCGAGCTTGCCGTGCCACCAAGGTCCCCAGCGAGTTGGATCTTCCCCTTGGTAGTCGCATCGGCATCAGGGGTACCAGAGGAAACAGTCGTATCAACATATGCTTTTGTTGCAGCATCAGTTGCATTGCTTGGGGTAGGCACCGTAACGGTACCCGTGAAGGTGGGGTTGGCAAGAGGGGCTTTTAAGTCTAGGGCTGTTTGGGTGGCCGCAGATATTGGCTTATTAGCATCTGAAGTGTTATCCACATTACCTAAGCCGACATCAGATTTGCTTACAGTAATGTTAGCTGAAAGAGCGTGCCCGTTGACGGTTGTAGAGACATCGACCTTATTTGAAAGCCCGGGAACGGTTGGGCTATCAGCTGTACCACTAAGATCACCGGTGAGCTTCACCTTTCCTTTAGTCCCCCCATCTGCATCGGGAGTACTCGAGCCGCTAGCAACTGAATCAACGTAGGCCTTTGTTGCAGCCGCACCTCCAGTAGTGGGGTTCGGAACATTTACTATGCCCGTAAAGGTAGGGTTGGCAAGAGGGGCTTTCGTGCTAAGTATTCCCGTATCCTTGAGAGTACCGTCATTTTCATGCGCAACCTCAAGATACTCATTGAGAATATCTCCCCATGTATTATCATCAGAACCGGGTATTGGTAAGCGTGCCATATGCCGTTTTTAGTTGCCTATTATTTCTATATACTTCCCTCTGTTATGCTTATGTATAGTCTAGCATAAAATGAGGGGAGGAAGAAGCTACTGCAGGCTGGTGTCTGTCCGTTCTTTTCGATGTCGACGACGGGCGATAATAAACCACACTATGAGCCCCATACCGAATAGAAAAACGAGATAAAATAAGCTTCCTTTGCCTTGAGTAGAGCTCGTAGGTGCAGTCTCACCTCCAGCCGGCGCTGATTGATCATTTTCAACGGGCGTAATGTTGCTATTAGGCTCGCCCTCGTCACGAGTGATCGTCTCATTGCGATCATCTAGAGTATCCCCACCTGATGACTGAGATGAGCTATTGGGGGGCGCCGATACACCACCCGAAGACGAGCCATTATCACCGCCCGTAGAACTGCTACATTCTTGGTATTGACAGGCTCCGTAGCTACCAGTGCCATAAGGCGCTGCGCTCGTGGGCATAACGTGTGAGATAGGCAACACGATGAGCAGTGACAACACCAAGACCAAATGTAATCTGCTACGATTATTCGCCATAAGGACGCGAGCCATAGCCCGACGAAGAGAGCATTTTTTTTGTAGTTGCTTTTTTCTCATGTGTAAACGCCTTAGTGACCGTATTAATAATGGTAGGCAAGCCAAGCAGTGTCAAACCAATACCGCCCGCCACTTTTAAAAACTCAGTTCGAGTCAGCTCCTGACTAAGTACCTCGTCAATTTTTTTCCTATACATAATCGCTTTTATTGTACACGCTTGCCCGAAACATAAGCAAGTCATCCCTTGTTAAGGGGTTTCTTATCATTTACTGAACAATATATGGGGTGTATCTGAAACTGCATTCCCTTGTCGTGCACGAATTGACCACTCTCCTTTTTCCAGCACACTGCCTGACCACGACCAGCCAGCTTCATTATCCGCGTTTGTTTTTGTATACGGTAGGTACCGATCGTAATTTTCAGTTGTGTTGCGTAACCACACCGTGCACCATGTACCAGCAGGGGCCTCGCAGCCTCCGCCCAAAGCATCAGCTGCTCTGTACTGCTTTTCTGCCTTATAATTTCCTGCGACAAACAGGGTAGGCACCGATTCGCTCATAGCATTCAGGTCGCTTGCTACTTGTAGCGACTTCCCCACATCCAACAGACCATGGCCATAATAACGTGTGTAATAGTTGCCTGACATGCCACCCAGCCGCTGGGTTGAAGCCATCAGCAGTGCGCGTATATCATCAATAGTGCTATTCGGGCGAATAGATCGAATAAGCGCCGCGGCACTTGCCACAATTGGCGAGGCAAACGAGGTACCATACATACTTCCTACCTCATAGGCCGCATTGTTCCCCTGAACGTAAGTAGTAGAGACGAGCGTTCCTGAGCCAGGCGCCACCATATCGACCCGCTGACCGTAGCTTGAAAAGCTGGCCCGAACCCCACTTTGATCAACCGCGCCCACTGCCACCACTTTGTCGTAATTCGCCGGGAAGGTCACATAACCAGCAACCTGGCCGCTGCATACATCTTGAGTGCCATTACCGCAATTACCAGCCGCCGCTACCACTACCACATTATGAGCTACCGCATAATCCACCGCATCACGTACTGCCGGATCGTCGCCAGAAGTCCCGAGGCTCATATTGATAACTTTTGCACCGTTATCGGTCGCATAATAAATGGCTGCTGCAATATCACTACTGTAACCTACCCCCGTGTCGCTCATTACTTGCAGCGGCATGAGTTGCACCCCGCCACTTATTGAAGCCATGCCAATCCCGTTATTGGTGCTCGCCCCAATGAGCCCCGCGGTTTCAGTGCCATGATCGACCCCGTCACCACTCGGGTTTACACTCCCGGCCTGTGGGGTGTTATCTACTGCATAAAAATCCCAGCCGCGCCAATCGTCATCATAGCCGTTACCGTCATCATCACACTGGTTTGTTTTTTTATCTGCCGGGGCACCCGTCCAACAAGCATCGCCTTCTGACGTATTTCCTGTTTCGCCCGTATTGATATACCACTGATCTTTAAGATCTTGGTGATCAAGTGCAAAACCGGTATCTATATCCGCAACTACTACATTTGCTGCGTTTGGCGAAATGGCCCAGGCCGACGGCGCATGCACGGCACTCAATACCCACTGGTTTGCATATTTTGGGTCATTTGGCGCATCGAGTAGATAATACCGTTTATTGTTGGTAACTTTGGCCGCAAGAGCCATTTGCCGCGGTGCCCGTTGTTGTGGAGTTTTGATGTTTTGTTGACTCCCAACTTTTGTAGCTTTCTTATTCACACTCGCTGCTTGATTGCGGTGTACTGTTATGGGCGGCGAAGGTTTTTGCGGTAGAATAACCTGTTTTTTAGCACCGTATAGCCCACCCAGTATAAAAATAGCAAGTAACGCCAAGAGCTGTAAGGGTTTATTGCCATTAATTTTTTTCATATTTTTATTGTTGTGGCTGACCTCATCAGTATACCAGGCTGTATTATTTTCCGTTAGACCACAGCCTTTAACACTCTCCTGCGCCAGGGTCCGTCCTTGGCGCACATGGGGGTGAGCCTGTTGTAAAGAGCGGGCTGAGACACCCGCAAAATAACACTAGATTTCTTCGTCTTCAAATAATTCTGAGTTGAAAGCATAGGCTGCCATACCAAGACCCGAAACCATGCCACCAACTACGCGCCAGTTAAATCTACCTCTGCTTTTTGGGTTTTTTGATTGCGTTTTTGGCTTTGTACGTAATGAAACGATCGGGCTGTTTTTCGTTTTTGCGACGCTACTACGTCTCGAGACGAAACCAGTAGCAGTATTTTGAGTAGCTTGATTCGTGCTAGGCCTCAGCACGGGGTGAGCAACCCCACCCATGATGACCAACCTTTTGGGAGTAACAATAGGCATAAATATATCTCCAACGGGGCCGGCTACACCGTCACCTTCCGGAACCTGAACATTTGGTTGCTGATCACGCGCCGGCACGTCTGGATTATTCTCTGATGGTGTTTGTTGGTCTGGCTGATCAGAAGTGTCGTTCTCCGTTTGATCAACTGGTGCATCGTTGGCTTGCGGCACATCGTCTGCCGGTTGAGTTTCATCAACAGGAGTCTCTGGCTCAGTGGCAACTTCACCATCTACTTTATATCCGGCAATGCCTGGTACATCATCACAAACATCACCCAAACCATCGGCATCAGCATCGGCTTGGTCATCATTTGCATCAAGCGGACAGTTATCCTGCTCGTCAGCAACCGCATCGCCATCAGCAGTTATCTGTGCGGTAGCAGATGCTAGTGCGGTCACACCATTTTGATTTGTAGCCCTAAGAACCACTAATCCTTCGTACGGCTCCTGGTAAACATACGACACGATCGGCTGACCCGAGGTCACATCATACGCTCCATCATTATTCACATCCCATTCATATTTTGTAATGCCGCTCTGATCATACGAACCCGTAGCATTAAGTGTAATTTCATCACCAACCTTGCCGCTGACACCTTCGCCCGCCCAGACATAGGGCGCTGCCAAGGTTTGCGTATTCAGGGCATTGGTCACGTTAATTGGAAAATAGTATTTCATCCCTACTGGCGAAACTGTTTGACCGTTTGTTTTATCAGCGAGCCTGGTGGCCTGGCCATCAATCGCCGTTGTTTGATTGCCGGCTCGAATAGGCGAAATCGCCACCGGGTCAAGGTTCAAGGCTTTTTCAATTATGTTGTTGTAATAGTCGGTACCATATATATTGTCATCGCCGTCAGTCTTGCCCACAATATAAATAAGTTTTTTAACGCCTGGCCGCCATTTGAGACCCAGCGCCATATCAAGTGCATTTTTTAACTCTCCAGGCTGCGTACGACCCTCCACGGTCGTAGAGCGTGGCATCTTGAGCGCAAGCTGATTTATATCCGAGGTAAAATCTTGCATAAGCTTCGTCCCTGGCCCGGTTTTGTTATAACCAACCAGCAAGTTGTAATCAATCAAGCCAAAGCGTGCAGTGTTTGCAACGCTCAAAACTTTATCGCGAATTTGGCCAATTTGAATTCCCTTTGAGGCCAAGTCATCTTTTTGGTACTGCTGCGCTTCCGCTGCCTCGTTGGTTATAAACACCACGTCATAATCAAGGTGTGTTTTAAGTGGTAATCCATCAACTTTGGTTTCAAGATCCCTGTACAGCAGGTCGGCAATAGCTTGGTGACCCTGAGCGTTTGGATGGAACCAGTCAGCTGGCAAACGGCTATTAAAGGTGTTGAGCCACTTTTGGTTATTGTTAAATAACTTGTCTGTCATATCCGGCTCGTGATCTTTGAATTCATCCTTCACTTCGTTGAAATAGAAGATACCGGCTTTGTCTGGCTGATAGCCGGGTATCGTAGATGCCTGGACCTCATCCCCCAGTCGACCCAACTCGCGGACGTTTTTGCTTGCCTCGTAACTGTTACTACCGAGCAGATCTTTCAGGATGTAGTTATCGTCTTTAGCTAAGTACGGATAGTTGAGCAGCACTACTTTGGCATCGCTTCTGAGCTTGCTACGAAGTTTTTTGAAGATTTCTTGCATGTTGCGTTGGTATGAGCCGGGGTCAGTATTCAGGCCGCTTCTTCGCGAATCTTCAGCAACCTTTTCACAATCTGAGGCACTGGATAGTACTGGCGCAAAACAACTCATCACGATAGTCGAGAATTTAACGTCATTACCGCCAAGCGTCATCAACACTACATCCACACTGCTGTCAACCGAATCCAGTTGAGCTTTTACATAGTGACGGCAAGAAAACGTGACATCGTTATCTGATCGCAGGTCTATACTGAATCGGTAGTACTCCTCTCCCTGTTCGCGACGATCACAGCTGTAGTTCCTAGCTATCGCTTGATAGATGTCGTCATCACTGCTGCTACCCGAAAGCCTAAGCGAGCTATAGCTTCGCATCCACGTATTTTCGGCTTCCATGGCGTTATCATATAACAAATCATTACTAACCGCCCCGCTACATGCTCGGTTAATCAGGGTAACGTTGTAGCCAAGATTTGTCAGTTGGTTGACATACTTCTGTCCCCAATTTGAGTTACTCCGGTAACAGCCTTTTGGCCCAAAGTTATCAGTGCTTCCATTTGCCTGACGCGCTCCATTACCAGCAGTGTATGAATCGCCAAGCAACATAACCTTCAACCGCCCTTGGGCCTGAGCTTGACTGGAACCAAGCAATCCAGAAAATATAGCTACTAGGAAGAATACTAGCACAAATGTGTCTTTCTGCCACTTGGAAAACTTCATAGTTAGAACTTGTTTATGAAGAGACTAATTTCACCACTCAGCTTGTTTAGCGTAACAGAGACCTCTAAATTAAATGGGCCCTTTTTTAATCTGTAGTACCTTATTACTCTATTGCCCGTAGAAACCTCGGATGATTTTGTCCAGCCGTTTTTTAAAAGGTGGTCATTTATATCCTGGACTTTCTCATCGGGGTTACCACTTCCACCATACTTTAGGTAGACTTCTGGTTCATTATAAACATGCTTCCAATCATAGCCTCCGTAATCCTCTGATCTTCTGACAATTTTTAAGTTATCAGATTCATAATTGTAAATTGGCAGTGTTCGAATCAATTTAATTTCCGCGGGAGCAGCAGCGTATTTTGCCTTCTGATACGAAATCACTCCTCCGATACTCAGCAAAATTACACCAAAAATAATCACAGTTATCCATGCAAATCGCGTATTACGTTTCTGCCTCTTAGGATCCCGCTTATTACTCTTAGCCTTTTTGACCACTAAAGACTCCTCGTTGTTACACTCACTTTAGCATAAGCAAAATTTCAGTAACACCCTTGAAATATATCAATTACGTTTCACAATCTACCCGAAACCCTTTTGCGCCAAGGACGGACCCTGACGCAAATAACTGGTTAGAGTTTGGATTGGATGTCGGCGATGACGTCACGAAGTTCGGCTGCTTCCTCAAAGCGAAGATTTGCAGCCGCGAGATCCATTTGCGCCGAAAGCTCTTTGATGAGGTTTTTGTATTCGTCTTTTGGAATCTTTTTAAGATCAAGTTTTGGCTTCTTCTCTTTTTCTGGAGCACCAATAATAGCGCGCAGGCCTTCATCAATTACTTTATCAACGCCAGTTGGCGTAATGCCGTGCTTTTTATTGTAGGCTTCTTGAATTTCGCGTCGACGATTAGTTTCATCGATGGTGCGCTGCATTGAACCGGTGATAGTATCTCCGTACATAATCACGTGGCCCTCTTCGTGACGGGCCGCTCGGCCAACTGTTTGAATCAAGGCCTGCTCACTGCGCAGGAACCCTTCTTTATCAGCATCAATAATTGCCACTAAGCTTACCTCCGGTAAATCGAGGCCTTCTCGAAGCAGGTTTATGCCGACCAGTACATCATAAATACCCAGGCGTAGATCACGCAGAATATCGGTGCGCTCCAACGTATCAACCTCGCTGTGTAAATACGCCGTTTTTATCTCAAGCTCAGATAGATATTCACTTAAATCTTCAGCCATCCGCTTTGTTAAGGTAGTCACCAGCACACGTTGGCCCTTTTCAGTGGTGGCTCTAATTTCTTTTATTAAATCATCGATTTGGTTTTTCGTTGGGCGCACTTCAATCGGCGGATCAAGCAAGCCAGTTGGGCGAATGACCTGTTGGGTTGGCGTACCACTATGGCTCAGCTCATAATCACCGGGGGTTGCTGAAACATAAATCGCTTGGTTGAGATGACGTTCAAATTCGGTAAAAGTCAGTGGTCGGTTATCAAGCGCCGATGGCAAGCGAAAACCGTGATCCACCAACACTTCTTTGCGAGCCCGATCACCGTTATACATTCCGCGCACTTGCGGTAGCGTCATATGACTTTCATCAATAATCATCAAATAATCATCAGGGAAGTAATCTAATAAGGTGGCAGGCTGTTCGCCGGGTTCACGGTTGGTGAGGTAGCGAGAATAATTTTCAATACCTTTTACAAACCCCGTTTGCTCGAGCATCTCTAAATCAAACTTGGTACGCTGCGCTAAACGCTGAGCCTCAAGCAGTTTGCCTTTTTTGTTGAATTCGTCCATGCTCAAATCAAATTCATGGCGAATCTTGCCAATGGCGACCTTAAGCTTATCGTGCGGCGTCACATAGTGCGATCCCGGAAAGATGGTCATTTCGCTTGGTTCACTCATAATTTCACCGGTGAGAGGATTAATTTCTGTAATCCTATCTACTTCGTCGCCAAAAAATTCAACTCGGTAAGCACTTTCGCCACCCGCTGGAAAAACATCAACCACATCACCGCGAACCCGAAATGTTGAACGATGAAAATCTACATCGTTGCGTTGGTATTGAATATCTGTGAGGTGGCGGATGAACTTATCTTGTTTTCTGGCTTCGCCTTTTTTAACAGTGATTGACATCTCGCCGTAATCTTCGCGTGAGCCAATGCCATAAATACAGCTCACCGAGGCTACAATAATGCAATCACGTCGACTCAGTAAAGCTGACGTAGCAGCATGGCGCAGACGATCAATCTCTTCATTAATTTTAGAATCTTTTTCAATGTAGGTATCACTACTAGGCATGTAGGCCTCAGGTTGATAATAATCAAAGTAACTGACAAAGTAATGGACTTCATTTTCCGGAAAAAAGGTTTTGAATTCACTGTAGAGTTGCGCCGCCAACGTTTTATTGTGACTCAGCACCAAGGTTGGCCGCTGCACGTTTTGGATCACGTTGGCCATGGTAAATGTTTTACCTGAACCAGTCACCCCGAGCAGTGTTTGTTCTTTGGTGCCACTCTCTAGTTGTTTTGTGAGTTGTTCAATAGCCGCCGGCTGATCGCCCATCGGCTGATATTTTGTTACAAGCTTAAACTTCCGATCCACCCTAACAGTTTAACAGACTAGTTAATCTTAAGACTTAGGAGAATCTCCTTTGCCGTTTTAAATTCTTCACTTGCAAAGAATGCGTTAATTTGCTGTGTCGTAAAATCTTTCCCAGCAGCATGCAATTTATCTAATGAAGCTGAGTTTATAGTAAATGAAGCTGCACCTACATTATCACCCATCGGCATCATTGAAGAAAAGGAGATATCACAAAAGCTGCTACCCACTTTTGCTTTGTTGGCGTCGCTGTCTTTAACTACAACAGCTCCGTACACCATATTTAAGCCTTGGGTTTTAACAGGACCGCCACTGGTATACTGAAGATAGGAATAACCTGGAGAACTGGGTAAAGGGGTCACACTGGCGGTCTTTATCGTGCCAGCGTCTTCCTTCAAGCAAGCTCCGCCTATGCCACTCACCCCTGTGTCTACCCTAACACTCACCGCCTTAGTTGGTGATGTCAGTGTAGCTTGCTGACTGACCCATCCAGCGGGAGCACCTGCCGGTTTTGTTGTGGTTATTTTTTTACTCCAGCTTGATGGATATTTTAGTAAGTAAGTATTCTTGGAGTCTTTCACATTTAACGATTCGGTTAATTCACTGCCTCCTGTCTTCGCACGTTGCCTAGCAGTAGCATCCTTGGAGGCCTTCAAGTCATCGATTTGTTTTTGGAGTTCGGCGACTTTGGCGTCAGCATCTTTTTGGGATTGGTTTTTGGCATATGCATAGCCTGCATAGCCAGCTCCGCCGATCAAAATTAAGACCAAAAGTGCACCAAGAATCTTTTTGCCGATTCCTGACTTCTTTTTTGGCGACTGGGGTGCTGTTGTCGCCTTAGGTTGCTCAATTGCAGGTTGCGCAGGCTCGCTCACGTCAACTGCTTCATCATTGTTATTTTGTACCGTTACTGGCACTTTATTCTCTTCCATATCAAACCCCCTACGTTTTACTTATCACCATCATGACGCTTTTCTAATAACTTTACAAGTTGACCAACCAGTTCTTCGGTTGATGCAGAAAAGTAGATATCGTGCTGACCATCACAGATGCCATCATGACAAAGGTTCGCCGCCTCCATCAAGTGCTTAAAATCATCACTGGTGCCCCCGCTATCTTCCAACACCCCAACCGGAATGTGGCTCTCAAAGGCAGTGGCAAATTCATGCACCGTACCCATGCGCCCACCAATACTAAACACAGCATCTGAGCTTTGCACCAACAAGGCATCACGACCTACATAATGTAAGCCGGTATAGAGGATGAAATCGTAGGCATCAGTTGGCAAGCGGTACTTTTTAACGTGCTCTTTATAGCTTGCGGCTGGGCTAATGCCAATGCTCATGCCGCCCACTGATTTCGCGCCTTGGGCTGCCCAATCTGGCAATCCAACGGTAGCACCGGTGATTAAAATATGACCCTCCTTGGCAATCTCCTCACCGAGTGCGAAGGCTAGCTTGTAATCCTGGTTTACGGTGTAACCTTTAGAGGCGCCACTGACACAGAGCGTGAATCGGTGGTGCGCCTTTCGCGGCACAATTTTTTTTTGTTTTGGTCGGGCATCTTCGGGCATACTATATCTCCTCTGGTTTAATCATGTCATTATCTAGTTGCTCGAGCACCTGACGTTTCAGTTCCGGCTCTCCCATGTAGCGAATAAACAGCTCGTTCCACAGACTCTCACGAAAATGGTAGAAGTAACGGTCTTCAAAATGCTCACCATTCGAATAGGCAAAGGCGACATCCATTAAGTTGAAGGTGATCGGCAGCCCATCCTGGCCTAACCGAGCAACGTAATCGAGATCTTGCCAAAATTTTAGTTCGGGATCAATTTCATAGAGCGCCTCTTCAGCTTTGCGCCAGTGCAAATCCTCAGGCTGCACATGCGGCTCAAACGCCTCTGGATGATCTTCACTCAGCTTGCCAAAATAGCGCTGAATCACGCGCCAATGAATGTGATGATTGGCAATTTGTGCCCCTGTACCGGTATCTGCAATTAATGTTTCGCTGATAATTTGGCCAAAGTGCGCCTGGGTACTTTTGAGCTTAAAGAAGGCTGAATAAAGCCGCACTTCATTAAAATAATGAAACAAGAGCGGCAAGGTTTTGAGCGGCAACCCAATCATATGGGTTTGCTGCATCGGTACCACCACAATCACTCCGAGCTCCTTGGTATGCGTGATGTTATGCTTCTTTTTTTCTACAAAATGTTCGGCTAATGTGACCCATTTTTTGTGATCCATCACCACAATTTCAATATCCCTGGTTTCAAAATCCGAAGGCTGAATACGTTTTGCAAAAAGCTCATCATAGGCGTTCAGCCATTCCGGGCCCTCTGAAAACCGAAGGGCGGTGTAGAGTTCTCCAAAATTTTCGCTTTTAAACATGCTCTCGATACTGCGATATCCAAGGTGTTGCATCATTTTTTTGGGCGGCATTTCTCTGAGCAGATCTTTCGCTACTGACTTTTTTAACAGCCACGCCTTTTTGGGCACCTTTGCTTGGTTTGCTGCTTCAACCAGACGCGGCACGATATGAGAAACGGGCGCCTCGTTGGTGGTACCGAGGCTCAGTGCCAGATGTTCGTTGTGTTCGCGGACTTTTTGAATAAGTGCATAATACAGCTCTTTATCAGCCGTATCATTGCTATCAAGCCCAAGGCCCCTTGTTGCGCTATGGACCTTTTCGTGAATTTCACCAATCAGTTTGATATCAATACCTCGGCGGCCGGTAATACGTTCTAAATCACGTACACTTTGGGTGAACAATGGCTCCTTTGCATCTAGTAGATCGCGTAAAAAACTTCCCATAATATTTTTGCTTATGCTTATAGTGTAACGGCTCGAAGAGCCTTTGTCATCTCTGTCATTACCTCACAACACTTATATGCATAGGCATATCGTGCAGTTGGTGATGTGAGTGCAACGCGCCTACGTTGGCGCCGACTTTTCCGACCACGCTTGTAGAGTTTGCACTGGCAAAGATGATGGCTTCTTCGAGCTTTTTGCCAAGTGCTATTTGAGATACAAAACCGCTGGTGAAGGCGTCACCAGCCCCTGTTCTATCAACAACAGGCACCTTCTCGTACAACCCCGCCTGCACGAGCCGTTCACCATCACACGCTGCCGCCCCACGTGGCCCATCGCTCACCAAAACTATATCAACCGTTTCAGCAAGTTTTTTGGCCAGCTCACCAATGGTACTACCGTCTACAAATCGCTTAGCTTCCTCTTTGTTCACGGCAAAAATGTCGACAAACTCCAATAAATCGGCAGTCTCCTGCAAATGCTGTAGTTCATAGCTTGCCGGGTTAAAGGCTATCTTTACATCGTGCGCTTTTGCAAGCTTGCATAAGTGCTTAAGGCTGGTCATTGAGCCCAGTGAAGAGACGTAGAGCCACTCGCCTTCGTTTTTAACACTTTCGAGTTGTGTTTGCACTATTTTTACGCTACCTGGAAAATCCAAAATTGTTCGTTCACCGTTCGGCGCGAGTAAGATGGTTGAAAAGCTTGTTTTTGCTGCCTCGTCCACTCGCATTTCACTTGTATCAATATGTTCTTTATCAAGGGCACGCAAAATATGGGCACCAGCCTCGTCATCACCAATGGTAGTGATGAGCTTTACTGGTAAGCGCTGGCGAGCAAACGTAACGGCCGCATTCACCGCATTGTTACCTGTTGCCACCACCGCGTCATCAACGTAATACTTATTGCCGAGCACCATATGCTCGTAATATATGCCGTTTTCTTTTTTTGGCTTGAAGGCCTCGCTTTGCAAAAACGTATCTTGCCCCGCTTTGCCCACACACACCATAAGCGGTTTACTCATGCTTAAGAGTATAGCAGAAGAGTGGTGTTTCAATGCTACGCTTTAAAAATAACAGAAGTGATGCTATACTAATTACCGTTTTACACACCGTCGGGGTGTGGCGCAGTTGGCTAGCGCGCGCGGTTTGGGACCGCGAGGTCGGAGGTTCGAGTCCTCTCACCCCGACCACAATATTCATGGTTAAAACCTTTCGAATAGACGAAAGGTTTTTAATTCTTTAAGAATATAATTGACTTATTTATGATAGTGTTGTATTATACAAACATGAGTAAAGAGTCCTTCGGTTTCGCCCCTCGTGCAGAACAAGTAGACAAGTATGGTGAACTACCTGGCTTTGCTGAAACTCGCGCGAAGGAATACCGGGTTCGAGCGGAACAGTATTCCGCAGAGCATCCTAATTCGCACCAAGATCCGTATTCAGACACCGCTAAGAGGCTAGAGAACGGCACCCTAGTACCTGAGAACTAGGCTCAAAACACTACTACATTACTACCGTTTGAATTTAGGGTGTCGTGAGCTAATAGTTGAGATAGGTGTCTAACTTGGTTCTCCGATTTAGGTAGGCTAGTGGTTGCCCACTCAAAAAGTTCGAGGAGTAGACGTTTCTCGCGACTATAACTATCTGACGAAAGCCAGACTTTTTCATATAAACACTTTAGAGGTAGACAATTTTCGAAATAATTGATATAATAGTGGAAAATGAATACGATTGGATGTAAAGAGTTATGAAATACGCCTCAATCTTCGCCACCATACTACTTGTTTGGATAGCAGTTGTATTGATGGCATTTGTTGTCAGTGACCCAACTGACATGCTCAAGCTATATGTAGGGCTGACTATCTTTACCCTTGTGCTCTTTATTATTGGGTTCGGCAAGAATAAGTAGGAGGCTCCCCGTGGGCACCAAAAATTTGCAAGAAAAACAGATCAAAGAGCTCAAGCGCTATCGTCGTAAAAAACTCACTGCACTTGTTACCAGTGCCTATAAGCTCTACCGAAAGAAAGATTACCCGGCTATGAACAACCTCATCTGCGAGGAATTCACAAAGCTCGGTGGTGTATATGTGAAGTTTTTGCAAGGGGTGTTGCTAAAAAGCTCGATGATGCGTGATTGGCAAAGCAGCGATCGTTTAAAGATTTTTGAAAACCTAGAGAGCGAACCGCTTGACATCAATGCGGTATTGCAGCAAGAGCTACCACCTGCGCGGCTTGCGCACATAAGCGCCATCAACCCTACCCCGTTTGCTGCGGGTAGTTTTGGCCAGGTTTATTTTGCCACCTTACAAGATGGCTCGCAGGTAGTTGTTAAACTGCTCCGGCCTTTGGTTCGCGAAACACTGGCCTATGATCTAAAGCTGATTAGCTTTTTTATGCGCGCATTTGTGAACAAAATTTATCGCAATATGGATGTGAACATTCTTTCGGCGATTTCTGATTTTAAACGCGCTACCATGCGTGAAACCGACTATGTTGAAGAGGCTCGATTTGCCGATGAGCTATTTCAGGCCTACAAAGATAACCCTCATTTCATCATTCCGAAGACGTACCTTGAACTCTGCACCCCCAATTTGATTGTGCAACAGTACGTTGATGGTATTTCATGCGCCCAGTTACTACGCCTGCAAGAGCAAGGCATCAATGCAGTTGACTACGTTGCCCAGAACTTACGATCAGATCTGGCGACACAATTAAAACTCGTGGGGTTTGAATATGTTCGTGGTATCTTCATGCTGCCACGAATTCAGGGTGACCCCCACCCCGGCAACGTGAAGCTGCTTTCAGACAACCGTGTCGCCCTGATTGATTTTGGGATTTCTGCTCAAGCACCAAAAGAAAAAGCGGCTTTTTATGGATTGCTCAGGGAATATCAGCGGATGCTGAGCGGTGTGATTGATGTTCCGATGATGCTTGGTCAGTTTTTACGCTTTTTTGTGAGCGATCTCTATAAGGCGCTAAAGAAAATAACCAGCATGTTGCCGGCTTCAGATAAAACAAATGACCTTACCCGACAAATGGGTGTTGTGGCAGAGAATAATTTAAAGAAAGAGATGAGCCAAGAAGATCTTGAGCAAATTATTGAAAGCGGTAGCATCTTGGGCACCGTGAACTCAGTGATTAATAAAGGGAACCGTTTTGGGTTTGTACTGAAAATTGAAGATAGCGAAATGTTGCGTGCCGCACAGAGCTACATCACCCTGGTTGAATCACTTGGTATGCGCAAAGTATTACCTGAAGCCTTTAAAGAAGGTTTGGCTTACGTTGCCTCCGAACGGCCAGAGTATACACAGGAGACCGAAAACACTATGAGTGCTAACCGTGCACTTGAAATCGTCACAAAATGGCTCGAACGTGTTGCGACACGCGACCCACAGCTCTTCAAAATATTTATCAGTAAAATCCGCACTGCCGAATCTACTCAAAAAACCAAGCCAAAGCCGAAGGTTTCCAAAGTTGAAAAAAAAGATTCTGAAAAATCTTAGTAATTATGGTATAATAACAATATGTTTAAAGATGTCATTTTATTCGTAAAGTATCCCTACACTGCTGGTATCATCGGTACTATGTGGATTGGCACGGCACTGATTTTAGCGATCAATCGTAATCTCGATGTCGTAAATGTTGTGCTGATCAACATGGCCGCAAGCTCGGTGGTCGCACTGCTTGGTTTTCGCGGCAGCCAAGAGGCTTAGTTGCCATTACGAGACCTTGAGTGATTTATAAATGCCCAAAACAGCACCTAATGCTGTTGACTAATCGGTAAGGGTGATTGATGTTTTGGTTGTCACTTGCTTGTTCTGATTTGGTAACTTATAGGTCTGATCTCGAACAAATACAAGCGGCGCGACATCTTTTGTAACCGCATATACAATCGATCCCGTCGTTTGTTCGCCAGGCTGAATGGTGACTGTATCAAAATATCCTTTGTATTTTGTCAGCCGGCTTTCGGGTGTCACCTTTGTCTGATCCGTCCCCTCTTCAAGATACAGCTCGGAGCTTTTAATAGTTTTGGCACGATCCTCTGCGGCATTCCCCATGACAAAATTCACCTTCACCAGCTCTTTGCCATCATCAAGTTGGTAATCCGCTTCATCAGTTGTAAATTTACGTTCAATGTTGGTTACTTGCACCACAAAACCATCGCTGGCGCTGATAGGTTCGCCAATTTTTCCAGTTAATTCTTCATCTTTCACCTGGTTGGTTTGTACTGTATTACTTAAATCGAGAGTCACATTTTGAGTTGAGGCGCTCGTATTTTGCGTTTGCTGCGCTGCTGCTTGTTGTTGCTGAAATTCGGTGGCTGCCTGTTGACTGCCAGCGGTTTTACCCATGGTGTAGCCCGCAAACGCCGCACCACCAAGCAAAAGGAGTGCCAGGATAAGACCACCAAAAATCACCAGTATTTTTTTACCACCGCCTGCTGGTTTGGCAGGTGTTTCCATCATGGGTTGATTCAACATAGGATCGGGATCGATGGGTGGTTGATAACTCGCAGCTGGATCCTGAAACTGTGGTGGCTGGGGGTTTGGAAACCCCATACCTTGATCGGGGGTTGCCGTCGGTACAGCAGGGCCAGGCACATCTTGCATAACAGGGCCCCCGGCTGGCACCTCAGAAGGAATGCTTGCACCACCAACCGGCTGATCAAAGCTTTGTGGTTGTGAATAAATATCCACTGGCTGGTCAGCTGCTGGCTGTGTGTTATCTAGCTTCGGTACTGATGGATTCATGCCACCATTTGGATCCATGTGTTTATCCTTATTTAGGTTATGCTTATTGTATCAAAAAGCCCCTTTTTTATCCAAGCAACGCAGTGACTTCTTCTATAATCTGAGCCGGTGAAGTTGCGAGCACAACCGACATACCGAGCTCTTTAGGATAATCAAGATTTGAAGCAAGATCATCAACAAAAACAATTTCACTTGGTTGATAGCCAGATCTTTCAACTGCAAGATCATAAATCGCGGGCATGGGCTTATCAAGTCCGACCTCACAAGAAATAACCAGTGGGTCAAATCCATCGTAGCCTCCAACTCCGCGGATTGCCTCGGCCATTGTGTGCCCCATGTTAGAAATAATCCCTGTTTGGTAACCCTGGTCTCTCAAGTCTTTAGTGAAATGCTTCATTTCTGGCAATATATCACGCACATTCGTAGGCACCCAGAAACCCTCTGGTATTGCTGCAACGCCCGTGAGCTTGAGCAACTCTGCCTCAAATGCTTCTGGTGTAATTTTATTTTGATTCAACCGTACACGTATTTCACTGAAAGCCTCGATATCTTTGATAGGTGCCCCCAATACATCTTCAACATAGGCACTAAAAGACCGTCCACCGGCCACCAATACACCGCCCCAATCAAACAATACAGATTTAATGGTCAAGACGATACTCCCAGCCTGGTTGATATGCCCAAGGCTCGGTGACGCATGTTTTTAAGTCTTTGCCGTTGAGCCAGTGTTCCAAACCATACTGCGTTGCACGATGACCAATGATTATAACCGTTTTGCCATCAAAGTTTTGTATTAGCCAATCAAGAAAATCCTTTACGCGCTGGGCGCACTCTTGGTAACTTTCGCCATTAGGGAAAGGAGTCTCAACTCTGAGGGCTTTTTGCGCGTCAACATCTTGCTTCGGTGCCTGTGTCAGGTCACCATAATCACATTCACGCAATCGCTCATCAGGATAGATCGGAATATGTTTTGCGGCGGCAAGCGGGATCGCAGTCTTTACAGCCCGCTGCAAATCCGAAGGGAAAATGGCATCAATATGCTTTTTTAGGTATCGATCCTTGAGTTCATAAGCCTGTTGCAATCCAAGTTCAGAAAGATCGATATCATTCCAGCCACTCGCTCTTTTGGCCTCGTTATCAATCGTCGTACTATGTGCTTCAAAAATAATAGTGATCATGTATTTCCTTATGTGGTTAATCTTTCGACATCAGATTCTTGCATATCTGTAAGCGTTGACCAATCGGTCGGGATTGTTTCTTCGCCTATTTCCTGTAGTAAACCAGCAATATACGCGTGATACGCTGCCTCCTCAAGCACCCCGCCATGCGTAATTGCCTCCCATGCATATTCAACTCCTTGTATCTCACCTTCTTCAGCGTAAAACTCACGTTCAATGTAGCGTCCGGCCTCTAAGTCAATGAATATCTGGCTTGCTTCGGTACAAAACGGATAGTCATTCTGTTCGATTTGTTCCTGATAACGCTCTTGCTGCATGCGGTCAAGATGATACATAGGATGGTAGTTGGCATCTTCAAAAATCAGCCAAGGCCGTCCGTTATGTTCAAGTGCCCACAGTCTTGGGCCGACCTGCATCACCACACCATCAACGAAGCCTCTACCTTCTAGCAAACGAGGTAGGTCCCCCGGCTTAATCTCTGGTATTTTTCCGGGTGAGTCCATTAAACCTACTTTGCGTATTCGATGGCGCGAGTTTCGCGAATCACGTTGACCTTGATAGTCCCCGGGTACTGCATGGTGCTTTCGATTTTGTTCGCAATATCACGCGCTAGTTTAATCGCCGAGAGATCATCGATTGTTTTTGGTTGCACCATCACGCGTACTTCACGACCGGCCGAAATAGCATAGGCCTTGTCAATCCCCGGAAAGCTCGTAGCGACATTCTCTAACTCACGCATTCGTTCAACGAAGTTTTCAGCACTAATGTTGCGGGCACCAGGGCGGGCCGCAGAAAGCGCGTCCACGACGCGAACGATCATTGCAGCCGGAGTTGTTGCTTCTATGTCATCATGGTGCGCCTCGATAGCATGCACAATATCTTCTGGCATGCCGTACTTGCGAGCCATTTCTGCACTAATGTGGTGATGCTTGCCTTCCACCTTA
>CAZUOL010000003.1:0-3608 GCA_964621845.1 uncultured Candidatus Saccharibacteria bacterium | reverse complement strand
TTATCGGTAAAACACTTTATGTGCTAAACGCAAGTAAATATACTGTCGTGGCGTAATACCCTTTGGCTTCAATAGGCGGTTCGATAGGATCTGCAACTCCCCTACCTGTTCGGCTAGACTGCGCTCAGTGCTCAGCTTTATATAGTAAGGGGCTCCATTCAATTCAACGCGAAGCTCACGGGTTGATTTCGGCAGCACAATTGCTTTCACCCCCTTCGGGTAAAGTAGTTTTAGCTGTTTTGGTATCTGGCTTATCATAGCGCTGGTCGTCTCTGAAATAACAGGTTGTCCGGCATGAGGCGCGAGCCCACTTTCATCTCTAATAGTCGTCAGTTGTTTCACGCCTACAGTACTGTTGTTTTGATCAAACAAGACGCCACTACGATCAATGTATCGTATTTTTCCACTCGCATCTTGCCACATAAACGCTGGTTCACGAAATGCTATTGCTGCTTGTGCTATTGTTAAAAACGGATTCGCAGTTGAAAGTTTTATGTTCTCAATTTCCGGAAAATGCTTGCTTACATCTGCTGAAAGGGCCTTGGTATCGAGCGACCACCCCTGCCTTGCAATACTATAGTCCCCCACCCTACCCTGAATGTATTTTTTATAGGTTTGCTCTTGCTGTACGCTGAGCTTCTGGGCGCTCGTAACCTTAGTATCGGCAATCGTCGATCTCCAAAACAGTATGCCAGCAATTACTATCAAACAAGTGAGCACAATACGGATACGCCTGCGGTGTTGCGCCAAGCGCTGGGCGATACCCAGTTGTCTATCAGTAGCCGCCTGTCGTTGTGATCGCTCGATCAGCTGGGCTCTTGATGGAGTTGCGTTACCACGACGAAACGTGCCATCTGCGCTACTACGATATTGTTGCCGAGCTTTTTTATTTTTGTGGAACATGTACCCCATAAGTATACGCGCTTGCAGCCCTCAGGGCTAGAGCTGCGATAGCACCAAGCTCGCGATCGTTTTTGCCGCCTCAGGCTTTGCAAACGTTGCATATAGTGTGCTCCCGAGCTGCTGTTTTTCATCGTATGCCTTATGAACAGCGGCGAGCAACACCGCTACATCATCTTCAACCAATTGCTCATCCAGCACCACTGCTGCTTTCTTAGTACGAAAGATCTCAGCGTTCTTTAACTGGTGACCACCCGAAAGGAACCGGCTTGGGACCGTCACACACGCCTTCTTGGCATTCGCAAGCTCCTGCATCGTAGTGGCGCCTGTACGGGTCACCACTACATCTGCAGCAAGCACATAGGGCACCAGATCAACAAACTCCTCAATGCGCCATCGTCCGCGTTTTTCTGCCGAAAGCAGCTGTCGAGATGCGCGAGCGGCCTGATCCTTTCCGCTGCCAGTTATTTGTACAATTTGCCAGCCATCGTTAATGAGCGGCTCGGCCACCAACTCAAGAGCTGCGTTTAGTCGCTCAGCGCCGTTACCCCCGCCTGTCATGAGCAATAGTGGTGCTGAATCAAAGCCGAGCACTTTCTTCTGTTCTGCTTGACTTGCTTCGTTGGTGGGTTTATATAACGCGTTGACAGGAATTCCGGTATAGACAGTTTTTGAGGTTGGATAACGATAAAACTTTGTTGGCATGCCTGTTGCAATTCGGGCTGCCCACCGCGATACAATACGGCTACTCAGACCAGGGTGTGCATCTGAATCATGAATGATGATCGGGACTCGAAACAGATGGGCTGCGATACACACAGGAACCGAAACGAAACCACCCTTACTGAATACAAGTGCAGGGCGACGTCGTAGAAAACGAAGAAGCGACTGAAAGACACCGATTGCAATTTTAAAAACATCGATAAAATTATGCAGTAATGTTGGTACATGCGTGACATGCCATGCAAACGACTTACTATTATAGCGGCGCAATTTACCCGCAGTGACTTTTTTCACACGTACTTCTGGCATATCAGCAAAAATCTCCTGTGCCTGCGGATAAAAGCGAGTGTCGGTCAGCACCTCAATAGTTACTTCGTCTTCAAGTATAAATAGATGTTTTGCAACTGCCTTAAGCGGCGTAACGTGGCCGCCCGACCCGCCGCCGACCATCAGAATCAACATGCTGTGCTCCTTCATTTAATCTTCCTAGCAGTGTATATCGTGAGATGTTAAAAACAACGCCAAGTGCTGTCATCGTGAACACCAAACTTGTCCCTCCAAAACTGAGGAATGGTAACGTAACACCCGTTAGCGGCATGATGCCTAGCATGGCCCCAATGTTAACAAAAGCCTGAATAGCCAGCCATGCGAACACGCCAACGGCAATAAGCTGCAAGTAATGATTGGGAGCGCGCTGCGCTACATCAAGTATGCGAAGGAGCAGGCCACCATAGATGGCAAATACCACCATGAGACCTACAAAACCAAATTTTTCTGCCATAATGGCAAAGATTGAATCATTGGCGGCTTCAGGCACATACCCAAAAGCCTGCACACTCTTCCCCAAGCCCTCACCCATTACGCCACCCGATCCAACTGCAATTAACGCCTGGTTAATGTGCCACCCGCTCCCTTCGGCGTCGGCTGAACTGTTCAGAAACGTAAACACCCGTTCTCGTCGATGTTGAAAGGGTAAAATAGAAAGCGCTGCAGCCAGTACAAGCACGCCCAAGATTGCCAGGAAACGGCGTTTTGCCATGCCTGACACATACAGCATCGTCAGCATGATGGCAGCTATTGGTATCATCGTGCCCAGATCACGCTGGATAATGACGATCTCAAGCCCCGTCAGCGCCATAACAATCAGAAACCACCGAGTTGTTTCATCACTATCAATCTCACGGCTCCTCACTTTTTGTGCCAAATAGGCCGCGACATAAAACAGCATGCCAAACTTAAGGAGCTCTGCCGGCTGATAATTAATAGGCCCGATGTGCACCCATCTCGTCGCACCCAGATAGGTAATACTGAAGGCAGGTATGAAGAGGAGAAAAAACGATACAATCGCGGCAATGATAATATATCGGTACAACTTGGCCCACAAGGTCAATGGCACGCTGGATCCAAATGCAAATGCCGTAAAGCCACACAGTAAAAACAAGAGTTGCCTGTACATAAAATGATTACTGTCTACGTTACCGTTGAGCTGTACGCTTAAAGCAGGGCTAATTGAATAAATAACTACTAAGCCAATCGCCACCAGAAACAACATGGCAGTGAGCAGGCCGTAATCTGGCTTGTGGCGCCGGCCCAGCGCTGAGTTTAGCGTTGCGGCGCTTTCAACGCCTGATCGAGCACTCATCACTGCTCTTTGTCGTGGTCTCATAGTTTTGCAAAACCTCCGAGAATCGCAAGTAAAATGCCGGCAACTGCAGCTACCTGACCGATGACCCAGAATCGCATCGTCACCTTTGCCTCTGGCCAGCCGCTGGCTTCAAGATGGTGATGGATGGGTGCTGCCAAAAATATTTTGCGCTTTAAGATTTTTTTGGAAGAAAGCTGTGCGATGACTGAAAAGACTTCGATCATGAAAACAAAGCCGATCACTGGTAGAAGCAGTGCGCTATTGGTCATTATCGCGACCACTGCCAACCCGGTACCAAGTGAAAAACTGCCAACATCCCCCATAAAAAAGCGGGCCGGAT
>CAZUOL010000002.1:0-8400 GCA_964621845.1 uncultured Candidatus Saccharibacteria bacterium | reverse complement strand
TAATGCCAACCAATGGCCAGGTAACGCTCGGGCGGCGGGTATTTCGGTAAATAGTACGCCCAAAGTAGGTGATGTAGCAATTTCTATGGCGGGGTATTACGGACATGCAAGGTATGTGGAGGCGGTCAGCGGTGGGCAGGTGTATGTGAGCCAATACAACTATGGATTAGCAGGCGAGTATTGTGAGATGTGGGGTTCGGCCAGCGGCCTTCAGTTCATTCATTTCAAGTAATTGCCAGAATAGCGTCTGTTTGGATGGCCTGTGACTTGATCTTTTATGTAAAAGAGGGCTATGGTAAGCTAATGCTGAAGGAGGTGAACATGCCAATATTGCCAGAAGGTGTCGTTTCTTCAAGAATGAACCTCTTAAGAGAACGTCATGCGCAGTTGAGTCGTGGCGAACAGGAGTATTCAACAGGGGTCGTTGGCCCGCTTATGCTTGATGTTGCATTTGTAGCAATGTTTGCTGCGGGTGTTACATACGATACAGTGCGGTCTATAGTTCGACCATCATAAATGAATTGTGTCTGTGGTGATATGTAGTTAGCGGAGTTTGCGTTTGAGTTTGATGGCGGTTGCCATGAATCGGTATTTCAGCGGTTGCAAGGGAAGATCGTAGGCAGGGCGAACCTTGGTTGCTTCTTTAGAAAACTTCAGCTTGAATGTGGTAACGCTGGCTAATTCCGGATAGTTACTGCCGGCGATGCCCATAAAGTCATAACTTTGATTGCCACGTTGTTTCATCTTTTGCATAATCTCCCAATGAAGTAGGTAAGGAGCGTGCAGATCTCGTGCGGCTGCGTTGCTGCCGCCATAATAATAGAGGGCATGATTGGCGTATTCGGTGGTAATTGCCCAGGCAACTACCGAATTTTTGTGTGAAATAGTGTAGAGCTTGGCGTTTTCAGGTAGTTTCTCGAGCATGTTGGTATATAAACTTTCAGGGTGGATGCCAAAGCGATCACGAGTGGCGGTTTCTTTTAATATTTCATAGCAGTGCTGCTTGAACTCGCTGACTGCATCTTGACCGCTATATTCATGAACGGCGAGTGTCTCTTTTTGAGCTTTTCTAAGGCTACGACGGCCACCTTGGCTCATGCCGGCCAATATTTCATCATCAGACTTTTCAAGATCGATTATGACGGTCTCATCATACATAGTGTGTTCAAATGGTTGTTTTACCTCGTTGATGTGATTGGGTAGGCTGAGGCGAACGAATAGGGGGGTAGTATTTTGTATGTGGCTAAATTGTTTTTTCAAGGTTGAACACATTTTTTTAATCATTTCAGTGTTCGGCTCGTGTGCGAATAGGGGGCCGTGTTTTATCCAGATCCAATCTCTACCTTTTTGTTGATAGAGCGTCGCGCTGGCAACTGCCACAAGGTGATCGCCATCATCATAACGGAAGCTGCCTAAAAACGTTCGGTTTGGCAAGCTTTCATCAAAAGCGCCCCACAGCGGTGTTTGTTCAATGGGTATCTTAACCGGAGCAAGACTTCTTGCCAGAGAATCAAACTCGTTGGCTGAGATTTGGCTGAAGGCAAAGTTATTTTTCATAAGCTGTTTTCTATAACCATGATACAATTTTTATATGCCAAAAAATAGCCGTGAGGCGGCCGTAGCAAAACAAAAACGGAGTGTTTCACTCGGATTTTTGGTAGTCGCCATCTTGATTGCCTTTATTGCAGGGAATCGTTTTCAGTTTATTGGTGACTGGTTTTTTGCTCCGTACGCACGAACGCAAAATACCACATTGGGCCGAAACCTCAATTTTTCGCAAGCAGAGAAGGTCTATGATTTGCTGAAGCAGAAGTATGATGGTGAGCTTGATCAAACAAAATTGCAACAAGGGCTTTTAAAAGGGCTGGTTGACGCAGCGGGCGATCCTTATACCGTGTATTTGAGCCCCAAGGATGCCAAGAGCTTCAGCGATGACCTAAACGGCACCTTTACCGGTATCGGCGCTGAACTTGGCAAGCGCAATGATAAACTTGTGGTCATTGCTCCTGTAAGTGGTAGTCCCGCAGAAAAAGCCGGCCTTCGAGCTGGTGACGAGATTTTAACGGTTGATAACAACGACGTTACAAATTTGAGTGTCGATGCTGCCGTTAATAAGATACGTGGCGACGCTGGCTCAACGGTGACGCTCGGTATTGTCAGAAACGGAAATGCTCAAAAGGTAAAGATTGTGCGCGCTGAAATCACTGTGCCAAGTGTGGAGAGCAAAATTCTGCCAGGTAATATTGGTTACATGAAGATCTCGCGCTTTAGTGATGATACCTCTGAGCTTGCTAAAAAAGCTGCCGCAGAATTTAAAGAAAAGCAAGTGAAGGGTGTGGTTCTTGATGTTCGCAATAATGGCGGCGGCTTACTTTCAAGTTCAGTTGATGTTGCTGGTTTATGGCTCAATAACAAAGTAGTGGTACAAGAAAAAACTGGTGGCAAGGTTACCTCAACCCAACGTACCGGTGAAAACCCACCGCTTGGCGGTATCCCAACCATCATGCTGGTGAACGGTGGTTCGGCCTCAGCGAGTGAAATTCTAGCGGGCGCCCTACACGATAATGGTGCTGCAACTTTGCTCGGTGAAAAAACATTTGGCAAGGGCAGTGTGCAAGAGTTGATTGAGCTTGACGATGGCGGAAAATTAAAAGTAACGGTGGCTCATTGGTATACGCCGAATGGCAAGAATATCAACAAAGAGGGTATCAAGCCAGATGTGGTCGTCAAATTTAGTGATAGCGATTACAACAAGGGGCTAGACCCGCAAAAAGCCGCCGCCCTTAAAAAACTACAATAGAAATCACGCCTCAGGATTGATACGATCGTCAATGTTTCTGAGCATTTCGATGATTCTTAACTTTCTCCCCAGGTTCATTTCTCTGCCACCCTGAGTATTAGCAGGATCGAAGAAGAGCATCCAGTCTTTATCACGCTCGTTGATCGAACAGGTGATGCCACCAAGCCTTTCGAATAGTACATGGGTACCAGGCTGAGATGCCTGGCGTGCAACCACTGCAAATTGAGTAGCCATCCATAAAGGATGATATTGCGTGTGAATAATACCCTTCATCACAAGGCTGATAGTCAGGGCATCATTTTGTTTTGGGCTTGTCCAGACGCTCAACGGCCACTCCTCTTGAAAACCAGGATATCGAGCATCATCATATATACCGGTGTATGCTAGGTTGTTTGTATGATTATAAGGTCCGAGGCGTTCCGCAAGGATGGCCTCTGTTAGTTCCCAGCCCTCTCGAGAGTATTCATCATATGGCCCTCGCTCTTTTCTATTCGCTGGCGGATCGCTCGTGGCAAGTTCATGAAGGAAGTCTAAGCTAAATTGTGGGCTTACATCACCTGAAGACATGTAGATACTATAACAAAATATAGAAAATTAGTAAATAGTATTGTATAATAGTCAATGCTATGAGTAGTTTTATAGAAAGGCTGCCCCTTAACGAACGTAAAGAGGCAGATCAGATCATTGGTGAAATAATTTACGAAGCTTTTTGCGATGAAAGAACCCGTAATTTGGCGGCCTTTATACCCGAGCAGCTCACATTGGACGATGCGCGCATGCTTCTTACTATCGGTATGTTCTATATTTCATCCAGCGATAAGAATCGATGGCTCGAGCCAATAAGAAATCGTTGGCCTGTGTTAGCGACTGAGATTGAAAGGAGTAAAAATGATGGAGTGTCAATTCTTGATTCAGCGCTTTGTACATCGGAATTTGACACTGAGGAAATGCGAACTCGGTCGCTAGATTTCCTTGCACAAGGCATAGAGGATGCCTTTACATGGTTTGCTTTAATCGATTCAACCGAAGGAATTCCAGATGATCCTAAACAGACCCTAATACGCCATCCTGTGATTTTTTCTGCGACAAGCTTAAAGGATCCAGTAAATCGTACAGTTGTAGCAGTGCTTAAGACACAAAAAGAACGCGGAGACTTAACGGTAATGCCGAGAACGCGCAACGATCTCTTGGCTATATTCTACCGATCACCAGAAATACTGAGCCAATACGGTACGCGCATTGAAGGGGTGGATTTTACTCGTTCGGATTGGATGGGGAAAGGACTTTGCCCTGCAAAAACGTGGGACGAAGCATCCTCACAGACATGGCTCGAGCCCTTGCTTGATGTATGCGCTCAAGTCTATCTTGCGCACAGATGAGTGCAAGATTTTGACTAGGGTTTAACAAATGAAGCAAGAGTGTTTCGGAACTCTTCAGTTATTGCTTCAATCTCAGATGAGCGACGAGTGTCTGGATGGGCTGTTTGTGGGTTGCGTCGTTGATCTACCGCATTATTGTAGGTGTGGTATCTGGTAACCTCATTGAACCCTGGCTCAAGAGTGACTACTTCTGATTCTCGATGTATCCCTAGGAACAGCTCTAGGCCAGCCATTTGACCGGATCTCTGCCAAAAGGGGATTAGTTCTGCCGGGAAGCGACCAGCATCCCGATGTTCTTTTACTAAATGCTCTGCCTTGGCATCGTGTGGTTTGAAAACACCCATATCTTCAAGACCTTGGCGTGGGCCAGCAAATACTACTCTTGATATGTGGGGTTTGCTGTCTATGTACTCTATGCAGCTTGGACAAGGTTCAATAGTTGTACCTAGCACGAGGCCTCCCATTCGCTTTTCGGGAGGTACGAGTTCTTCATATAGTTCGTTTGCGTTTACTTCTGCATGCGCTTTATTATTACCAAGTTCTTGATCTTGTGAGATGCCAGGGTAGAAAAACCCAGTGCTTGGATCTCCAATCGCAGCTCCTACAGGCACATCTTTTGCCATTGGGTGTCCTCTGCGATGGCGCTCTTTACTGTACACGCCTGCATCGTAAGCCACGGCTAGAGTATCAATAATAAAACGCATGTCTTCAATGATTGCTGGAATACTCATGATGGCATCAAGCGTAGGGCCGACACCTAAAACGTCATGCACGGATGCAATTGCAGAGCTGTTGATGCCACCGAAATGACTCAAGAATTCTAGATCTAGATGATGAGATTCGTGCGCACTCACAAAATCTATTTTAGAATAGGATCGCTTATTTACAAAACCGCTTGATTAAACGTGACCAATAAGATACTATATCTTGGTTAATGGAGGTGAAGTGATAACGACCACTGCTGGTATTGTATTTAAAAATAGAGCAGAGTTCGTGACCACAAAAAACCACTACAAAAACAATAAGAGAGCAGTAATGGCCCTCTTTTTTAATACAAAAAAGCAAGGAGGAATGAATGGCAAAGCAACCTAAATATATTTTTGTAACAGGTGGGGTGCTTTCTGGTGTAGGCAAGGGGATAACCGCAGCATCAATCGGCAATATTTTAAAAAGTCGTGGGCTGAAGGTGAATATACAAAAATGCGATCCGTATTTAAACGTAGATGCTGGTACGCTGAACCCGGCTGAGCATGGTGAGTGTTTTGTCACTAAAGATGGCGCTGAAACTGATCTCGATCTCGGCCATTACGAACGATTCTTAGATGCTGAACTCACGCAAGAAAGCTCACTGATGAGTGGTCGCGTGTTGCGGCAGGTGATAGACGACGAGCGAGCAGGTAAATATCTTGGCAAAACCGTTCAGATTGTTCCGCACGTTATTACTGCTATGCAGGAGCATATTAAAAAAGCTGCCAGTGGCTTTGATGTGCATATCGTAGAGGTTGGTGGCACGGTGGGTGATATTGAAGGGCAGGCCTTTATAGAAGCGATCCGTGAGCTTGGCATGAAAGAAGGTCGCGAAAACTGTCTGTACGTACATGTGGTGTATGTGCCATATCTTGGTGCGAGCAAGGAATTTAAAACAAAGCCTGCCCAGAATGCGGTACGAGATCTGCGTAATACGGGGATTGTACCTGATATGTTGATGGTGCGGAGCGAAAACGAAGCGCCGGCTTCTATCATTACAAAACTGAGCCTGTTTGGAGGAGTGAGCGAGGATGCAATTGCCTTGTTACCAAACGCCAGCACTATTTATCAGGTGCCGATCACGCTGGAAGAGGCAGGTATCGGTGATCATGTGGTAAAACGCCTGAAGCTAAGGGCTGCAAAACCGAACTTAAAGGCCTGGCAGCAGATGGTTAACTCTATCACACAGCAGCAGACACAGACGGTGAAGGTTGGCATGGTAGCAAAATATCTTGATAATGACGATACCTATTTTTCGGTGGTTGAAGCGTTACGCGCGGCTGGTTGGAAGCACGGCGTTAAGGTTGAGATTGGGTGGGTGAGTGCTGAAGATATTGAAACTGGCAAGTTGAAGCTTGCAAGCGTAGCGAAAAAATATGACGGTTTGTTGGTACCGGGCGGCTTTGGGGGTCGTGGCATAGAAGGGAAGATTGCTGCGGCAGCATATGCTATGCAGCACAATGTGCCGTATCTTGGCTTATGCTTGGGTATGCAGGTGGCAGCAATTGCAGCGCTTAGATCAGTGGGCGTTAAAGAGGCGAATTCAACTGAATTTGAGCCCACAACCCCAGCCCCAGTGATTGCGACAATGGCTGATCAAAAAGGCAAAGAAGGCACTGGTGGTACCATGCGGCTCGGTAACTACGAGTGTACGTTGGCAGATGGTAGCTTGGTGAAAAAGCTGTATGGCGCTAAGCACATTCAAGAGCGTCACCGACATCGCTATGAATTTAACAATGCTTACCGCGAGCAGCTCGAGCAGGCTGGCATGCTCGTAAGCGGTACATGGAAGCAGGGCGACTTGGTTGAGATTATTGAAAAGCCCGATCATCCATTCTTTATGGCGAGTCAGTTTCACCCTGAATTTACCTCTCGGCCCAATCGCCCGGGGCCGTTGTTTGATGGGTTCATTGCTGCATTGAAAAAGAATAAGCGGTAGGGTACTATTAGATCATGAGCAATCCAAAAATTTTACTAGTTGAAGATGATGAAGCCTTGGCGCAAATGTACACTATGCGTCTTGAGGCCGAAGGGTTTAGTGTAGAGCATGTGGCAAATGGTGAAGAAGCGCTTTCAGCGGCAGTAAGGTTTCACCCCGATCTTATTCTGCTTGATGTTATGATGCCTAAAATCAGCGGCTTTGATGTACTTGATATTTTGCGTAACACGCCAGAAACAGCCAATATGCGCATTATTATGTTAACTGCGCTGAGTCAACCAAAAGATAAAGAACGTGCCGAAGCACTCGGCGTTGATGACTACTTGGTAAAATCACAAGTGGTGATTGCCGATGTGATTGAGCGCATTAAGCATCATTTAGGCAAAGATAAATAGCATACTATGGAACTGCCGCGTATTTCGCGGGTGGGAGAGCTATTAGTTGAGCATCGGCGCATTGCACTTGCTGCTTCGATCATGATTCCACTTGGAGCTTTGGCTACCAAGATTTTGCATACAAGAGAGGGCGTGCAAGAACAGGTGCAACGAAATCAGGCGGCTGGCAATGAAGCCAACCAGCTTGGTCAGGCATGGCATATTCTTACCGAAGACGATCTTGCTTAACGAAAGCATTATATTGACAATAGAACAAGCTTATGCTAATATGAATATGTAAATAGCAAACAAAAACATGTCATCTGTAGAGAATGTATCACAGCCCAATTTCGAATCATACGCTGATTTCGCACAGTCATATCAGGCGGTGGAGTTTCTAACGAGTGATGTATTGTTTGATCAAGAAAAAGAGCGGTTGCGCTCTGAGCTTGTATCGGACCCCGACTTAATTGGAATTGATGCGATTGAAAGTGAAATACGCCACGCTATGACACCTGGAGGATCGCAAGATCTGGAAAGCTCCAAGCGTATCCAACATTTACAGTCAGAACTTGACGCATTGCCGCAAGAAACGCGGGCGCACTACCGAGAGGTAAAAAAACAGCTTGAGTGGCTTGAATCTCGTCATACTCGAATTGTGGAAGCAGGTGGTATTGAAGCGAACGTACTTATGCAGCTGGTTGCGGAGGCACCTTCTTTGCAAATACTCGAAGACGGAACACATTATGTTGACCATACTGAAGCAAAGGCATATTTATCCGAAAAGACGTTTATTGACCTGAGTTCGGTCACTCGACGTGCAGACGACACTAATAAGATTCACATTTCTGCTGGTGCTGAGCACCCCCTTGAGATTCCGCTTGATCTGCTAGTGTATGCTGCGGGTTTTCGTTCGTGGGATGGGGCGGGTGAAGTACAAAATGTAACCGGGCTAGATGGTCAAGATCTCTATAATGGTCAAAAACAGCCTAGTATCGATGTGATGCGTGAATACGCCTCGTGGCCAACGGAGGTTCCGCCAGTGCATGAGATTATTATATACGTACAGCCTGATGGCGTGATGCTCGCACGTAATGGTGAAGGTGATTCTCATCGAATTGGCGCTGCTATGCTGCGGGGCCAGAAAACTATACAAGCACA
>CAZUOL010000001.1:0-2466 GCA_964621845.1 uncultured Candidatus Saccharibacteria bacterium | reverse complement strand
TATTGGCTGCATGCAGTATCTCCTAAAACGCCACCGCTCATCATGATTCATGGTCACGGGGGTGATCACCGCGGCCTTGTTTCACTCGCTGAGCAACTAAAAGTAACCAGTTATGCAATTGATTTGCCAGGCTTTGGTGCTTCACCGCCAATTGCATTGCACACTATGCAGACATTTGCCGGAGCTGTAAGAGAATTGGCCGACAGCCTGGGTTTAACAGAATTTGCGGTGCTTGGTCATTCTCTGGGGGCCGCGGTGGCCTTGGAGCTTGCCGTTGAAGACCAGCGTGTGAGTAAACTGGTGCTCGTGAATCCCATACCAAGCTATAACAAACTCATGAAACAAGTGCTCAAGCTGGTTGGTAATGTGAGTCAAAAAATTCCTGAGCCCTATGCTGAGCGCTTGGTGCATGCCCACTTGTACAACCTCGCCACCTTTTTGGTGAACTCGCGTCAACGCCGAGATCGTGAACATATGTTGGCCTACCTGAAACATCAAGCCGATACTGAATATTCATTACGCGCCTGGCATGAGGCGGGAGAAGCCGTATATTATTACGATCAACTGGCTGCCGCTCAACAGGTTGGTTGCAATACGCTTCTATTGCACGGCGAAAAAGATAGCCTGACAACTGACGAGGCGATTGAAGCATTTCAACTCTGCTTTCGAAAGGCGCATCTCGAGGTTATTCCTAGGGCAGGTCATTTTATGCACATTGAAAATACTGCACTTGTAGCAGAAAAAATCAACGAGTTTATCCATGGCTGAACCACTGCTTTCTATTGTGATCCCGTGTCTGAATGAAAATGGTGTGGTCAATAGGCTGCTCGATCAGCTCCTTGCTCAACAAACAGCTGACATTGAAATTATCACGGCTGATTCGGGCTCGAATGATGGCACCGTTGAGCTGCTTGAGTCTTATAACGAGCGGGGCGTCATAGTGATGCAAAATGCGGGCATTGGTGTCTCAAAGGCGCGAAATGCGGGTGCTCACGCTGCCAGGGGCGAATGGCTGTTGTTTTTAGATGCTGATACCACGCTGCCCAAACAATTTATTGGAAAGTTAGTCGGCATACTCGTGCATGAGCCTGCTTTTGATGTGGCTACCTTTCGCTACCGTGCGGCGACGTATAACCCCTTTTACTTCCTCTATATCTTCTTCTCTCGATTGTATCAACGCCTGAGTGCTCTGTTTGGCAGGCAACACGTCACCGGTACCGGGATCTTGATACGGGCACAGATGCATGCCGCAGCCGGTGGTTTTGATGAATCGTTGCGGTTTGCTGAAGATCTGGCGTATGCACAGACCCTTCAGGGGCATGGCGCACGATTCACCGTCTTAAAGCTACAGACCTACGTTTCGGTGCGTCGTCTACGTCACTTCGGTTGGCTCAGGCTCCTCACATTCTATGTACGATTCATTGTGGCGCGTTGGCGTGGTAACGATTTTCATGATGGTCAGTATGATTTTTCTGAACACAAATTAAAAAAGTAACGCTTATTTATTGAGGTCGGCCTGTTTGATGGTGTCCCAGAGGCTGGGGTCGTTGAATTTTATCTTACGCCAATACCACCATTCACCTCCCCATAGATCGATATCTTTAAAGCCGGTATCTTCAGCGTAGTTAAGGCGTGAAACAAGGCGATTGGCATCCATCGATTTATCCTGCTCTTCAATCGAGGCATCTTTGACGGCCATTGGTGGCCACGGCTCTGCTTGCAGTTCATGTAACATGGAGCTTTTACCAGTGAGTGCTTCAGTCATCCCTGCCCTACCACCGTAATACCAAGCGGGGAACGGATATTCGAAGTAACGATGAGTCACAGTGTAATCGAACACACGCTTATATACAGAAACACCGAACTGATCTGGGCGAGGCTGGCCGGTTGGCACGCCAAAGTAATTGTTCGCAAGGCTTAAAATAACGGGGCGATTGGGATCCAGCTTTTTCACAAGCTTATATTCATCTATCAGACGCTGTCGATTGTGATCACCGCACTTACCAAAAACATCTAAGAAAAATTCATTTTCAAGCTGATAGCTCGTAATGGTGGGGTTATTTTTGTAGTGTGTTACCACTTTAGTAATATATTCATTTAACTCCGCATACCATTCATCTTTGTTTTGTTGGTCTACCCACTCTGGAAAATGGCATTCTGGCCAACGTGGTTGGCGCAGACCAATGGCAAGGGTTACTTCACCGTTCACCTTGCTTACTTGCTTGATTTGCCAATCGAGCTCACTGAAATCGTACTTTCCTTTTTGGGGCTCGATCTGCTTCCAGTAGCTCACCAGTCGAAAGCGACGAAAGCCAAGATCATCACGTAGTGCGAGCAACGTTTCTTTTGGGTCTAAATCAAGATAGCGCGCATAGTCGGCGATATAAGTGACCCCAAAGGTGACTGGCTCGTTTTTATGTTTTTGGTGGTAATAGATGTAAAAAAGATAAATTGAGCCAATCCAAA